>CAVALB010000149.1:0-2172 GCA_963589345.1 uncultured Selenomonadales bacterium | reverse complement strand
GTCTATGATTGCTTCCTTTTCCTCTGCTTCTCCCCGCAGCGCCTTTCCCAGCTCTTCATAGGCTCTTATATAATCGTTTAATGCACGGCTCATGGTCTTATATTCTCTGGTGCGGTGTTCCCAGTCCTGCCCGCCGTGCTGATCGAAGAGGTTTCTGGCATTGCGAAGAATTTCACATTCTTCAGTTCGGTGTGCTTCCATTTTTTCAAGCTCTTTATGATCCAGTTCCTTAAGACCATGTGCATCATACTGGATCGGTTTCTTAAGTGTCTTGTCATTAAGAACCGGGTTGACCTCATCTTCAGGTTCCCTCTTTAGCTTCTTTCGCAGCTCCTCCCGTTCCCTCTGTCTCTCTTGATACTCCTTAAGTTCCTCTCGGCTTGTATCTGCCATATAGAAAATGTTGGTAGCAATCCTTCGATTGATCACCGGCGGTATCAGCGCATCCATGTTCAGGCGCTTCCAGTCATCGTCATTTCCGGCGACAAAGATCGTACCTTTTTTATTCATCAGTTTTCCGCTGAAGCTGATCTTGGATTCGCCTTTTTTTTCAAACTCGTTGATCATACCCTGCAAAGTCTTAAGGCGAGTTTGGGCAGCACGGATCTGATCCTTACGGAAATTGTAGGGCTGCAGGATCTCTTCCAGCTTTTTAGGCGTCATATTTTTGACAGCCTCTGCCATTTTACCTGTTATAACCTTTAGATTTTCCGTACGTGGCAGCCTGTAAACCGGACCTTCTTTAATCGCTCCGAAGGAGTTGTCGTTATCAATGCCCTGAACGCCGCGGATTTTCGGCAGATTAGGATCCGAAAAATCCATTTTAAGGAAAAAGTTGCTTGCATGCCGGTCTGTATTGGCGCACAGATAATCCAGAATCTGAAGATCTGCAAGGGAACTGAGCAGTTCCTTATTATCAAATTCCGAAACAGCCAGGTTGTAAAACGGATGTTTATCCGGCAGTTTGTCTGTGTCCAGAGTATCCGGTCCCGCTTCATCCATCATAATGCCCGGTATTTCCTTATCGCCCTTCTTTACCGTTACACGCCGGCTTTTGACCAGCAGATCCGGGAAACCAAGAGCCTCTGCCACATCACTCATGGCACTGGAGCGGTCTGCCAACCTGTCCCCATCATGGATCCCGATTGATTTTAACGTAAGATAGTTTCCTCTGGGTTTCGTAATATCCTTTCCTAATTCATGAAATACCCGTCTGAAGTCCCCATACCAATCCTTATCCTTCTGACTGACCCATTGAAAGGAATCAAGTACCTGGTTTACCTCTACCTTATTTCTTCTATTTTCGTCATTAGCAGCAGCATTCTCGATGCGGTCATAAATGCTCTTGTCATTTTTTATTTTTTCAAAATAGGTCTCGTATTGAGGATACTTTTTGATATAACTATCCAGAAGTTCTGTAGCGTCCTTTCGCCAATTCCCCAGTTTTTTCTCCGGTGTAAAAAACCCCTGACGCAGCTTTCCGTTTTCATCTATATATTCTACGGTCTCACGATGGCTCATCTGCGCTCCTACGGTATGATTTTCCGTATCCTGCAGATGGATGACCGGATCTTTGGCACCGTGAAGCACATCACCTAACGGAGGCAGTGCCTTATCCGGTGAGAGGCTGTTCAGTTCCTTCTGGTTCCGGACGAGAAGAGAATGCAGCGTCTTATATTCCGGCTTCGTTTTCTCTTTGTCCGGAAAGCGGTTTAAATCGGTCACACACCGGTTGTACATGCCGCGGATGTCTTCATATTCCGCCTGTGTCATAGGGAGCATACTTCCGGTTGCGCTGCGCCTGAGATAATGAAGCTGCATGGCAGATAACAGCTGTTCCATATTTCTTTCTGCAGCCCCGGCAGACGGCCGTTTCTTCAGCTCCGTCCAGCTATCCTGCAGTTCCATATAGGCCGTATTGGAAACCTCCTCGTAATAGGGGGATTCTTTGTCAATAGGCATAAACGTTCTGCTGCCGTTTAAGTCCTGTAACGGTTCGTTTATTCTTTCCGCTTCTTTCTCCCGAAGCATGTCATCATACCTTTTGGAGTCTGCCTGATACTTCCTATAGGTATCTGCAAACTCCGGTTCTTTTAACAGAGAGTGAAGCTCCATGACTCTCCACAGCTTTTCAAGCTCTTCCCGAAACTGTTCCGGGCTTCGGTTTTCTTC
>CAVALB010000148.1:0-2490 GCA_963589345.1 uncultured Selenomonadales bacterium | reverse complement strand
CCAAATAAAATTTCAAAATCAGCCTTAGAAATGCAAGCATTTCACGTCTGATTTACGAAATTTTGCTTGGCTCTGAACAGTTACACAGTCTGTAAAATCGGGTGGCACCACGATCACATTCGTCCCGGCATAGTATTTCTTTACTATGTCGGGATTTTCATTTTCTTTCGAGAAAATTAACCTATGAGGAGGAAACACAATGAGCAATGGAAGATTTGGAATTCACGGCGGTCAGTACATTCCGGAAACTCTGATGAATGCAGTGATCGAACTGGAAGAGGCTTACAACCGTTACAAGGATGACCCGGAATTTAACCGGGAACTGACTACGATGTTAAATGAATATGCAGGCAGACCCTCCCGCCTTTATTACGCAGAGCGCATGACAAAAGACCTGGGCGGAGCCAAGATCTATTTAAAACGTGAGGACTTGAACCACACCGGTGCCCATAAGATCAATAACGTGATCGGCCAGATGCTTTTAGCAAAGAAGATGGGCAAGACCAGAGTCATCGCAGAGACCGGAGCAGGTCAGCATGGCGTAGCTACTGCGACAGTAGCAGCCCTCATGGGAATGGAATGTGAGGTCTTCATGGGAAAGGAAGATACCGAGCGCCAGGCATTAAACGTATACCGTATGCGCCTCCTCGGAGCCAAGGTACACGCAGTGACCTCCGGAACCGGAACCTTAAAGGATGCGGTATCGGAAACCATGAGAGAATGGACGAACCGCATTGAGGATACCCACTATGTGCTTGGCTCCTGCATGGGACCCCATCCGTTTCCGACCATTGTGCGAGACTTCCAGTCTGTCATCTCTAAGGAGATCAAGGAGCAGATGTTAGAGAAAGAAGGAAGACTTCCGGATGCAGTCTTGGCCTGTGTCGGAGGCGGTTCCAATGCCATCGGTGCTTTCTACAACTTCATTAACGATAAGGATGTGCAGCTGATTGGCTGTGAGGCAGCAGGCCGGGGCGTAAATACCGCAGAGACGGCAGCCACCATTGCGACCGGAAAGCTTGGTATTTTCCACGGAATGAAATCCTATTTCTGTCAGGATGAATACGGACAGATCGCTCCGGTGTATTCTATTTCTGCAGGACTTGATTATCCGGGTATCGGACCGGAACATGCAGCCCTTTTTGATGCAGGACGTGCCCAGTATGTAGCCATCACGGATGAGGAGGCTGTGGAGGCCTTTGAGTATCTGTCACAGACCGAAGGAATCATTCCGGCCATTGAGAGTGCTCATGCGATTGCCCATGCCATGAAGCTGGCTCCAACCATGGGAAAAGATAAGATTATCGTTGTGAATGTATCCGGAAGAGGAGATAAAGACTGTGTATCCGTAGCGAGATACAGAGGGGAGGACTTACATGAATAAGATTGCAAAGGCATTTGAAAAAGGAAAAGCATTTATCCCGTTTATTACCTGCGGGGATCCGTCCCTGGAGGTAACAGAAAAAATCGTCTATGCCATGGAAGAGGCAGGTGCAGACCTGATCGAGCTTGGAATTCCGTTTTCTGATCCGACCGCAGAAGGACCTGTCATTCAGGAGGCAAATATCCGTGCCTTATCCGGCGGTGTAACCACGGACAAGATTTTTGATATGGTAGTTAAAATTCGAAAAAACAGCCAGATCCCGTTGGTATTCATGACCTATGCAAACGTAGTTTTTTCCTACGGAACAGAACGTTTCGTAAAGAAGGCAGCAGAGATCGGCATGGATGGCCTGATCCTTCCGGACGTCCCGTTTGAGGAAAAGGAGGAATTTGACAGTGTCTGCAAGAAATACGGTCTGGATCTGATTTCTCTGATTGCGCCAACCTCCCACGACCGTATCCGCATGATCGCAAAGGAAGCAAATGGATTCGTATATTGTGTATCCTCTCTCGGTGTAACCGGCATGAGAAGTGAGATTACCACAGACATCGGAGCTATGGTGAAGCTGGTAAAGGAAGCAAAGAACATTCCGTGTGCGGTAGGATTTGGCATCTCTAATCCGGAACAGGCCGCAAAGATGGCGGGGCTTTCCGACGGAGCCATTGTGGGATCTGCCATCGTGAAGCTCTGCAAAGAATACGGAGCCGATGCGCCGGAGCAGATCAAAGCCTACGTGCAGAAGATGTGCGAGGCCATCCACTAGAAATCGCAAATGCCAATTTATCACTTTGTTTCGTAAGAGTCCGAAGTTCCGGGACTGCCGTACAGAAACGCATACCCTGTGGAATTTTTACCGTGTGCGCTTGCGCCGCCTATTGTCTCCCCTGCGGCCAAACTCGCGTGCTTCGCACGCTCAGACAGGTCCTCCGGGGAGACGCTATGCTCGCGCACACGGAAAATTCCAAAGGGTCTGCTTATTCTGTACGGCAGTCCCGGAACTTCTACTTTACTGGCTAAGCTAGAATAGTAAACAGACCATAACTGTATTGAAAAATTTTTGATAAATCGGCTTTATAACAAAATAAGTGCAGGCAATAATATATTTA
>CAVALB010000147.1:0-2604 GCA_963589345.1 uncultured Selenomonadales bacterium | reverse complement strand
ACCGCACCTTCACATCCTTAAAATTGCTGACCCTTGCGTTATACTTGCGGATCAGATCGGTGAGCACCAGCTCCGGCGCAGACAGGTAGCTGTCCTTCCGGTAGGCCACACTGCTGTACCAATACTTATGGGGTTGCACCGAGAAATAAACCACCGGAGCCTCTGCATCGATATAGAAGGCCGGGAAGAAGGCACAGGCCTGCTGCCCCCTCACCGAGCGTATTCTCGTGGCACTTCCCGAGGCGGTATAGAGCACCCTGGGCCGAAAGCCGGCGATGCCGAAGATTTCCGCCTCAATGTCTGCACTCTTTGTTTCCGGTCCCGCCAGCACAAAATCCGTGTCTCTCAGCAGACGAAGATCCAGCTCCGGCAGCCGTTCCGCACTGTTTTCTCCCGCCAGGTAAGCTAAGGGGTGCGAGGCCGGCATGCCCAAGACAATCTCCTCCTTTACGCCGCCGATATAGGAAAAGGCGGGATTTTTCCCGCCCTCCGTATAGGTAATGCAGGCCAGGTCCGTCTCCTTATTCGTAAGCAGCTGCTCCATCTGCTTATTCCTAAGCTCCCGTGTATGAAAACGTATATGCGGATAGAGCATGTGAAACACCGGAAACACCTCCGAGAACATATCGGCACCCCGCTCCGGCGTATAGACGATGGAAATGGTGCCGTGGCTGTCCTCACTCATATCTGACAGCCGCTTATAGGTATTCTCCTTGATCTGCAGAATCTCCCGTGCCCCCTCCAGATAAATTTGTCCCGCATCCGTAGGAATCATGCTGTGGTTTCGCCGCTCAAAAAGCGGCCGTCCGATCTCCTTTTCCAGCTTTAGGAGCTGCTGATTCAGCGCGGACTGGGTGACAAAGAGTCCCTCCGCCGCCTTGGTGATGCTGCCTTTATTGGCAATGGCCAGGATGTTTTCAATCTGCTTCATATCCATTTCTTTTCTCCCTCTCTTGGAAACATGTTCTCTTAATTTATCTAAGTTTAAATCCGTTTTCTTATAAGTTGTATTAATAATATCTCTCCGTTACTATGAAAACAAGAAGCATCAAATTTTTTTCAAAGCGGAAAATGCTGTGTCAGGCGGCATTTCTCCGCGCACACACGAAAGGGGAGTTTTTATGTCATTCAAATGCACAAAGCCCATGGCGGATCCGGTGGCAACACTGGCCTATCGTCCGTGGACCGCAGCCATTGAGCCGTTCCAGGTATCACCGAGAACCTGGTATGTAGCCGGACAGACCTGGGTAGGCTGCTGGCTCATCGAAACCAGTGAGGGCTGTATCCTCATCGATACCGCCATTCCGGAAAGCGCCTATCTGCTTATCGACAGCATTTACAAGACCGGTCATAAGCCCACCGATATCAAGAAGATCCTGCTGAGCCATGCCCACTTTGATCACTGCGGTGCCGCACAGCTTATGAAGGAGATCACCGGTGCAGAGCTGTATATGTCCAAGGAGGACTGGGACTTCTACCAGAAGGTACCGGAGGAGACCCTGGTGCTGGACAAGGATTCTCATCCCATGGATTTTCAGGTCGACAAGTTCTACGACGACAACACGCCTGTTGTGCTCGGCGACATTTCCATCCGCACCATGCTGACGCCCGGTCACACCATCGGCTGCACCAGCTTCTTCTGGGAGGAAACAAATCCCGCTGACGGCAAGACCTATACCCTGGGCATGCACGGCGGTGTCGGTGCCAACACCATGAACGACAAGTACTATGCGAGCAGCAAGATGCTGACCCCCGCACTCCGGGACCGCTTCTTCGAGGACGAGGCCAAGCTCACCGCCATGCACGTCGACATTGCTCTTCCGAGCCATCCGAACCAGATCGAGATCACCGATCGCGCCGGTCAGTACACCAATGAAAACAACTGCTATTATGACCCGACCGTCTGGGCAGACTTTGTCCGGGAGCGGGTACGCCAGGTTCGTGTATTGATGCAGTAAGGGGAGGGCTTTCAATGTCTCAGTTAACCATCGTTCTTTTGGTCACTTTATTCATGATGGTCATGTTCGTCTGGAACAAGGTTCCCTTCGGCGTCACCGCCATGACCTGCTGCCTCATTCTGGCAGCCACCGGTGTCGTGGATCTGAAATCCGCCTTCACCGGCTTCGGCAACAAAACCGTGGTGCTGATCGCACCCACACTGGCACTCTCAGCGGTGCTGTCCAAAACCGCTCTGGTGGACAAAATTTCCGCTACATTAAATATGGTGCAGGGAAAGAGCGGCATCATGCTGATCATCGCATTCTATGCTGTCGCTGCCCTCTTCTCCCAGTTTGTGCCGTCCACCGCAGCTCTGGCCATTCTGGTGGTATTCCTGACCACCCTGAACAGTTCCGGTGAGATCACGGCAAACCGCCTGATCCTGCCGCTTCTTGGTGTCATGGTGGCCTGGAAGTTCCGTCTTCCCATCGGTCTCGGTGCCACAACCTTTGCCACACTGAACGGCTTCTATGAGGGCATCATCGGCGAAGGCCATCCGGAGTATATGATCTCCCTCCTGGATCCCTTTAAGTTTGCCATCATTCCCATGACCGTGCTGACCCTCTACTGCATCTTCGGCTGGAAGCTGATGCCGAAGGATAATGC
>CAVALB010000146.1:0-2607 GCA_963589345.1 uncultured Selenomonadales bacterium | reverse complement strand
TATCGCAGGTGCAAAGGCTTACGCCGATGAGCACGACAACGTAAGCGTTGAGATCCAGTCTCCGACCTCGGCTACCTCGTATGATGAACAGGTCAACATGATCGAGACCTCGCTCGGCAATCCGGGCATCGACGCCATCGTACTGGCTCCGCTGCAGTCCGATACGGCCGCTACGCTGGTCTCCACCGCTGAGAAGCCGGTCATCGCCGTAGATACTGACTTTACCTCGGATAAGAAGTCCACGTTTGTCGGCACCGGCAACGAGTCCGCTGCCAAGGAAGGCGGCAAGGCTGCTGTTGAGGAAGCCAAGAAGCGCGGCGCTGACAAGCCGACCGTTCTGATCCTGACCGGTACCCAGGGCGATGAGACCCACGAAGCTCGTCTGGCTGGCTACAAGGCCGGTGCAGAGGAAGCAGGCGGTGAGGTTGTCGAAGTGCAGTACTGCGACGCTATGGCTGAGAAGGCTTCCACCGCAATGGAAGCTGTTATGCAGAAGTATCCGGACGGCATTGACGTAGTTCTTTCCTCTAACGACGATATGGCAATGGCTGCCCTCAAGATCATCAACGATTCCGGCAACGCTGCTTACAAGGATACCGTAGTTTGCGGTTTCGACGGCAACCAGTCCGCGATCGAGGCTGTTAAGGCAGGCACACTCGGCATGGATATCGCACAGCTCGGCTACGACATGGGCTACAAGGCTGTTGAAGCAGCGGTTGCAGTCCTCGAGGGCAACTCTGTTGAGGATTACATCGACTCCGGCGCAAAGGTCGTTGATTCGGCTAACTGCGATGAGTATATCTCCGATATGCAGTCCAAGGGTCTGTGGGAGTAAGATTTATCTCTCTAATCAAAAAAGAAGTCCGCTTTGCGGACTTCTTTTTTGTTGCAGTATTTTGCAGTAATTGAGAATTGAAAATGGAGAATGGATAATTATTCTTATGGAATACACCATCCTGCGTTTCATTTTCCATTCTCAATTCTCCTACAATAATAATTAAGGTTTAAGGCGCGGCCGCCAGCCGCGTCTTTTTCCATCTCAAAGCCGAAGCTGTTAGAATAAGAGAGTAATGGTCTGACCCGTCAAACCTTGGGCCAGCACGCCCGCCAGGGAGTCCGTCAGCCGCCTCTCTTATTCGCAGCATTCGATTTACGCAGGTAGAGCCACCGTATCGTGCGCTCGTGTCACCCAGGAGATTGAACAGGCAATGAGTAAACGGCGGAACGCCATACCCAATCACACAGGAGGAGCAAAATGAACGCAGTAGGAATTGATGTTTCCAAAGGGAAAAGCATGGTGGCCGCCCTGCGGCCAATGGGTGAAGTGGCATTACTGCCACAGGAATTTCTTCATACCGCACCCGGCTTAGACCAGATGGCACATGCCATTCTTGCATTAGGTGAAGATACCCGCGTTGTCATGGAGGCAACCGGACGCTACCACGAACCCGTTGCAGCGGCGCTGAGTGCATATGGTATTTACGTCTGTGTTTTAAATCCGCTGTACATCAAGCAGAGCGGTGCCGGTTCGATCCGCAAGGTCAAAACTGACAAAGCGGATTCCTTAAAAATTGCCAAGTATGGTCTTGACAACTGGGTCGATCTGCGAGAACATACTGCTATGGATACAATTAGACAACAACTGAAGCTGTGCAGCCGCCAGTACAACATCTACATGAAAACCGTGGTATCGCTGCAAAACAATCTCATCTCGCTGACAGATAAAACATTTCCCGGCGTAAATGAGCTGTTTTCCAGTCCGGCTCGTGCAGACGGGCACCAGAAATGGATTGATTTTGTGATGACTTTCTGGCATCGCGACTGTGTTTGCCGCATCAGCGAGAAAGCATTTACCGCTCGATACGAGAAATGGTGCAAGCGCAATGGTTATCATTTTAGAGCCGAAAAAGCCGCTGAGATTTACGCCCGAAGCTGTGAACTGTTTGTCACGCTGCCGAAGGACGACAACACGAAACTGCTCATCACTACTGCTGCTCAGCAGCTGCTGGCAGGTAAAATGACGTTAGCCGCTCTGCGTGCAGAGATGACACGCCTTGCGCAGCAGTTGCCTGAGTATGATACTGTGCGTGCCATGTACGGTGTTGGCGAAACGACTGCTGCTCAGCTTATGGCCGAGATTGGTGATGTGCGCCGCTTTCCTCGCCGCAGTTCGATCGTGGCGTTTGCCGGTGTTGATCCTGCTGTGGCCCAGTCCGGTAAGCACGAGGTGCAAAGCACTGCTACGACGAAACGTGGCTCGCCTCATCTGAGAAAAACGCTGTACCAGATCGTCTGCACCTATCTGAGAAAAGCACCGGAAGATGAACCGGTATATCAATTTCTCGATAAGAAACGCGGCGAGGGCAAACCGTATTTTGTCTATATGACAGCGGCACAAAACAAGTTTCTGCGCATCTATTACGCTCGCGTGAAGGAGTGCCTTGAGGCATTCGATACACAGCAGAACACAGTTCAGGACTAAGTTAATTTACATCTATCTGCGGCTGGCGATTTTTCTCCAGCCTGCTTTGCTATACCCTTTTTCAGTCTCGCAAAATTTGTGGGACTTTTTTCGTTTCAGCTATTGACTTTTGTTTGCAGGACTCC
>CAVALB010000145.1:0-2643 GCA_963589345.1 uncultured Selenomonadales bacterium | reverse complement strand
TGCAGCCCTCCTTATGAGGACTGCCATTCACCAATAAAGCTTTCATACGCCTACATTTACGTCCTTTCTTTAATCTGCATTTTCTTCGATTTTCTGATAATCAGCATCAGAAATCCTGTCAAACCACTCCACGCCCGGCTTTTCCGGATTGGTATTTACGGCAATGTGGGCGAAGCTTGAATTTAAGCTTCCTCCATGCCAATGCTTCACTCCCGGAGGACAGAAGGCCACATCACCGGGATGCATCACCTGCACCTTGCCGCCTTCTACCTGATGATAGCCGATACCATCAGTGGCAATCAGGATCTGTCCGCCCTCATGGGTATGCCAGTTGTTGATGACGCCCGGAGCAAAGACCACATAGTGTAATCCCGGGGCGCCGGCAGCATTATCCTCCCCAACGATATCTGACACATATGCAGAACCTGAGAAGGTATCAAATGTCACAGCTTCCTTCGCCGGAAGGAACATGAAGCCGGAATTGTTCTCCTCCGTACGTCCTGTATATTCCTCTGTCTCCAGCGCCTGATATTCTGCATCGGTAAGAATCACATTCTCTGCCGTCGTTCCTTCCGGTGCCGTGTAATCCGCATCATAGATGACCATCTGGGAAAACCAGCTGTCCGGTACTGCACCATGCCAATGTCTTGTTCCCTCCGGGATCTCTAACACATCGCCTTTTTTTAAGATCTGCGCCGGCTTTCCCTCTTCCTGGTAATATCCGATGCCTCCGGTTACCAATACGGTCATGCCGCCATGGCTGTGCCAGCTGCTGCGGGCGCCCGGCGCAAAGATAATATTGTTGGTTGCCGGGAAATTGTAAGTATCATCCTTGGTGATCATCGGGGAAATGTAGACAGTGCCTTCAAAAGATGGAGAATCTACCTTCTGTCCCAAGGGGAAACTGACACCATCTAACTCTGCCATATAATCCGGGAACAGAATGTCCATCAAGGCCTTGTCGTGATTATAGGCAAGTGTTGAAGTTGTATCCAGCAGCATGGTTGCACCGCCCTCGTGTGTATATGCTTCCCAGGTCGGAAGTCCATCTGCACTCGGCACACCTGTTTTTGCAAAATTGATCCAAGCCGTGCTGACCTGCTCGGCTAATCTTTTCTCTTCATCCGTTGCATCCGCAGCCGGATTATCAAACACATAAGGGATTTCCGCTCCGTGGAAGGAATTGCCGTATGTGAAGACATAGGTATAAACCGGTGCTCCGCCCTGATCTGCCTTATGGCTCATAATCTTCAGGAGCGGCAGACGAATGGTGGTTGTATCCACCTGATCTGCTGTCAGATCTGTCTTATCCGGATACGCTTCCTGCAGTGCTTCGGTCAGTTCCTCCGTTGCTTCGATCGGATCTGCCTCAAAGAATCCGCTCCACTCGTTTAAGTTGCTGCCGATCAGCAGGGTCACATCCTTTCCTGCCTCTGCAAATCCATCCTCCGTCACCGGATTGGTCGGCAGAAAATCGCCGTCTACGACCGGCTCCCAGTCCATAGAATAGCCGCCGCCCAGGGCTGCCGGAAGCTTCAGCTCCTCTCCGGTCTCTGTCAGTGCTTCAGTCGCAGCGGCCTGCAGTTCATCCACCGGTACTATCTGGATGTCCTCAATATTATCCGTTGTAATACTAAGCTTATTAAGGATATTCTCAGTCAGTCTCTCACTGGCTTCCTTGGAGTTAAATACCACGCCCATGGTTTCCGTAGCACCACTCTGCACGATTCCCTTATTAAAGAGGCCCTTGGCATAGGGACTTGTCATGAGAGCCAGTACCTTTGCACCGCCGCCGGACTGTCCGAAAACTGTGACATTATCCGGATCTCCGCCGAAATACTCGATGTTATCTCTAACCCATTCCAGGGCATCCACAATATCCATGATGCCGACATTTTCCGAATACTGATATTTTTCACCATAGGCTGAGAGATCGAGAAAGCCGAAGGTATTCAGTCTGTGGTTCACTCCAACCACAACAACATCTCCTTCGCGGCTTAGGTTTTCTCCGTCATATCCCGCCTCATTGGCAGAGCCTGTAGAAAAGCCGCCGCCGTGCAGCCATACCATGACCGGGCGCTTCCTGCCATCCTCAAGTCCCGGTGTCCAGATATTCAGATTCTGTGCATTATTGTCTGTGCCGCTCTGATCATCCGCATCTCCGAGACCGGAAATACTGCCCTGCGGCGACATCGGACCATATTCTGTAGCCTCTCTGATGTCTTCCCACGGTGTCACCGCCTCTGCCGGTACAAAGCGTTCTTTCGCCTCGGCATAAGGCACACCAAGATAGCGGTAAATGCCGTCTTCATTCGTACCGCGGACAAGCCCGGCTGTGGTACGCGCCACATTTTCCGGAAGTGCATCCTCTGCTGCCGCTGTGGTTTCGCTTTCCGTCTGAATCGCTGTATTTTGCTTTCCGCAGCCGGACAAAGCCAATGCTGCAACACAAAACAACACGACAGATACTCTGTGATGTCTCTTACATTTTCTCATAGCGCTCCTCCGATCAACCCAAGGTTTCCTGAATCCAGTTTTCAATATGATCGGCAATGACATCATTATTCAGATCTTGGAACATGAAATGATCATTTCCGGTAATGCCTTCCTTCGGAAGATCAACAACCGTGCAGCTACCGCCCT
>CAVALB010000144.1:0-2748 GCA_963589345.1 uncultured Selenomonadales bacterium | reverse complement strand
TCTCCCACCGACATGCGAGCATGTCGTGGAAGATGAGTTTTGACACTGTAACCAAAATTTTAGCTGAGTATTTGGGCGCTTTGTGTTATTATGATGTTGGGGTCAAAAGATATTTTGACCCCATTGATATCGAATTGCTACGTGCTTTGCACTCTCGCAATTCTCAAAAACATTCGTAATTCGCGCGGAGGATATTTATGAAAAATCTGGGAAAATACAGATGGATTACAATCGCAGTTTGCTGTATACTGCTTGCTTTTGGAGTAACCGGCTGCACGGGTTCGCAGTCTGCAAAACCTGTGGAAATTGCTGCATCAGCAGATTCTGCTGTGCAGGTGGAAACTGACACATCAGCAGATCCTGCTGCAAAAACAGAGGCAGCCATTGCTCAGGCACAGGATACTTTGCAATTAAAATACACGTTAAAAGGTGTCACTCTGGAGCATGATGGTGAAATTGTGTTTGGTCCCTGCAAGTTTATTTATGAAGAGTATGAAAAAGACGGTCTCTTCCGTTTTATCGATGAAGAAAGCGGTTTGATTGGTTATGCCAGAAATGATCATGGAACAGTGTCTGTTTTTATACCGGGAAGTTATACGCAGGCCTATCCATTTTCGGAAGCGCAGGGTCAGTTTGCAAGAGTGCAGAAGCCGGATGGAAGCTGGTGTATCATTGATGAAAATGCGGCAATAATTTTTGATGGATTTGACTTCATTAACAAACTTCCAATGATTGAAAATCTTGCTACCGGAGTGAAAGACGGCCAGGCAGTACTTCTGGATCTGGACACACTTACATTTCAGACGGAACCGTCTATCAAAAAAGTTTATCCGGAATACAGGGACATTTCCGATATCTATTTTGATTTTGCTGTTGTTACCGGAACGGATGGAAAGCAGGGTGTGATCAATGTTCTGCATGATGAAATTATTGTGACTGTGCAATATGAAGAGGTAACATGGCAGACAATCTGTGCAGAGGGAGCAGATGATAGGGATCAGGTGATGTTTCTGTGCAGAAAAGCGGATGGCAGTTATGATGTCGTCTCCCATATCTGTTATGCACAGTAAGCTGCGTTTGCACATATTGGTGGATTTGACTCTTGGTCTGCGGAAGGATATGGATGGAAGCAGCATTTTGTGTTAGAATGGGTGAGATTAAGATTTTACCTGCGGGGGAAATGCAGTTATGAAACATTCACTCTATTATAAATTTATCTTAGGCTATCTGGTATTCGGCCTGCTTGGATTTGCATCCATTGCGACTTTTTCTGCTCAGCTTATGAACCGGAATCAGGTCAAAATTCAGGCAGAGGCCATGTATGATGAGGCCAATTTGATCGCGTCTGCTTACAGCAGTGTTTACCAGGGGAAAAAACAGGATCTGGACTCGGTTTATCCGCAGCTTCAGGCGGTAGCAAAATTTGTTCGGGCTGAGATCTGGGTAGTGAATCGTCAGGGCGTTATTGTGGTGGACAGCGAGCAGAATAAGCGGGCAGGCACGGAAATTGAAGGCTTTGATCCTACGGCAGTCGGAAATAAGTCTTACAGTACGGGCGATTATTATGGGATCTTTCCCTATGATGTATTGAGTGTTTCCGCACCGATCACCGGAAATTACAATACCTACGGATATGTGATGATCCATTTGCCCATGAGTGTGATCTGGGACACGAGCAATTCAAATCTAAATATTGTATACATAACGTTTGCGATTTTGTTTATCCTGTCGCTGACCATTTTGCTGGTGTTTACCAAGACCGTATATTTTCCGCTCAAAAAGATCACGGAGGGCGCCAACGAATATGCGGCCGGGAATCTGGATTATCATATTGATATCAATACCCGGGATGAGATGGGCTATCTTGCAGGCACGCTAAATTATATGTCCGGGGAGTTAAACAAGTTGGAGGAGTATCAGAGAAATTTCATTGCCAATGTATCACATGATTTCCGCTCTCCGCTGACCTCAATCAAAGGATATCTGGAGGCCATTATAGACGGAACCATTCCGCAGGAAATGTACGAAAAATACTTAACGAGGGTGATCAGTGAGACGGAACGTCTGACCAAGCTGACGCAGGGAATGCTGACCTTAAATTCCCTGGACAGTAAGGGATATCTCACCCGGTCAAGCTTTGACATCAACCGGGTGATCAAGGATACGGCGGCCTCTTTTGAAGGAACCTGCGGCAAGAAAAATATCAATTTTGAATTGACATTTTCTGATAATATCCAGATGGTGTATGCGGATCTGGGAAAGATCCAGCAGGTGCTTTACAATCTGATCGACAATGCCATTAAGTTCAGTCATCAGGACTCTACGATCTATATCCAGACGCGGATCAAGAATGAAAAAATTTTTGTGTCCGTAAAGGACACGGGAATCGGAATCCCAAAGGACAGCATAACAAAGGTCTTTGACCGGTTTTACAAGTCTGATTTGTCTCGTGGAAAAGACAAGAAGGGAACCGGCCTGGGGCTTGCCATCGTGAAGGAAATCATCCAGGCGCATGGAGAAAACATCGATGTTATCAGCACCGAAGGTGTGGGATCCGAATTCATCTTTTCCCTGCAGCGGACGACAAACCTGTAAAAATGCCAATTTATAAAAGCGTTTTTACATTATAATAGTAAGGTCCGAAGTTCCGGGACTGCCGTACAGAAATGCATACCCTGTGGAATTTTTACCGTGTGCGCTTGCGCCGCCTATTGTCTCCCCTGCGGCCAAACTCGCGTGCTTCGCACG
>CAVALB010000143.1:0-2759 GCA_963589345.1 uncultured Selenomonadales bacterium | reverse complement strand
ATCCAGGGATCGCGGAATGTCGTGTTTTTCGGCGGAGCCGGAGTGTCTACCGAAAGCGGAATACCGGATTTCCGAAGCACGGACGGGCTCTATAACCAGAAATATTCGTATCCTCCGGAAACGATTTTGAGCCACACGTTTTACCGTGACCGGCCGGAAGAGTTCTTTCGGTTCTATCTGGATAAAATATTGGTTCCTGCCGGAAATGCCAGGCCAAACGAGGCACATCGGAAACTTGCACAGTGGGAAGATGAAGGAAGACTGCGCGCTGTGATTACGCAGAATATCGATGGTCTGCATCAGGCGGCCGGCAGTAAGAATGTGTTGGAGCTCCATGGAAGTATCTTGCGCAATTTCTGTGAGGACTGTGGATGCTTTCATACTGCGGACGAGGTGGAACAAAGCCTTCGGGACGGCAAGATGGTTCCGCGCTGCAAAAAGTGCGGCGGCCGTGTGAAGCCGGACGTAGTGCTTTATGAGGAAGGATTGAATATGGAGACGCTGCAGCGTGCAGCGTCTGCTATAGCGGAGGCGGATGTCCTGATCATCGGAGGTACCAGCCTGGTGGTGTACCCGGCTGCCGGACTAATTGATTATTACCGGGGAAATAAACTCGTTCTGATCAATAAAAGCGCAACAGCAAGGGATGCACAGGCAGATCTGGTGATTAGTGCTCCCATCGGAGAAGTGTTTAATCGGATAAAAACCTCTTGAAGTTTAAAACGATTCTGTGGTATGATCCGGTCTTTGACAGTTTTGAGGTCAAAAAAGCCCCGCGAACCCAGTGTTTATGCTGGTTTGCGAGGCTTTCATTATTTCGAGAGATAGGGTAATAGATCTGCTGTTTTATGAATGGATGGCTCGCCTTACGGCGAGCCTTTGAATTTATTTGGCCTTTGAACGTTTTACCACGCCCTGCATATATCGTTTCCGTAGGATCTCGTAGTCCGTCCTGAAGCCTGCGGTTTCGTGCAGTGTGTCTGTCAGATCGGTTCTTTCGTAAGCAGGAATATATCCCATGTCGCCAACTTTTGTTACGTTCATCTTCCGAAGACAATCTACGATCTGACTGCAGGTGAATGTGCTTCCGAGTTTTCGCTCAAGAATCCTGTATGTGAGCAGTGAAATGAAACATACCAGGAAGTGAGCCTTAATTCGATCGTCACGCTGCAGATAAACCGGTCTGGCGCGAAATTCTGTTTTCATGATCCGGAAGGATTCTTCGATTTCCCATCTGCTTTTATTAACCCGTATGATGTCCTCAACATCTGCTTCAAGATTAGTGCAGACGGCATAAAAACCGTCAAAACGTTCTTCTTTATCAATTATCTCCTGATTGAGGGAATAGGTGACCTTGCTGGCCTTTTCTCCCGAAGCAGTTGATGCTGTTCTGTCGATGAAGCGGCGTGCATCCTGTTGATTTTTGCGTTCCACTTTTGTGCTGCCCTGATCAATCAATCTCTGGGCACGCTCAACCTGAGCATTCCGGAGTCCTCTGAGGTAATCCCGATATTTCAGCGAATAGGTAACATAAAGTGTCTGATCAAAAGAAACATCGCGTTCTTTGTCATAGCCTTCCAGAAAGAGCTCCTTATAGAACACCTTCTGATAATTCTCCTCGTAAGATTCCTGCGTCTCATCCAGTTTGGATATGTTGTAGGTTGTTGTATCTCCGGGGAGTTTCCATCCTTCGGGAGACAGTGCCTGATCTTGCAGTTCTTTTTTCATAGTCTTTAAGGACTGAGTGGTTACAAAGCCCCGGTTTGCAAAATTATTGAATTTGCGGTTTGCCGCGGAGGAGAGTCCGGCATCGGTGCAAACAACAAACTGAGATACATCAAAGTCTGAAAGAATTTTTTGCTCAAGAGGAATCAGCGTGGTCTGTTCGTTCGTGTTTCCATCCTGAATGGAAAATGCAAGAGGAAGACCGCTGTAGTCCATAAACAATCCCATCTGGACGATCGGATTAGGCCGGTTCTCCTTGCTGTGTCCGTACTTACGTATTCCGATTTCTTCCTCAATCTCAAAGTAAAAGTTGGTGCAGTCATAATAGAGAACACTGGTTTTCCGCGGGATTACTGCGGCGCTGTTTTTGTACAGCTGCTCCTGAATAAAATCAGATTCCTCGGCAAGCACAGAGAGCGCCCGTTCTACCTGCTCGTATCGGAAGGAAGGCTGTTCAAAGAGTGTCCTGGAAAACTTCGCTGTTGCAAGCTTTGAAGAAGGGGCCAGTATCCTTCCATACACAAGTCTGGAGAGAATCTCATTCAGGTCATATCCAAAGGAATGCTGTCTCGAAATGGCACTGCAAATCTTGTTTAGCCCAAGCTCGTAATAAATCTGCTGCAGAAAGAGGTAGCCTACGTTAAAGGAGGCTGTAGTCTCCTTATCAATCAATGTATGCGGCTGAAGCGGCACCATAACCTTGATCTGCGATTCTTTTTCCTTCTCTGTCAGTTCTTTTGCCCGCTGTCTGGCCCAGGCAAGAGCATCGGTGCATTTATATTTTTCCAAAATCTGCTGCTCTGTTCCAAGCTTCTCGACAATCTCAGTGGAACCGCCGCTGACAGAACGAATGATGTAGAAGCTGGTTCCTTTGCTTGTTTTATTCTGTGTAACCCGCATGATTTCCTCCGGAAAGAATTCCTTTGGACCATTATAACACACATATTACCCTATTACCATAATAAAATATTTTAATTTGACGCAAAAAATAAAGCCCAGAAGGGCTTTGCGGGTTCTGGGGTGTCAAACTCCCG
>CAVALB010000142.1:0-2805 GCA_963589345.1 uncultured Selenomonadales bacterium | reverse complement strand
TGACGGCGCAAAATACGCGCCTTTTATCAGAACTTGCTTTGCAACTTCTGATAAGCTATACTTTCTTTACACAAAAATTCATCCGACAGGAGGCCCCATGAAACTGGATATTTCAATTTGCTCAACCAATTTGCTCACCCAAAAGCAGAAACAGGAGCTTGCAGATCTGACTGCTGTCTGCAGCCGTCATGACGGCACAGATCTGTCCTTTCCGATAGAGGAAGACGACCTTTCCTGCGTCCTCGGATATCTCCCGGACAGCCGTCTTGTCTCCTGTCTGGCTCTTATCCCCTACGAGGAAGCTCTGGCCGAATGCTGTGCTTTTACCCATCCTGATTTTCGCAGACAGGGATTCTTTTCTGAGCTTCTAAGCGAAGCTCTCTCTCTGTATCCCGATGTCGATCTGCTCTTTGCGGTATCCGAAAGCTGCCCGGACACCTTAAATACCCTTAGGGCTCTGGATGCCGAAAAAGATTCCGAGGAACACCTGATGGAATGTAACCTGTCCTCCTTTCACAGCTGCTCAGAAGACAGGTGCACCGAGCAGTTTTCCATCAAGCCCCTTTCGAAGACCGAATACACCTTTTATCACTCCGGTCTTCCATGCGGCAGCATCTGTATCGAAGCGGTTGGAAAAACTGTGGTCTGTCTCCATCATGTGGAAATTTTTCCAGAATTTCGCAATCGTGGCTTTGGCACCACATTATTGCAGCTGTTTCTTCCTATACTTATTCAAAAAGGATTTGAAAAGGCAATCCTTCAGGTTGCCGGAGACAACACCCCTGCCCTGGCGCTGTATAAAAAAACAGGGTTTTCCATTACGAAAACCCTGTCCTACTACCTGTACTGATCCGTTTTCCCACTGCTTTGGCATGATCTGACTCACGACGATCCTTACAGTGCCAGCACCTTTTCTGCTGCCAGATCAAACCAGTCTCTCTCCAGATACTCGATGGTGCCGTTGTCCACATGCTCGGCCACCTTCGGGTCGATCGGGAGCTTAGCAAGCACCGGAATATCATACTCTTTTGCAATCTCATCGATATGGCTCTCGCCGAATACAGAGATTTTCTTTCCACAATCCGGGCACTCCAGATAACTCATGTTCTCCACCAATCCAATGATCGGCACATTCATCTTCTGCGCCATCTTCACAGCCTTTGCAACGATCATGGAAACCAGTTCCTGCGGAGAGGTCACAATGATGATTCCGTTAACCGGAAGGGACTGAAAAACCGTAAGCGGAACATCACCCGTTCCCGGCGGCATATCCACAAACATGTAATCCACATCCTGCCAGAGGGTTTCACTCCAGAACTGCTTTACCGCTCCTGCAATAACCGGTCCGCGCCAGATAACCGGATCCGTATCGTTATCCAAAAGCAGGTTTGCAGACATGATGTCAATTCCCGTCGCAGAGGTTGCCGGAACCATCAGATCACCTTTGGTCATCATGACCATATCATCCAGGCCAAAGGCCTTCGGAATGGACGGACCGGTAATGTCTGCATCCAGGATCGCTGTATGCTTTCCCTTGCTGTTCATTGTGACTGCCATCATGGCTGTCACAAGAGATTTACCCACACCGCCTTTTCCGCTGACAACGCCAATGACCTTTTTCACGCTGCTTTCCGGATTTAACGGCTCTAAAAAACTTGTCTGCTCTGCTGTACGACTTCCACAGGACGCGCCGCAGGTATTGCAGTTATGTGTACAATTCTCACTCATGTAAATTCCTCCACTTCTGATACAATGTGCTCACAAAAAAACGAGCGTACATATACATTTCGTACCTGTTAGCATACCACATTTGCAAAAAAAGCGAAACCCTTGTATACAAAAAATACAGTTACCGATTTACCGCAAATATAACTTGTGCGACACAAGGAATCTGCTATAATAGAAACCATATATCACACGTGTAATGATTCTCATTTGAAAGAATTATTACATAAAATGCAGCGAGGTGTTGCCCATGAATATGAATATGAACCCAAACAGCGAACTGATCCAGTCCGTTGTCAACGTCCCGAATCTGGTTCAGGTTCCGGATGCGCTTCTCAGTCAGGCCAGAGAATTTCAGCAGGCCATGATGATGTATACCTGCGCTATCCGCGAAGTAAAAACCAAATTTGAAGTATTAAATGACGAGCTTTCCATTAAAAACCAGAGAAACCCAATCGAGATGATCAAATCCCGTGTCAAAAAGCCTCTCAGCATTGTGGAGAAGCTGCAGCGGCGAAATCTTCCGGTCACACTGGAATCCATGATCAACCATCTGGATGATGTCGCAGGCATCCGCGTCATCTGCTCCTTCGTGGACGATATCTACGCCGTAGCCAATATGTTAGTCAGCCAAGATGATATCACCGTCATCGCCATTAAGGACTATATCAAAAATCCAAAACCTAACGGCTATCGTAGCTACCACCTGATCATCGAAGTTCCTGTCTTTTTCTCTGAGGAAAAACGGAATCTGCGTGTCGAGGTTCAGATTCGCACCATCGCCATGGATTTCTGGGCCAGCCTGGATCACCAGTTAAAGTACAAAAAGGATATCGGTGCTGCCGCCGAGGAGATCAGCAACGATCTTCGCCAGTGTGCCGAAGTCATAGCCGCCACCGACCAGCACATGCTCCAGATCCGCAAGAGCATTGAAGAACAGAGTGCACGGCAGCAGAAGTAAATGCCAATTTAGCAACTTGTTTTATAAGGGTTCGAAGTTCCGGGATTGCCGTACAGAAGCGCAAACCCTGTGGAATTTTTTCCTCGTGCGCTTGCGCCGCCGATTGTCTCCCCTGCGGC
>CAVALB010000141.1:0-2864 GCA_963589345.1 uncultured Selenomonadales bacterium | reverse complement strand
GGATACGCCACACCGACGAAATGCGAAGCATTTTGGAGGTTGGTTCTGAACAGTTACGGCATTTTAAAGTTACCGGTCACTGCATACGGTAGGCATTTTCTGTAAGGAAAATGTCATGCGATACCGTTTTTGTTTTAAGGAAGGTTACGGACGAGGTGATGGATATGGGAGAAGTATTTGAGTTTACAGTAAACGGAAAAGTGCAGCGTACACAGGAAAACAAGCCGCTGCTTCGGTATCTGCGGGACGATCTGCAGCTGTTTTCGGTCAAGGATGGCTGCAGTGAGGGTGCCTGCGGTACCTGCACCATTGTAGTAGACGGAAAGGCCATAAAGTCCTGTGTCCTGACGACGAAAAAAGCGGTGGGAAGAACGATTTTGACGGTTGAGGGCTTGAGTGAAAAATGGCAGGATGCCTTTGTCTATGCCTTTGGTGCCGTGGGAGCGGTCCAGTGCGGATTCTGCATTCCCGGCATGGTCATGGCCGGCACAGCACTGCTGCAAAAAAACTTAAATCCGACAGAAGAGGAGATCAAATATGCCCTGCGCGGAAATATCTGCCGTTGCACAGGCTATAAAAAGATCATCGAAGGGATCCAGCTTGTGGCGAAGATCCTGCGCGGGGAGGCTGCAATCGACGAAGAACTCGAAAAGGGTGATGTATACGGAGTAGGACAGAGAGCCTTTCGTATCGATGTCCGAAAAAAGGTACTGGGCTATGGAAAATATCCGGATGATATCGTGATGGACAACATGGCTTATGTGTCTGCTGTCCGCAGCAAATATCCGAGAGCCCGTGTCTTAAAAATTGATGCCTCCAAGGCGGAGGCACTTCCGGGAGTCCTTGGGGTGCTGACGGCGGCCGATGTTCCGAACAACAAGGTCGGTCATATCCAGCAGGACTGGGATGTCATGATTGCTGAGGGTGATATCACACGCTGCATCGGCGATGCCATCTGTCTGGTGGTTGCCGAAAATGAGACGGTACTCGGACAGGCGAAAAAGCTGGTAAAGATCGATTATGAGGAGCTGGAACCGGTAAGAGGAATCGCGGATGCTAAGCGCGAAGATGCCCCAAAGGTGCACTCGAAGGGAAATCTTTGCCAGACCCGTCATGTTGTCCGGGGCGATGCGGCAAAGGCTCTGGCGGAGTCCAAATATACCGTGACGGAGTCCTTTCGGACTCCCTTTACCGAGCATGCATTTTTGGAGCCGGAATGCGCCATCGCATTTCCGTACAAGGACGGTATTAAAATCCTAAGCACGGATCAGGGTGCCTTTGATACCAGAAAAGAGGTTTCCATTATGTTTGGCTGGGATCCGAGCCGTGTGGTGGTGGAAAACCAGTTGATCGGCGGAGGTTTTGGCGGAAAGGAGGACGTTTCCGTCCAGCATATCGCAGCCCTGGCGGCCTGGAAATATCAGGTTCCGGTGAAGGCAAAATTCAGCCGTCAGGAATCCTTGTACTTCCATCCGAAGCGTCATGCGATGGAGGGAACATTCACTCTGGGATGCGATGAAAACGGGATCTTTACCGGTTTGGACTGTGAGATCAACTTTGATACCGGAGCTTACGCATCTCTTTGCGGACCGGTTCTGGAGCGTGCCTGCACCCATTCGGTGGGACCTTACTGCTACCAGAACACGGACATCCGGGGCTATGGCTATTATACCAATAATCCGCCGGCCGGCGCGTTTCGCGGGTTTGGGGTATGCCAAAGCGAGTTTGCCCTGGAATCCCTGATCAATGTGCTGGCAAAAAAGGTCGGCATTACACCCTGGGAGATTCGTTACCGCAATGCCATTGAACCGGGCAAGGTACTTCCGAACGGACAGATCGCGGACTGCTCCACGGCGCTGAAAGAAACTTTGGAAGCTGTGAGGGAGGTTTACGAACAGAACATGGATCATGCCGGGATCGCCTGCTCTATGAAAAATGCCGGCGTCGGCGTGGGACTTCCGGATAAGGGCCGGGCAAAGCTTGTCATTGAGGGTGGTGTCTGCGTGATCTACTGTGCAGCATCGGATATCGGTCAGGGATGTCTTACGGTATTCTGTCAGGCAGTTGCTGAGACAACCGGGCTTCCGCTTTCGAAGATTCGCAATGCCGTTTCGAATACGGAAAATGCGCCGGATTCCGGAACTACCTCCGGCTCTCGCCAGACCCTGCTCTCCGGTGAGGCAGTGCGCGGCGCCTCTGCCTTGCTGAAGGAGGCCCTGGATGAGGTCGGCGGAGATTTAAGCAAACTGGAGGGGCGCGATTTCTTCTATGAATACTATGAGCCGACGGATAAGCTGGGCGCCGATGTGCCGTTCCCTAAGAGCCATATCGCCTACGGATATGCCACTCATGTGATTATTCTGGATAAAAAGGACGGAAGAGTCAAGGAGGTGTATGCGGCGCATGATTCCGGAAAGGTAGTCAATCCGATCTCCATTCAGGGACAGATTGAGGGAGGCGTACTGATGGGAATGGGCTATGCCCTGACAGAGGACTGGCCGCTTAAGGACTGTGTGCCACAGGCGAAATACGGCACACTGGGACTTCTTCGTTCTACCCAGATTCCGGACATCCATGCCATTTATGTGGAAAAGGAAGAACTCCTCGGCGTGGCCTACGGAGCAAAGGGAATCGGAGAAATTGCAACCATCCCGACGGCTCCTGCCATCCAGGGCGCCTACTATGCGCTGGATGGGAAGTTCCGCACCTCACTTCCCTTGGAGGATACTTACTATAGGGATTAAAAAATAGAGTAACTGTTCAGACCGCACCTCCAAAATGCTTCGCATTTCGTCGGTGTGGCGTATCCGCCAAATAAAATTCCAAAATCAGCCTTAGAAATGCAAGCATTTCACGTCTGATTT
>CAVALB010000140.1:0-3121 GCA_963589345.1 uncultured Selenomonadales bacterium | reverse complement strand
CTCGAATCTGCATCCTGCGTGATTAGGCCAGTTATTTATGAAACGATGCACTAGCCTGATGAATATCAGGCTGGATCTGTACGTTTTACTATGCGGAATATAAGTGCCGGATCGTGCCGAGAGCAAGGAAACAAGGGTCAGTTGGAATCCAGCATCCAGGTTTCAAAGGAACAGATATTGTTGTCTGCGGCAATAAAATCCTCCAGAGCCTGTTTTAACTTCTGCACGGAATCGCTGTGCGAGACATTGGGATAACGGTTCTGGATCGCATAACAGATTCTTGGCGGAGGCGGTGTCTTGAGTTTGTAAAAAGTAAGATTGGGATTGGAGCGCATCGCCTCGGTTATGACGGACATAGGGGCAATTCCCCATTGTTCATCACGAATATATCGCTGCAGCATGGAACCGGTGTTGACAGTCAGGACAGGATGTCTGGAGGGACTGAAATGACGGTCGTGCCAGCTCTGATAATCCAATCCCCAATTCAGAAAAATCTCATTTTCCGGATTCAATTCTGTATTTTCTATATCGTCATGATAGCTGCTGTTTTTATCACAAAACAGATACATAAGTTCCCGGTAGATCGGAGTACTGATCACGTCCGGGTAATTGATTCTCGAAAAAACAAATCCCATATCAGCAACGCGGCTTTCCACCAGAGAATAGATCTCATTGGAATGATGCGTCCGGATATTTAAACGGATATCCGGATTTTCGGATATATATTTTGAAAAAAAGGAGACAAAGGTGTAATTGTTGACAGCGTCTACACTTGCAATGGTCAGAGTCTTTATATTATCCATATTTTTTAAGTGTATCGTATCCTTCCAAAGAGAAGCCCACTGGCTTGCCAGAGGAATAAAAGCGTGTCCATGGTTGGTAAGCTCAATGCTGCGGTGGCCTTTTTGGCGAATGAGAAGCTGTACATTAAGTTCAGCTTCCAGCTGCTGGATTCTGGATGAGATCGTAGATTGCGATACATACAGATGTTTTGCGGCTGCGGAAATGCTTCCGTAAGTAACAGTTGTCAGAAATGTTTCAATCTGTTCGTAAGTCATAGCGGTTCTCCTTTTCAAATATCGAATTCATAGATATTTTATATCAAATATATTCGTTTTACAAGAGTTATTATGAGTGATATATTGAAAACACCCAATGACAGAACACGAAAGGAAGGTACAAAGATGGAGAAGAAAGAACTGATTGAGGCATTAAAAAAGATGGACACCGCAAGCGTATCGGATGCAATTGATAAGCTTGGAATTCCATGTGGTTTATTGGGAATTCAGGCGGTTGTAGAAGGAAGAAAAATCTGCGGTGAGGCATTTACGGTTCATTACATCCCGTGCGGTGCAGAAAAAGGAAATGTAGGAGACTTCATCGATGACGTAAAACCGGGACAGGTTGTTGTGATTGATAACGGAGGAAGAACCTATTGCACCGTATGGGGAGACATTATGACCTATACTGCAAAAGCAAAGGGAATTGAAGGTACGCTGATTGATGGTGTATGTCGTGATGTGAACGGAATCAAGGAGCTTGGCTACGGAATTTATACAAAGGGAAAATACATGGTTACCGGAAAGGAACGTGTAACGGTTGATGCAGTAAATATTCCTGTGGCAATTTCCGGTGTTCAGGTACGTCCGGGGGATATCATTCTTGGAGATGATTCCGGTGCACTGGTGATCCCGAAGGAAAGAGCAGAGGAAATTCTTGCAGTTGCACAGCACATTGAAGAAGTAGAGCAGAAGATCATCGCAGAGGTGAAAAACGGCAGCACACTGAAGGCAGCAAGAGAAAAGCTTGGCTATCACAAACTTCAGTCTAAGGAAGCATAATAAAAAGAGAATGGAGGAACATAGATTTATGGGGGAGAAATGCAGCAAAAAACTGGCGGCGATCTTTTCGCTTTCCGCAATCATGTACAGCGCATATGTAGGACCGGGATTTGCATCCGGAACACAGACAGTATCCTATTTCAATAACAAAGGATATATTGGAATTTTCTTAGGACCTCTGGTAGCAGGAATTTTGTGTTTTGTTTTCAATCTGCTGCTTTTTGAGATCAACCGGATTTACAAGCCGAATTCTTACCGTGAAGCTTACAACACCATTTATCGTCATAAAGGGTTACAGCTGTTTTTCGGTACCTTTAAAGAGCTGCAGGTTATTGTGGTTGTCCTGATCGCGCTTTCTGCACAGATTTCTACAACCGCAGTTCTTTTAAACCAGATTTTCGGACTTCCTAAAATGGTGGGAACCATTGGATTCTGTCTTCTGGTATTACTGTTTGCACTCTGGGGAGCTGACGTGCTCAGAAAAGTGGGAACCGTGCTTGGACTTGCAATCCTGATTATCTGCGGCTATGTTGCAGCAGTATGTCTGGGCAATGCAATCCCGGCTGCAACCTCCTATATGCAGCAGCACATTTCCTTTAGCGAGTATGGATTTTCTGCAGGTCAGGCTTGGTTTTCCATGTTGATGATCGTGGTATTTTTCATGAATGGTTATGAGGCCTGCGTACCGGCATCGAAAGGAATTATTGAAACAAGAAAAGATGTACTGGCAGAATCTCTGATTACCGCAGTATTGTGTGCCGGCTCCACTATGATCTTCACATTCATTTTTGCGGCAGGTATGCCGGATATCATGAAAGAGGAGATTCCGACACTTTGGGCGATCAACAACCTTTCCGGTTCGGGCTGGATCTCCAAAATTTTATATGTGGCTTTTGCGATCGCAGCAATGCTTTCCAGCTCTGTAGCGTTTATCTTTACAGTATGCAATCGTTTTGAACCGATCATTGAGAAGAAGCTGACCTCCAGCACTTCCTTTATGAGAAAATTTGGAATCGCGATCGTATTTATTCTGATCTGTACGTTTGGATCCGGCTTTGGCTTACTTAACATCATCAAATACGGATATGGAACCTTTACGCTGATCGTGGGACCTGTCATGCTGGTTCCGCTTATCGTCAGTGTTCCTTACAGACTGTGGAAGGATAAAAAAGACGGAGTCATTGACAGTCATTACGAATTAAAAAAGTAGTAACTGTTCAGAAATCACCTCCAAAATGCTTCGCATTTCGTCGGTGTGGCGTATCCGCCAAATAAAATTC
>CAVALB010000139.1:0-3138 GCA_963589345.1 uncultured Selenomonadales bacterium | reverse complement strand
TCATTGGACATACAAGCTCGACGAAATCACACTGGAGGAGGGCACATCAAATGTAGCTAGTTAATTATTATTTGATCTACTAGTTATTTATGAAACGATGCACTCGTATCATTTACATATGAAACAGAATGTCGTATACTGATACACGAACGATGAAATGTACGCACGAAGTCTTTCCTGCAAAAACAGGCACAAAGAGCTTCGGAGAGTACATAGAAATGAAGATGGAGGCAGCAGCATGACATTTACCTATCCTGCGGTGATCACGCCGCATAAAGATGATGATGGTTTCCACATTGTATTTCCGGATCTGGAACTCTGTGAAGGAGATGGCCCGGATCTGGAGGATGCCCTGGATGATGCGAGGGAAGCAGCTTATAACTGGCTGATGGTAGAGCTCGAGGAGGGCGGTGAATTCCCGGCGCAGAGCCATGAGGAAGATCTTGAGGTTCCGGAGGACGGTTTTGTCCGCAGGATCATCGTCCGGATCAAGCTTCTTCCGGACAGTGACTGATCTGAAACGGATAAAAGACAGTCCGTCTGTTTGCGGCAGACAAGGATCTTGGTGTTTTGTGCAGAACACAAACCCTGACCAATAAAAAAGGAGTTGAACTATGAGATACACAGTAAAACCACACAATGTGTGCCCGACCTCCCTGTCCTTTGACTTAGAGGGAGATGTTGTAAAAAACGTAGAATTTACCAGAGGCTGCAGCGGAAACTTAAAGGCCATCAGCAAGCTGGTAGACGGTATGACCGTCGATCAGATTTATGATACGCTTCATGGCAACACCTGCGGAGGAAAGGATACCTCCTGCGCAGATCAGTTAGCCCAGGCTGTACGTCAGTGCTATGAGGAAAGCCGGAAGTAAAAAATGGGTTTATCCCATATCCTGGGCAAGACGCAAAAATTCCTGCATTTCCCGGGTGACCCATTTATCCTTGTGATAAAAAATCTGGCGCCAGGTTTGCATATGGAAGCTGCGCACGTTGAGCGCAGACAGCTGTCCCAGCTCAAGTTCCCTGCGTATAGTAAATTCCGGCAGAAATGAGATTCCCATATTTTTTAACAACATATGAATGATGAATTCCGTGTTACCAATTTCCAGAAATGGTTTGACAACACGGTCTATGGATGCCAGATATTGCTCTAACATGTAGCGGTAGCTGGCATCTTTTTCAGTCAGAAGGAACGGAAAGCGCAGTACTTCATCAAGCTCCAGAATCCGATTAGAATGGGCAAGAATATGTTCCGGGGATGCCACAAAGATGTTGCGTTCTGCTGCTTCCAGGGTTTTGTGCCAGCGGGTATCGTAAATACGGCGGTCCAGAAGATATACAATGTCAATGGCGTTTTCATTCATTCGTTCCAGAAGCACATCCGGAGAATCCGTGATGATGCTTATGCTTACTTTGGGATAAAGTCTGTGGTATTCACTTAGCAGTTCTGGGAAAATGGAGGCGCAGATGGATTCAATGGTACCAAGACATAAGGTCCCGTTTAGTTCTGCAGCACCGGAAGAATCAGAAACAGCGGTTTTTGCCTGTTCCATACTCTTCATGACCGTCAGGGCATGCTGATAGAAGATCTGTCCCTGATGGGTCAGGGAAATCTGCTTGCCAAGGCGGTCAAACAGATGCACACCCAGCTCTTTTTCCAGCTGCTTGATTTGAATGGTAACAGCAGCCTGGGAATACCCGAGCTGTCGGGCTGCTTTTGAAAAGCTTTGCAGCTGTGCCACCTGTAAAAATGTATGGATCTCCCGGAATTCCATAGCTCCTCCTATATATCATATCATTAAAAAAATTAAACGATGTGATAAAATCTTTAAATTTTACATTAGCTTATCTCTATGTTACGATAAATTTATCAATAAGACAAGACGAATGAAGTGACAGATGTGAGAAAATCAGACCGAAGAGAACATCCATCTGAAACAGAGTCAGAAAGGGGATAAGCAAAATGGAAAAAGCCGATCCGCGTTATCAGGCGTATATTCAGATCCTGAAAGAGGAACTGATTCCGGCTATGGGATGTACAGAGCCAATCGCGCTGGCTTATGCCGGTGCGGTAGCCAAAAAAACACTGGGAGAGCTACCAGACCGCGTAACGGTGCAGGCCAGTGGAAGCATTATCAAAAATGTAAAATCTGTAATTGTGCCAAACACTGGACATCTGAAAGGAATTGAGGCGGCAGTAACTGCTGGAATTGTGGCCGGAGATCCGGAAAAACAGCTGGAGGTGATTGCCCAGGCAACACCAGAGCAGATTACAGAGATGAAAGCGTTTATGGAGCGGACGCCGATTGCAGTGGAGCACATTGATGAGGGATGCACCTTTGATATCATCGTGATTCTGCATTGCGGGGAATCTTATGCAAAAGTGCGGATTGCAAACTTTCACACGAACATTGTCCTGATTGAGAAAGACGGACAGATCATCACGCAGACTCCGGTAGCCGGGGACAGCGAGGAGGGACTGACTGACCGTAGTCTCCTGGATATGGAACATATCTGGGATTTTGCGACTACGGCAGACATGGCAGATGTAAAAAAACTTCTGGATCAGCAGATCGCATGCAATACGGCAATTGCTGAGGAAGGCATTCAGCATGAGTACGGTGCCAATATTGGCAAGGTGCTTTTGGCCATGGACGGGGACAATGTCCGCGTGCGTGCAAAAGCCATGGCGGCTGCCGGATCGGATGCCCGCATGAATGGATGTGAACTTCCTGTTGTGATTAATTCGGGCAGTGGAAATCAGGGGATCACGACTTCCGTTCCGGTTATTGTTTATGCAAAAGAACTGGGGGTCAGTGAGGAAATGCGTTATCGTGCACTGACATTATCCAATTTGACTACCATCCACGTGAAAACCCCGATTGGACGTTTGTCTGCTTACTGTGGAGCGGTAGGAGCAGGAGCAGGGGCAGGAGCAGGCATTGCTTATCTGTGCGGAGGCGGTTACAAAGAGGTTGTTCATACCGTGGTCAACGCACTGGCAATTGTTTCCGGTATTGTATGTGATGGTGCGAAGGCTTCCTGCGCAGCTAAGATTGCCTCTGCGGTAGATGCAGGAATCCTGGGTAACAGAACTGTTACAAAAAATCTAAGCAAATCTGTATAAACTTATACAGA
>CAVALB010000138.1:0-3239 GCA_963589345.1 uncultured Selenomonadales bacterium | reverse complement strand
TTATATTTTCGAAAAATTGTTGCAGCAGTTTTAATGATAAGAATACTTTTGCCATTGCTGTGTTACCCGCGGCAATGATAAAAATGAAGGATAAAGAGGTGTTAATGTGATGAACTTGACAAATGCAAAAGAGGGCGTGGAATACACGGTGACACAGATACAGACCGATGATGATGAACTGGATGCTTTCCTGTTTTCACTGGGATGCTACTCAGGTGAGCATATCACGCTAATTGCACGCCAGCGGGGGAATTACGTGATCGCAGTGAAGGATGGTCGCTATAGCATCGATCCGCAATTGGCAGAAGCCATCCTTATTTTCTGACCCATAGTGTTCTTTATTTTCGCTCATCAACGGAAGGTATCTAACAGTAACCGTTCCTGCACATTACGACAGAAATGCCGATAACAGAAATGCAGCTAATGCTGCTTTTCTTTCACACAAAGGTTAGCTTAATCTAACCTATTGAAATTAAACTATATGGAGGTAATGTTATAATGAGAATTGCATTTGCAGGCAATCCTAATTCCGGTAAGACGACCATGTATAATGCCTTGACCGGAAGAAATGAAAAGGTGGGAAACTGGGCTGGCGTCACGGTTGATCGGAAAGAGTCCGTCATCAAAAAGAACTTTGCTGGAGAGGCAGAACTGGTTGCCGTAGATCTGCCTGGTGCCTACTCCATGTCCCCCTTTACTTCTGAAGAAAGTATCACCAGCAGCTATGTAAAAAATGAACATCCGGATGCCATTATCAATATTGTGGATGCAACCAATTTAAGCAGATCGCTGTTCTTTACCACACAGCTACTGGAGCTTGGGGTGCCCGTTATTGTGGCATTAAACAAATCTGATATTAATGCTAAGAAACAAACTGTCATCAACGGAAAAAAACTCTCCGAAAAACTGGGTTGTCCGGTGGTATTTACAACATCCACCACAGGCGAGGGGCTTGCCGATGTAGTTAAGACCGCAGCTGCACTCTTCGGTCAAAAGCAAAGTGCTCCGTACCATCAAGGTGAAATTGATTTGCATAGCAAGAAAGCGGTAGAAGAGGCAGACCGAAAACGCTATCAGTTTGTCAATCAACTTGTTTCTGCCGTAGAAACACGTAAGGTGTTTACAAAGGATAAGAATGCGCAGGATAAAATTGATTCCGTGCTGACACATCCTGTTTTGGGCTTAGTTATTTTCGCTGCCGTTATGTTTCTTGTATTCCACATTTCCCAGGCAGAAGGCGCACTGGGGCTCGGTAAATTTTTGGAAGGTAAATTCACCGGTGTTATTGATGCATTCAAAGATTGGGCTGATGGTCAGCTTGCCGGATCCACGCCCATCCTCCGCGCTCTGCTGGTAGACGGTATCATCGGCGGTGTGTCCTCCGTTGTCGGATTTTTGCCGTTAGTCATGGTCATGTACTTTCTCATTGCTTTGCTTGAAGACTGCGGCTATATGGCTCGCGCTACCATCGTGCTGGATCCTATTTTTAAAAAAGTTGGTCTGTCTGGTAAGTCAGTTATTCCTTTTGTGATCGGTACCGGTTGTGCAATTCCTGGTATCATGGCCTGCCGAACCATCCGCAACGAGCGTGAACGCCGTGCTACAGCCATGTTGACACCATTCATGCCATGCGGTGCTAAGCTACCGGTTATCGCCCTGTTCAGTGGTGCTTTTTTCCCGAATGCCAGCTGGGTCGGTACAATGATGTATTTCGTAGGCATTTTCCTTATTCTCATTGGTGCCCTGTTGGTTGGAAAGATTGCCGGATATAAAAACAGAAAATCCTTTTTCATTATGGAACTTCCGGAATATAAGCTGCCTTCTCTGAAACGCGCTGCGATCTCCATGCTTCAGCGCGGCTGGGCCTATATTGTAAAGGCTGGAACTATCATTTTAGTATGCAATACAGTGGTACAGCTAATGAAGACCTTTACCTGGCAGTTTGCTGTTGCGGAAAATGCCAGTGATTCCATTCTTGCTTCTATTGCTGGGCCGATTAGCTACCTGCTTATTCCTATCGTGGGTATTGCCTCCTGGCAGCTGGCTGCTGCGGCCGTGACTGGTTTCATTGCCAAGGAAAATGTTGTTGGTACTCTCGCTGTCTGCTTCGTCGGATTACAAAATCTGATCAATGTAGACGACAACGCGATGATTGATGGCGCAGGTACAGAGATTGCCTCTATCATTGCCATTACCAAGGTTGCGGCGTTAGCTTATCTGATGTTTAACCTCTACACACCGCCGTGTTTTGCGGCTCTTGGTGCTATGAACTCCGAAATTAAAGATCGGAAGTGGTTTTGGGGTGGTATCGGATTACAGTTTGCTACTGGTTACACCGTTGCATTTCTTGTGTATCAGATTGGTACCATTATTACCACAGGGCACATGGGGGCAGGCTTTATTCCTGGCTTGATCGTAGTGGTTGCAATCGCGTGTGTGATTGGTTACCTGATATATAAAGCAGATCACAACATTGAAAAGGAATACCGCTTGGAAGGAAATTAACTATGAACATAAAAGATATCATTATTCTCATTGTCCTTATTGTGATTTTGATTGCAGCGATTAGCTATATCTACAAAGCCAAAAAAACAGGGAAACGCTGTGTTGGATGCCCGGACAGCGGTACAGGAAAATGCTGTTGTCAGCCTACGAAAACTGATCAGCAGAAAAAGTAATCCATATAATGCGTTAGTTACAGAGGAAACGGGGGACGTACAAATACCCCCCGTTTCAAAACATCCGTAAAGTTTAATCTTGGAGGATATTGTATGAATCATATTGTACAGCTACTACCACTTGAAGAAAGTGACAGAGAGCAATTTATTACCGATAACCAAGCGGCTTTTAATTATGGTGCAATGGAAGAATTTGGACTGAGAGATAATCATTTTGAGGAAGATGGACAAATTATTGCACGAGAAACAATAGAAGCATCCATCAATGATGGAGAGGCATACCGCATTGTTGTAGATGGTGAAAAGGTTGGAGGTGCAGTTATTAAGGTCGATGGGGTTAAGGGAGATTTGGAACTCCTGTTTGTATCCCCTAACGTTCATAGCAAGGGCATTGGTTATGCTGCTTGGTGCGAAATCGAGAAAATGCATCCGGAAGTAAAAGTCTGGGAAACAGTAACACCATATTTCGAGCAGCGGAACATTCATTTTTATGTGAATAGATGTGGCTTTCATATTGTAGAATTCTTCACCAAGTTTCATCCAGATCCCAATGACCCGCAA
>CAVALB010000137.1:0-3429 GCA_963589345.1 uncultured Selenomonadales bacterium | reverse complement strand
ACACCACTTATCCCGACTTTGTGATTATCCAGAATTCTGGTGGAATACACCGTTTTTCTGTGAAAATATATCAAAAAAGTCGGGATAATCTTTTACATCAAACCATAAAGCTTCTTAAGTGTTTCTTCATCATCTTTGAATGTGAAGTCGATCTGCGAGCTGAGAATAGGGTTGAGGTCTGAGGTTGCTTTTTCGATTGCTTCCTGCTTCATCCGAATATCAGCATTCGCATAGTATTTAATCGTTGTTTCCATCTGTACATGCCCGAGCCATTCAGACAACAGAGGCATCGGCATCCCACTCCTGTAAAGATGCATGGCTCTTGAATGACGGAACATATGCACATAGAGATGTTCTGGCACATCAGGACATTTTTCCTTTGCTTGTACACCAAACTTTTTGATAAACTTTGATACATTGTCCTGAGACATCTGATTTCTACAGCCCTTTCTATCGACATAGAACAGAAAGGAGTTCCCATCACTGGCTCGATGAAATTCAGCCAGATATTTATGCAGATGCTCTACGGTTTTCTGCATCAGAGGGACGAGGCGCGTTTTTCCACCTTTTCCAGTCAGAACAACGTATTTTTCATCTGAACTGATATGCAGGTCGTTCAGGCAAAGATCCAGCATCTCCTGTATTCTGGCACCAGTATCGTAGAGAAGTATCATGAACACAAGATTCCGCCTGCCCTTCTTTGATGAAATATCCGGAACAGCCAGGATTGCTTCTAAGGCCTTCTCAGAAAAGAATTCGATTTCATGCTCTGCTTCTTTTTTTACAGGAATCAATGCCATTTCCTGATAGCAGGACATGATGGAAGGATTGCGTTCAGCTGCATATCTGTAAAACCTGCGTATGGCGGCAAGACGTTGGTTCCTGCTCGACACCGACCAATTGCCTTCTGTTTCCATTCTTTCAAGATATTTTTCGAGCAGCTCCCTGGATGAGTGTTGGAAAGTATACGAATCCAGTCCGATCTTCAATTCGTTGCACGAATAGTCAAGATACTTGTTCATGGCTGTCCTGTATGACTCTATAGTGTTTGGACTTGATGCCTTCTGTTTTGGCAGATAGACTGTCAGAAAGTCCCGCACCATCTGGAAAAAGAGTCTTGATTCCTTATTCATATCCTGGCACCTCCGGAATAAGTGCTGAGAAACGGCTCCAGTCGATAGATGATGTTTTTAACAGCCGCTCCGGTAACAGGTGGATGTAATAAGCCGTATCCCTAAAATCACTATGCCCCATGTAGGCGCTTAAGTAAGGAAGAGCTGTATAGAGGTCTTCACCTCTGTCAAGCCAATCCATCAGCACGGCCGTTGCAAAACGATGACGAAGGTCGTAAACCCTGACACGTTTATGCTGAGCCTGTGGGTAAGCCTGTCTCCAGAGGTGAAGGAAGTGCCGTGTAAGCCATTTGGCCGGATATAGGGAGCCATCCGGGGACGGAAACAGATACTCTGAATCGGGAAAAAGGATATCCCTCTTGAATATATATCCACTGCAAAGTTCTGCAACATCCTCCGCCATCGGGATTAAACGTTCCTTATGAGTTTTATTTTCCCGTATAAAAAGGGTTCTGTTATCAGTATCTATATCATTTCTGCGGATTTCACGGCCTTCGTTGGGGCGCAATCCACAAAAATAAATCAGGCGGTATACAGTAGCGATGATGTCCGGTGACAAAGGGTTCCTTGGATCCCCCTTTTGATTGTCGCTTTTCTGGAACAATGCCAGAAGTTCAGCATCTGTAAAAATATATGGCGTGTATCTTCTTACACGTGGGACTGAATCCATAGAGAGAATTCCATCACAGAGCCCCATCGCATAAAGATACTTTGTGAACTCCCTTGCAGCGGTAGCTCTTCTACGGTAACTTTCCGGTTTCTCAGTGCTCCTTTGCACGCACCAGGGCATGATATCGCACACTGATAAAGGTTGTTCATCTACTCCTGCCTCAGTCAAATAGGAATCAAGGTCATTCAGGTAACAGGCGTATGTACACCGTGTATATCCAAGGCTTTCCTTGTAGCTTATCATCGCCTCGATCTGATCATGGTAACTGCTCATACTTCACCTCCGATCGAAGACAAGGGGAGCGCGCATTTCTGAAGCCCGTTCAAATCCATGGCAATATACTGCCGCGTCGAACGGATGGCCTGATGCCCCAGAATCTGGGCGACTGTTGTTACCGGTGTTCCTTCAGACACCATTGTTGTACCAAGTAATCTTCGGATTCCATGGAACGTTTTTCCGTCATTAAATTGATGCTGAATACCAGCTTTCTCCAAATACCTCCGAAAGATACTGGCAATGGACACACTGTCACGGAAAGGAGCATATGGGGCACAGGTTCTCAGAAAAACATTCTTTGAACTCGACTGTGGTCTTTCATTCAGGATATAATCAGCAAGTGCATCCCTGGCAGATGATTGGAGTGGCAGCATAAGCTGATGCCCTGTTTTACCTTGTACGATTCGGAGTTCATTCTCCCTCCAGAAGATATCCGAGAGGTGTAACGAGGCAAGATCTCCTGCCCGTAATCCTGTTGTAGCGGCCAGCGAGAAAATGGCAAAGTCCCTCTTACCAGGGCTTTTGGTTCTGTCAATCTGATTTGTCATCGCAATAAGCTCAGTTCTTGGCATCGTCGGTTTTACGCTATGATCCCTGGTTCTTGGTGAAGAGAGAAGCAGCCAGAAATTTGCGGTAATAGTACCATTATCATTCAGGAAAGTAAAAAGTTTCCTAAGCGACGAAACTACTTTGTCCATGCTTTTTGGACGGGATTCATGCATCAAATGCAGAAACTCCCTTAAATCTTCGGGAGAAACTTCCTGAAAGCACTGAATCTCTCTTTTTTCCAGAAAGATGCAGAATCTAATAACAATACTTCGTATCTCTGTGGTATAACGTCTGCTCAGAGAAAAACTTTCCATGAAGCTGGAGATAGTCTCTTCGAATAGATCTGGAAGTTGATCCGATGAGGATTTCTGGTACACTTTCCATTGGAAACTTCCACTTTGAAAGAACTCCTGGAGTACTTTGATCCCACGACGTCTCCAGTTTCTGGATTTCCTGGATATCACCCCATCAGAGAACTGTTGCTCGACATCCATAAGTAATTCGTACATAATCTCTTGACGATACTGATAATCGCCTTCTTTCTGGTATCGTTGAATGATCTGATTAAAACTCCGCTGTTGGTAAGTCTCAATCGTTGCATCAGCCAAACCGATTTGCTTCATCTGCTCTTTGGCATCATCAATTAAAGAAAAAATATCGTTGTTCACATGAAACCTCCTTAATAGAAAAATATGTAGGTGGTTTCATTATAAAAAGTTATCCCGACTTTTTTGATATATTTTCACAGAAAAACGGTGTATTCCGCCAGAATTCCGGATAATCACAAAGTCGGGATAAGTG
>CAVALB010000136.1:0-3508 GCA_963589345.1 uncultured Selenomonadales bacterium | reverse complement strand
GCAGCTGTAGCAACCTGGCGTACTCCATCTGCCATTGCAGCATCCAGGCATTCCCACTTGTACCCCATAAACATACAAAAACCGATCATTACAAATAATGCTGCTAATGAAGCAATCGTCATTTCTGCCCCAAGAACGATCAGCACGATCATTACTAAGATCGGCATCAGGAAACCTGCCAGTGCACAGCCGGTCGTCATTTCTCTTAACCCCGTAGAACCTTTTTCACTCATCTTACATCGCCCTTTCAACACATTTTAAGAAACATCTGCTTATCTATTTGTTCTCTGTTAATGCAGCCCTGATACGTTCCAGCGCTTCTTTTAACACCTTATTAGTCACTGCAAAGTTGATCCGGATAAATCCTTCGCCCTCAGCCCCAAAATTTTCCTTTCCATCGTCCAGGTGGATATGTGCCTTTTCCATGAAAAACTGGTCTAAATGCTCCGTTCCAATCCCAGCCTGTCTGCAATCCAGCCATAATAAGAAACTCCCCTCAGGTACATAAGGAACCAGCGGCAGCTGATATTTACGGATAAACTCCAGTGTTTCTTCCAGGTTTTTATGCAGATATGCAGTCAATTCCCTGAGCCACTCATCTGCTTTTCCACTCATAATAGAGGTAACCGCTGCTATGGCAAAACTGTTTACTGCGTAGCCAAATGAATATGCCTGGATCTGACGCATCCATGCTTCACGCATTTTCGGTTCCGCTATCGTGATAATAGCATGAGGCAAACTCATAATATTAAAGCCTTTACTGAGGCTTACGATCTGAACACTGATCTTTTGTGCTTTTTTGCTGACTGCCAGGATCGGGATATGTTTATTTCCTTCATAAAGAACCAGGCAATGTACCTCGTCGGAGATAATGCGCACCCCATTTTCATAGCAGATATCCACTAATCGCTCTAATTCTTCCTGTGTAAATACACGTCCTGTAGGATTATGAGGGTTTATCAGCAGAAAGATAGCCGGATGATATTTTCGTATCTTTTCCTCAAAATCTTCAAAATCTATTTCATAATGGCCGTCTACAGGTTTCAGTGGATTGTCGATCAGCTGCAGATCTGCTCCGATCACTGCATTTTTAACTGGTGCAAATAATGGTGTCTGAGCGATCACTGCATCTCCAGGTTTTGCGAAAACTCCCAGTGCCATCCTTATTGCCCCGACGGTACTTGGAACATTGCTCAGCCATTCTCTTTCAACTGTCAGGCTGTAATTGCGTTTATACCAGCCTGTTACTGCATCGTAATACGCATCTGTGTGCTGCCGGTAATTGTAGCAGTTATCTTCCGCAATAGGCACCAAAGCTTCACGGATGCAAGGTGCACAGTAATAATCCAGATCTGCTGTTCCCATGCCAATTACATCAGCTGGCATATCCGGCATTCCCCACCGGTAAGATGCGTTCGTCTTATGGTCTGGTGTTTTGTCAAAATTGTAATTCATAGTATATTTTCTCCTCTCTGTTTCCGTCAGTAAACGAAAACTATGATTTTTAATGTTTACAATGCTGCTTACAAAATGCGATCAGACGTTTCGCGCCTTCTTCAAGATCTTCCTGTGAAGCTGCCAGGTTAAAACGTATAAAACCATTTCCTCCTTTTCCCAGACGGAATCCATTTTCCACTACGATTTGTGCCTCCTGTTCCAGCAGATACGCCAGCTGGGGCGGCCGTATATTTAAGGCCCGCAGATCGATCCATGCAAAATAAGTTGCTTCCGCCTGTATCACTTTACATTCTGGTACATTTTTTTCAAAAGCTTCCCTCAAAAAACGATGGTTCCCGGCAATCCGTTCCATCAACCGTATACGCCATGGCTCACATTCCCTGAAAGCTGCGATGGTTGCTTTCAGTCCCATTAAATTCTGACCATAACTTACTCCCATTGACGTCAAAAGTTCACTATACCGCTTTGTAAACTCTGGATTTTCAGACACCAGAAAAGCATGGCGCAATGCAGTCGTATTGTAGATCTTGCTTGTAGAATAAAAGGTGATCGTGCGATAAGAGATCTCCTGTGAAAGAGATGCGATGGGGGTATACTGTTTACCGGCATATGTCAGTCCGCAATAAACATCATCGGACATTATATTCACCTGATAGCGCAGGCAAAGATCCGCGATCTTTGTTAATTCCTCCCTGGTCCAGGCCCGTCCCACCGGATTATGGGGATTACACAGCCACAGCGCCTTTGCGCCGCTTGCCAGACAGCCTTCCAAAAATGAAAGATCAACCTCATAAAACCCATTTTTCAGCAGCAGCGGGCATTCTATGGTTTTTCGGTTATTCAGAGTCAGCAATTCTTTAAAGACAGAATGTACAGGTGTAAGGATCACCACTGCGTCACCTGGCTTTGTCAGAAGCTGCAGCGCTCCCCAGGCCAGTACATAAACACCTGAATTTTGCAGCACACAGCATCGCGTATCTACATCCCATCCAGCAATACTAAAAAGCCAGTCATGTATTGCCTCATAATAGGCGTCCGGTATCTTTGGATATCCCAAATGTCCGCGTTCCAAAACAGATCTTAATGCTGCAAGGATTGGCTCCGGGCTTCGATAATCCATATCAGCAGTGCCAAAGCAAAGCAGTTCCGGGCAGGAGGCACGTTCTTTTTCTTCCTCCCATTTTAGCCGCAGCAAACCATCATTTTTTACAATCTCAGGCTCTGGATAACTCATCTGTTGTCCTCCTTACGTTTTATGCTATTATATAGACTAAACTTTTGTAATGTCAATATGAAATAATTCACTCAAAATCGACCTGTTATTTCATTGAAAATTCATTTTCCCAATGATAAAATACTGATAGTAAATACACTTAGGAGGAGTATATGAATCTCACAAAAATAGATCGTCAAATCCTTGACTCCTATGCCTCAATGATCGAGGGGCTTTCCATGTATCTTGGTTCTATTTACGAAATCAGTCTCCACAGCTTAGAGGATTATGATCATTCTGTTGTCAAGATCATGAATGGATATCATTCCGGCCGGACAGCGGGAGCACCTTTAACTGACCTGGCACTTAATATGCTAAAAAGGATCAAAGACCAGGGAATTTCCTCTGGCAAAGATTTTACCTCATATACAGCGATCAATTCCCTGGGAGAATCCCTGAAATCCTCTACGATCCCCATTTTAGGACAAAATAACCGGGTGATCGGTGTTCTCTGTATCAATTTGTATCTGGATTCTCCACTGTCAGAAGTACTGGAATCTATTACAGGACCAAAAGACGTTCACACAGAACAAGAAAATTTTGCCAATGACATGACAGATGCATTCACGGCCTCTATCAATAACGCACGCAATCAGGTAATGTCCAATAACAATATTGCTGCTGTTAATAAGAATAAAGAGCTGATCCGTATATTGCATGAAAAGGGATTTTTCTATATGAAAAATTCAGTTCCTAAGGTAGCGGCTGCTCTTGGGATTTCCAAAAATACCGTCTATCTCCATTTAAGAAGCATTGAAAATAAAGAGCAAAAAGAGC
>CAVALB010000135.1:0-3553 GCA_963589345.1 uncultured Selenomonadales bacterium | reverse complement strand
TATGAGCTAATCAAGCAATCCTAAGAGGCTCTGCCGACAGGTAACTGTCGCCATTTCCAATATTTTTATGGCTATAGTCTTCTTATCGCAGCATGGCCAATGATTTAAACAGGGTATGCGTTTCTGTATGCCAGTCCCGGAACTTCGGACTCTTCGCGATACAGTTCCTTAAATTTTTATTGGTTAGCCGCGCCCGGCCGCCGAGTGTTCTACGGGATATTCTGGAAGGTGAGCCTAGACACTGGCGATACGCATAAGACGCATTCCTCCCGGAACCGGTGCAGCAGTTTTATTATAGCGCTAGGAATAAAAAATGCAATCGAATAAAATTGCCGTGGTTGACCTGATTGTTTTCCGTGACAGAATAAAACTGGGCTGTTATAATGAAGAAAATATAACAATCTGTTTATGGTAGATTAAGGAAAGAGGAGACAGGCAGCATGATTCGTTTACACAATGATTACAATCGCGGTGCATGCACCAGAATTTTAGAAAAGTTAGCAGAGATAAACACAGAGAGCTTTGACGGCTACGGAACGGATACCTGGTGTGAGAAGGCGGCAGATCTGATCCGGAAAAAATGCAAGGCACCGGAGGCGGCGGTTCATTTCTTACCTGGTGCAACCCAGGCAAACTTTATTGTTCATGCGGCTGCATTAAGCCCGATCCAGAGTGTGATCTGTCCGGAATCCGGTCATGTGTATGCTCATGAGGCCGGTTCCATTGAAAACACCGGACATAAGCTGGTACCGCTCCCGTCTGCAGATGGTACGATTACGGCAGAGCAGATCAAAAAAGCAGTCCAGGCTTATTACGATGACGGAGAACCGAACTATATCTGTGAGCCGAAGATGGTTTACATTTCCTTCCCGACGGAGTGGGGCACTTTGTATTCCGAGCAGGATCTGAAGGACATCCGCAAGGTCTGCGATGAATACGGTATGTATCTGTTTGTGGACGGTGCACGTCTTGGCTATGGCCTCGGTTCTGTAAAGAATGATCTGACTCTGGAAAAACTGGCAGAGCTGACAGATGTGTTTTATATCGGCGGAACGAAATGCGGTGCCCTCTTTGGCGAAGCACTGGTTATCACCAATGCCGGACTGGCGCGAAAATTCAGCACATATATGAAGCAAAATGGTGCAGTGCTGGCCAAAGGCTGGCTTTTGGGACTGCAGTTTTTTACGCTTCTTGAGGATGACACCTATGAGAAGATGACTGCTCAGGCGGATGCCTACGCGATGGAGATCAAGAAAGCATTCAAAGAAAAAGGTATCCCGGAGTTTGTGGACAGCTATACAAACCAGCAGTTTGTGATCCTGACAGACGAACAGGCACAGAAGCTGGCAAAAGAGTATACCTTTGAGCAGGAGCGGATCCTGGAGGATGGACGCAAGGTCGTGCGGTTCTGCACCAGTTGGGCCACCACGGAAGCAGAGAAGAATCAGTTGATCGGAGATATCCGGACATTATAGAATGTACCTGATTGGGGGGTCATGCTCTAAGGTAACGAGTGTAAGAGAGCCGAAAGCGTGCTGGCACGGTTGCGGCGAATGACGAGGCAATCGAGTGACGCAGGTCACGAGAAACAGGATAGGAATAAGATTGAATAAAGGGAAAGGCAGGTGAGCATATGAAGCAGAAAATCAGCATCGGAAGCCAGGATTTCGCCTTTTTACGGGAGCATAACTGTTTTCTGGTGGATAAGACCGGTTTTATCAAAAGCTGGTGGGAGTCAGGGGATGCGGTTACGATGATTACCCGTCCGCACCGTTTTGGAAAAACTCTGAATATGAGTATGCTGAACTGCTTCTTTTCTCTGCAGTATCAGAACCGGGAAGACCTGTTTGCTGGGCTTTCTGTCTGGTCCGACCCGGAATACCGGAGTATTCAGGGAACGTATCCGGTTATTTATTTAAGCTTTGCGGATGTGAAGCAGGACTGCTACGCGGATACGGTACAAAAAATACGGCATATCATTGGCGATACTTATCGGAAGCATCGCTATCTTCTGGATGCGGCGTGCTTTAGCACCGCAGAAAAACGGCAGTTTACAAAAATCATGAACTGCGAAATGGATGCCATGAATTATTACATGAATGAGGTATCCATTGCGACGTTCAGCTTTTTTGATACAGGAAAAGAGGGCGGTCAGCAAAATGAGCCGGAGCGTTTTTATCATGGCTTTGTGTTGGGACTTCTTGCAGATCAGGCAGAAGAGTATGAAATTTGTTCTAACCGAGAAAGCGGGTTTGGACGCTACGATGTGATGATGATTCCAAAGGACTTACAGAATCCGGCCAGACCGGCGTTTATTCTGGAGTTTAAAGTGAGAAATCCGGGAAAAGAAGCATCCCTGGAAGAAACGGTTCAGACCGCACTGGAGCAGATTAAGACAAAACAGTATGACGCGGAATTACTTGCGCGGGGAATCGAAAAAGAGCGGATCCGGCATTACGGGTTCGCATTTGAAGGAAAGCAGGTACTGATCGGGTGATGGTCAGTACCTGTTTTTGTCCTGTTATGTGTGTTGAAATCATTGCCTGTTGCGTTGAAATTACGTTTCCTGCCCAAATTTTTTTCGGTATTTTAACGGTGACAGCCCGTAGCTTAACCGGAACTGCTCAATAAAATGGCTGATTTGGTTATACCCCACATCGGCGCTGATATCCGAGATGGATTTGTCGGTGTGGAGGATCATGTTTTTGGCGGTGTAGAGGCGGTAATCATTTAAATATTTGATAGGGGACATGTTCGTGTATTTTTTGAAGAGGGCGGTGCAGCGGTTTTTATTTAAAATCGCGGAATTCGCAATGTCCTTCACAGAGAGAGGCTGGGCGAAATTGGAGTGGACGAAGTTAAGCATTTCGTGAAACAGCCATGTTTCTTTCTGGTCGGTGGTTTCTGCATCTTCTTCAAATTCTTTTAAAATCTCTTCAAACACCTGGGATAAAAAGTTCATGACAGAAAAGTATCCCAGTGGTTCTTGTTTCCAGTTCTGAAATTTTTTCAGCATCGTAATCTGATAGGGCTTTAATCGCAGCAGGGAGTAGGCAAAGGCGTGGCTGTCCAGCATGGGTCGGATGTAATTTTTCAAAATTAAGGGATGAAAGATTTCCGGAGTAAAGTTGATGCACAGGGTTTTCACATCGCCGGTGGTGGTGTGGGAGCTGTGAAGCTGATGGCTCTGGACCAGCAGAAGCTTATCGCTTCCAAGACAGAATTTGTCTCCGTTGATGGAGTATTCCAGCTCGCCCTCGTAAATCCAGGTAATCTGCAGTTCATCGTGCCAGTGAAATGGAATGTAGTCTGAGGCGGCATGGATGAAATTTTGTGTATACATGGCAATGGGAAATTCTTCTGAGAGGAACATGCTTTCCTCCCGGAGTTCTTCGTTTGTAGAAATGACAAATTCGATTCCGGCCTGGTTGCATTTCGGAAATGATGCGCTCATAAACAGATGCTCCTTTCTTTGCTGCACGAACATTGTTTTTATGATATTTTGTAACTGTTCAGAGCCAAGCAAAATTTCATAAATCAGACGTGAAATGCT
>CAVALB010000134.1:0-3568 GCA_963589345.1 uncultured Selenomonadales bacterium | reverse complement strand
ATAAGCAGACCCTTTGGAATTTTCTGAGTGCGCGAGCATAGCGTCTCCCCGGAGGCCCTGTCTGAGCGTGCGAAGCACGCGAGTTTGGCCGCAGGGGAGACAATAGGCGGCGCAAGCGCACGAGGAAAAAATTCCACAGGGTATGCGTTTTTTGTATGCCAGTCCCGGAACTTCGGACTCTTCGCGATACAGTTCCCTAAATTTTTATTCGGCGGTCTCCTCGCATACTTCGATGCCGAGCTCCTCGAGCTGCTTCGGATCTACCGGGGTCGGAGCCTCGGTCATCAGGCAGGAGGCATCTTTTACCTTCGGGAAGGCGATGACTTCGCGGATGCTGTCGCAACCGCCCATAAGCATTACCACACGGTCAAGGCCGTAAGCCAGACCGGCGTGCGGCGGAACTCCGTACTTGAATGCTTCAAGCAGGAATCCGAACTGCTCCTGTGCTTTTTCCGGAGTAAATCCCAGTACCTCGAACATCTTGGACTGGATGTCGCTCTGGTGGATACGAACGGAACCGCCGCCGATTTCGGTACCGTTTAATACGATATCGTATGCCTTTGCACGTACTGCGCCCGGATCGGTGTCGATCAGATGCCAGTCTTCATCCATCGGCATGGTGAATGGGTGATGCATAGCTACAAAACGTCCCTGCTCTTCGGAGTACTCGAGTAACGGGAACTCGGTTACCCAGAGGAACTTGTAATCATCTTTCTTTAAGAGGTCAAGCTGACGCGCGATTTCCAGACGCAGATTGCCCAGAACATCCCATACAACCTTGTTCTTGTCAGCTGCAAACAACAGCAGATCACCAGGCTTGCCGTCCATAGCTGAGATCAAGGCTGCCATCTGCTCCTCCGTCATGAATTTGGAGAAGGAAGACTTGTAGCTGCCATCCTCCTGGATTGCGATGTATGCAAGACCCTTTGCACCGTAGCCCTTTGCAAACTCAACCAATGCGTCAATTTTCTTACGCGGCATATGGCCCTGTCCCTCAGCATTGATACCGCGGACAGTTCCTCCATTTTCAAGAGCATTCTTGAATACAACGAACTCGCAGTCTTTCACTACGTCGGATACGTTCTTTAATTCCATGCCGAAACGAAGATCCGGCTTATCGGAGCCGAAGCGATCCATAGCCTCCTGCCAGGTCATGCGCGGAATCGGCTGCGGAATTTCAACGTTTAAGATCTCCTTGAACAGCTTGTGAAGCAGGCGCTCATTGACATCGATAACATCATCCACGTCTACGAAGGATAACTCCATATCGATCTGGGTGAACTCCGGCTGACGGTCCGCACGCAGATCTTCATCGCGATAGCAGCGTGCCAGCTGGAAGTAACGGTCGTAACCGGAGCACATTAACAGCTGCTTAAAGAGCTGCGGAGACTGCGGAAGTGCATAGAAGGAACCCGGATGTACACGGCTCGGTACCAGGTAATCTCTTGCGCCCTCCGGTGTGCTCTTAATGAGGGTCGGAGTCTCGATCTCCAGGAAACCTTCCTCTGCTAAAAACTGTCTGGTGAGGATGGCGATCTTACTTCTTAACAGCAGGTTGCGCTGCATATCCGGTCTTCTTAAATCCAGGAAACGGTATTTTAAGCGCAGCTCCTCTTTGGTCTTGGAATTTTCCTCGATTGGGAACGGCGGGGTCTCGGACTCGGATAAGATGCGCAGGCTGTTGGCGCGCACCTCGATGGCGCCTGTTGCCAGGTTCTCATTGACTGCGCCGGAACGTGCCTCCACACGGCCGGTTACAGCGATGACATACTCACTTCTTAACTTCTCTGCCTTTGCAAAGCTCTCTGCTTTGCAGTCGCTCTCCTCAAAGATAATCTGTAGGATACCGGAACGGTCGCGTAAATCTACGAAAATGATTCCGCCCTTGTTTCTGCTCTTTTGCACCCAGCCCATTACGGTTACTTCCTGACCAATGTTTGCTGTGGTGACTTCTGTACACCGATGGGACCGTTTCAGTCCCAGCATTGATTCTGCCATGATTTATCTCCTTTGATTCAATGATCTTATTTCAAAGCTCTGAGTTCAAAGCTCTTTGTTCAAAACATTGTAACTGTTCAGAACCAACCTCCAAAATACTTCGCATTTCGTCGGTGTAGCATATCCGCCAAATAAAATTCCATAATCATCCTTAGAAATGCAAGCATTTCACGTCTGATTTATGAAATTTGCTTGGCTCTGAACAGTTACAAAACATTTACTTTAGGGCTTCTTTGTAAAATTCCACAAATTCGGTATAGCCCTCTTTGTTTAACTGTTCCTTCTGGAACTTTTTGTTCTTGTTCATCATGGATACAAGAACCTGAACGCCGGCCTTGCGCTCGCCCATTGCCTGTTTCATGATCTGGCCGTAACGTGCCGGATCCATACCTTTTTCAATGAGGTATGCCTTCTTAGGAGCCGCATTTTCGATCTCGCCGCCCTGCTCCATGAGGATGGTAACAATACGTTCAAAGCCGATGGAGAAGCCGCAGGCCGGAGTATCCTGGCCGGTGAACTTGCCGATCATTTTGTCGTATCTTCCGCCTCCTGCAACGGAACCACCAAAGCCTTCCATGGAAACCTCGAAGATGGTTCCGGTATAGTAGGACATGCCGCGCACCAGAGTCGGATCGAAGGCCAGCTTAAAGTCGGTCTCGGCTACCTCGGTTACGGTATCCATGATGTTTGCCAGATTTTCTGCAGTCTTTGTATCCAGAACACCGGCTAAGGTCTCACCCAGGCTGCGGACTGCTGCCGCATCCTCACCAAGACCGGATAAAAGATCTGCATATTTTTCTACGCTTTCAGCTGCATATCCAAGCTCCAGAAGCTCTGCCTTTACGCCGTCTAAGCCGATCTTATCCATCTTGTCTAAAGTAATGAAGACCTGATCCAGTCCATCCTCCGAAAAGCCGCAGTAAAGAGCCATGCCCTTTAAGATACCGCGGTCGTTTATGCGGACAGTAAATGCGTTCTTCGGACAGATTTTTCCGAGTGCGGTGGTCGTCGCCAGGATCAATTCGATCTCAGCCATGTTGGTTGCATCGCCGAGGATATCGATATCACACTGGGTAAACTGGCGGAAACGTCCGCGTTGCGGGCGATCCGCACGCCATACACTGCCCATCTGCAAAGCTTTAAACGGACTCGGAAGCTGTGCACCGTTGTTGGAGTAATAGCGGGACAGCGGCAAAGTCAGATCATAGCGAAGGCCGCTGTCGGTTAAGTCGTTCTCTGTCTCAGCGGTCTCAAGGTTTAACTTTTCGCCACGCTTTAAGATCTTGAAGATCAGCTTTTCGTTATCTCCGCCCTGTTTGCTGGTCAGGTTCTCGATATGCTCCACACAAGGAGTCTCTACCTGGGTAAATCCGAAACTGCGGTAGGTTTCGCGGATCTGGTTCATCACATATTCCCGCACCTGCATCTCTGCCGGCAGGATATCACGCATGCCGGTAACCGGCTTCTTTTTTAATGCCATAATATTTCTCCGTCTTCTATCTTCCTAAGAATTACGTAACTGTTCAGAACCAACCTCCAAAATGCTTCGCATTTCGTCGGTGTGGCGTAT
>CAVALB010000133.1:0-3676 GCA_963589345.1 uncultured Selenomonadales bacterium | reverse complement strand
AAAATATAAAAATTTACGGAGGATTATAAGCAATGGATATGAATAAAATTTTGGAATGTGTACAGGGAATCACGGAAAATCTGGGTGAGCTTGTTGCGGCACTTGAGGAGAAATGTGAAAGAGATGGTGCCATCTATGTGGATGATGAGCAGAATGTTCATTTTGTCAGTTTAGACGCAGCATATGATGTACTTGCCGGTTTTGGTGAAAACAGTGAGTCTGTCATGATCGGTAATTCAGATTACATTCTGATCTATGACGCAGATAAGAAGATAGTCATTGATGGAGAAGCCTATCTTCCGGCTGATTTCGTGGTAATGAGATCCTATTATGGGTTGCAGCCCATTAGTAAGGAAGAGGCAAACACGGTGATTTCAGCTCTGATAAGCAGAATGGCAACACTTGTGTGCGGGAACTGCAGATTGCAGGCATACCAGCTGGATTAGGAGGGACACATGAATAATAAACCATGGGCCTATGTGACATCTGCCTGGAGTGCAGACCGAAGCAGGGCAAAAAGATCTGCAAAGAGATACTGCAGAAAGTTATTTGAGGCAGGCTATACACCGATCTGCCCGCTGTTATTGCTGCCGGAGTTTATTGATATGACCAGTGCAGATGAATTCAAGGATTACATGGATATGTCAGAAGACATGCTGAGGCGATCCAGAATTCTCGTGGTTTGTGGGACAGCGGTGGATGAGACAGTGCTTACAGACATTGCCATAGCTAACCGTTTTCATGTAGCATCCTCCACTATGAGGGGAATTCTCGGTGTGGATAAAAGTAAAAATAATGAGTAATCATGTGGATTATGATTTGATGAAAGGAAGTGAGAAAACTGATTCATGAAGATATTGATAGGGAAATTGTCAATAAAACAGTGCATTTAGCTTTTCGTTTTATTGGAAATCCAACAGAAAAGGCATTTATGAAGGCATTAAGCATATTTCCGGGAAAGCCTTTAAAGGCAGGAGGAAAAAAGATCGTCCATGATGTGGGACAGAAGTTCTACCCAACAGAAGGAAAGCAGTCCGTGAAAACACTGATCCGGCAGGGGCAGGGAGTAACGAGCATTCCCCTGGCAGATGAGGGATTAAAGGATTTTCAGAAAATAGCCAGAAAGTACGGTGTAGATTTTGCTGTGGTAAAGGATAAAAATTCTGAGCCACCCATCTATACCGTATTTTTTAAGGCAAAAGACCAGGATGCCATTACAAGGATTTTGCAGGATTATTCAGCAAAGCAGGTGAAGAATCCAGAGCTGGCAAAGGGCAGCGTCCTGGAGAAGCTGAAGAAATTCAAGGAGATTGTGGCAGCAATCCCGAAGAAGGTAGCAGAGAAAAAGAAGGAGAGGTCGCGATGAATATAAAAGAGTTGAAAAAGCAGCTGATCCTGAACATTCCCTATATTGTTCTGGGACTGCTTGCTACAAATCTTGGTGAAGCATGGAGGATTGCTGCCGGAGCAAATATGTCAGAAAAGGTGCAGAGTATTGTACTTGATGGCACGATAGGACAGGCCTTTGCGAATCCTCTTCCGAGCCTCTATCCTACAGATTTACTTGTAGGAATTGCCTGTGGCGCAGCACTCAGGCTTGTAGTATACTTGAAAGGCAAGAATGCTAAGAAATTCCGGCACAACGAAGAGTATGGTTCTGCCAGGTGGGGGAAACACGCAGATATAGAACCGTTTGAGGATCCCGTATTTGCAAACAACGTGATTCTCTCCCAGTCGGAGCGCATTACCATGAGCAGCCGGCCGAAGATGCCAAAATATGCCAGAAATAAAAATGTTCTGGTAGTCGGTGGATCCGGATCAGGAAAGACGAGGTTCTTTATTAAGCCAAATCTCTTACAAATGCATAGTTCCTATGTTGTCACGGATCCGAAAGGTGGACTCGTGAACGAGGTAGGAAAAGCCCTCTATGAGAATGGGTACAGAATGAAAATTGTGAACACTATCAACTTTTCAAAGTCGATGCATTATAATCCGTTTGCGTATATTCATTCAGAGAAGGATATTTTGAAGCTGGTAACCACGCTGATCGCTAATACCAAGGGAGAGAGCAAAGGCGGGGATGATTTCTGGCTGAAAGCCGAGACTCTGCTTTATACGGCGTTGATCGGATATATCCATTATGAGGCACCGGAGGAGGAGCAGAACTTTTCAACGCTGCTTGAAATGATCAATGCAATGGAAGTTCGTGAGGATGATGAGGATTTCAAAAATCCAGTGGATCTGATGTTTGACGAACTGGAAGAGCAGAACCCGGATCACTTTGCAGTAAGGCAATACAAAAAATATAAATTGAGTGCAGGCAAAACGGCAAAATCGATACTTGTCAGCTGCGGTGCAAGGCTTGCACCTTTTGACATTGCAGAGCTCCGTGAGATTACATCTTATGATGAACTGGAGCTTGATACCCTGGGAGATAAGAAGACGGCATTGTTCCTAATCATGTCCGATACGGACGGAACCTTCAATTTTCTTATTTCCATGATCTACACGCAGATGTTCAACCTTCTGTGTGAAAAGGCAGATGATGTGTATGGCGGAAGATTACCGGTTCATGTAAGATGCCTGATTGATGAGGCAGCAAATATCGGTCAGATTCCGAACCTGGAAAAGCTGGTGGCGACCATCCGAAGCAGGGAGATATCGGCTTGTCTGGTGTTACAGGCGAAGTCGCAGCTCAAGGCAATCTATAAGGACAATGCTGATACGATAATCGGCAACATGGATTCACAGATTTTTCTTGGCGGTACAGAACAGACCACCTTGAAGGATCTGAATGCAGTCTTGGGAAAAGAGACCATCGACATGTACAATACAGGACAGTCAAAAGGATCCCAGGAAAGCTATAGCATGAATTACCAGAAACTTGGCAAAGACCTTATGACAATGGATGAACTGGCAGTCATGGACGGCTCGAAATGTATCGTGCAGGTCCGTGGTGTAAGACCTTTTCTATCTGATAAATATGATCTAACGCAGCATCCGAACTATAAGCTGACAGCAGATTATGACAAGAGGAATTACTTTGATGTTGTGAAATTCCTCAGCCACAACTTAATATTAAAGGCAGATGACGAATATGAAGTCATCGATGTACCAAATGAGGAATAGCTCTGGCAGCTGGCGATAAAGGTCAGCTGTACAGGGCTTTTTCTATATCAGCATCTAAGAAATCCTAACCAGATTTGTCAGGTGCAGGTGGAGCTCCACAGCCGGTTTCAGTCGACGGGAACCGGCATGTAACTATAAACCGCCCTTTGGTCTGGGCAAAAGGAAAAAGTATATCACGAAAAATAAAATTAACGGAGGAAACAATTTATGGCATTTTTTCAGAGCGCAGTAGGAACCTTACAGACACTTGTAATCGCACTTGGAGCAGGTCTTGGAATCTGGGGTGCAATCAACCTTATGGAAGGATACGGCAACGATAATCCGGGCGCCAAGAGCCAGGGAATGAAGCAGCTTATGGCCGGAGGTGGAGTAGCCCTCATTGGCACTACACTGGTACCTTTACTTTCCGGACTTTTCTAAGGATCAGCGTGGCAGGCTCACGCAGGAATGACAACTGAATATGGAACAGGGCATAAGGCCGTTCAGCAAAGAAATTTACTGACCGGTCTTTTCTTATGCCCAAAACAACAAAATCCGGCAAAAAATA
>CAVALB010000132.1:0-3871 GCA_963589345.1 uncultured Selenomonadales bacterium | reverse complement strand
GACATAATCCAAAAGGAAAAATATCAGTCTCTCTTTCAATGTGCAAAAAGAAGCAATGATTTTGAGTCATTTTTTAGCTTAGTGGCATAGTTTTGTGCAATTTTTCAAATTTGCTCATTTATAGTATTATAATATAAAAACGCTTTTATAAATTGGCCTTTCACACCTCCTATCTGCCAGTAACTATAAAAAGTTTTAAACCATCGTCCACCAGACGATGATTGCTCCGCTTTGTATTTTCTTAGTTACGTGATGTAACAGTATCTGCATCATCATAATGAACGCAGATAACCTTACAACGCTTCTTATAAAAGGCAATGCCATACATCAGGATATTCTGACACCCCTCATCCAGGAGTGCATCGGCATAGTGTTTTTCCCAAATTTGCCGGATTGCATCCCGGCATGCTTTTTCCATATTCTTTATCGATGTCACTGTTTTGAGTTCGAAAATAATCCCACTGTCCGGGTCTTCCGGTCTTACAATAATGTCCGCATACCCTTCTCCGGCTTCTCTGTTGGATTTTATGATCCAGTTTGCATTGCCTGCAAGAAGCCCATTTAAAAACATATGGTAAGAGTTTTCATTCTTAGTGTCAGGCACTCCGGTATCGCGAACACTGATCGTATCATGCAGCATGCGTGTAAGACTCATTTCCATTGTCTTGTCATCACCTGTTTCAATTGCATTCCAGAGAGCAGACAATTTTTCTGTATTGCTAAGAACTGTCTCCTGAAACCACTCCTGGATTTGCAAAACAAATATGCGCCTCACTTCTTCATTGGGAATTTTTAATTTATACCAGTTCGCTGTCGGTTTTTCTGCCTGCGTCAGATATCCGGTTGTAAATAAAATGCTCCAAAGATTATTGATCCTTTTATCGATTTCATCGTAGGTAAGCTCTAATTGTACCTGTTTTTCAATGTTTTCGCCTGCTACAAGACCTTCAATTTCATCCCGTGTAGATTTATCTGCTTTCTCTATAAATCTCCGTACAAGTCCGTTTCCACTTGTATTGATCCAGTAAGATTGCGGTTCTGCAGTGGGATCTTCCAGAAGCAATGCAACATAATTAATCACATCCCAGGGGCAATAAACATCCGTATTTCCAAATCGGTAACCGTCATACCATTGCTTAATATCCTCCAGATGATCCTCCAAATGGTAATACCGCAGCAGCTTTTTTACTTCTTCCTCCGTAAATCCGAACTGCTCATCAAATCGCGGATCCGTAATGGAAAACACAGTAAAATTATTCAGTCCTGTAAAAATACTCTCCTTCGAAATACGAAGACATCCTGTCAATACGGCCAAATGCAAGTCATCATTGGTTTTCAAGGCCTTTCCGAACATAGCCCGGATCAAATCAACCATTTCCTTATAGAAACCATTCTGGAATGCCTTGTCTAAGGGGACGTCATATTCATCAATGAGAATGATTACATTTTTCTGATAATGCTTATGTAATAATGCCGACAGGATTTTTAAAGATTCACACAGCGTATCATCATCGAGCATATATTTTCCGTTTTGTCTCTCAATCAGCAATGAATAAACCTTCTTGTCCTCTTCATCCAATCTATCACTGTTTTTTAATTCTGCATGTCGCGCTGCTTCTGCACAAACCAGCTTTACGATCTGATATTTGGCACGATCAAAGGTATTGCCTTCCACATCCTTCAGCGTTAGGAAGATGACCGGAAACTTTCCTAGATACTCCTCACACAGTTTTTTATTTTCAGAAATATACAGCCCTTCAAACAATGACGGATCGGTTCCTATATCAAAAAAATGGCGAAGCATACTCATATTCAGAGTTTTTCCGAAACGACGGGGCCTTGTGAAGAGACTAACCTTGCCGCCAGCTGTCAACAATTGTTCAATCAGCTTTGATTTGTCAACATAATAAAAATCTGCTGATTGTATTTCCCGGAAATTTTCCACTCCGATCGGTAATCTGCATCTGTCTTTCACGCAATTCCTCCTCCCTTACGTCCCCCCAGCTTTCCTACAGTCAGCGCAGTAAATACGCAATCCAGCTAAAGATCATCGTCACTCATTTAAGTTAAGAAATATAAGTTCATTATACCTTAGCATTCCTATTATCGCAATAAACGGAACTGCCTAATAACCCCCAAAACCACCTGTATATTACATTTCAAAAACCCCGATCCACGATCCATATGCAGAAACGTCGGGACAGTAGAAACCGGGCGGGACAGTTTTCTGCGTAGCATAAATATAAGTGTAATGTGTCCAAACACAACACTTATATCTTGCATAGCAGGAAACTGTCCCGCCCGGCTTCGAACCCTTATATATATTTCATCCACCTTATGCAGCATGGAATCCGCCTCTTCTTCGGCTTGCTTTCTCAAATTCTCTCAGCTTCTGTAATGCCTCCGCGCTCAAATCGGTCGGCACTTCGATCTGAACTGTTACGTAGAGGTCGCCGAAAGTCTTCGGATCACGCATATTAGCTACGCCCTTGCCTTTCAAACGAATCTTGGAGCCGGACTGGGTGCCGGGTTTGATGCTGCAGGATACCCGACCGTTTAGTGTCTGGATGATAGCCTCGCCGCCTAATACTGCCGTGGTGAACGGGATGTTGGCGGTGGTATAGACATCGGCACCTTTTCTGGTAAATCCCGGTTTCTCGCTTACATGGATACAGATCAAAAGATCACCGGCCGGAGCGCCATGGGACCCGGCACCGCCCTTGCCCTGCAGGCGCAGGCTCTTGCCGTCTTCCATGCCTGCCGGTATGTGCAGCTTTAATGTCTGCTTACGTCCGTCGGAGCCGGTCAGCGTGATCATCTTATCACAGCCGAATGCTGCTTCATCGAAGGTAACCGTCAGGTCAGAGGTGATATCCCGGCCGCGACTCTGATATCCGCCGCCGGAAGTAAAGCCATCGAATCCGCTGTTTCCAAAACCACTGTGAAAGCTGCCGCCCTGATAGCCGCTGCCATCGAACCCACTGCGAAAACCACCGTTGCCAAAGTTGCCATGGAAACCGCTGCCCTGAGAACTGTCTCCGCGGGCACCGGATGTCTTTCTCTTTCCGCCTCGTCCTCCAAACATACCGCCGAACATGCCGCCAAAGATATCATCCATGTCCTCCGGATTGCCCTCAAAATGAAATTCCTGATAACCGCTGTTCGGATCGCCGGAATAACTGTGGAAGCCTCCGGAACCAAAACTGCCGCTTTGGCTGCCATAGCCTCCGCCAAAGCCGCCAAAACCACCGGCTCCTCTAAATCCACCGTATCCACCGGCTGCCGCCTTCGGATCAAATCCGGCCTCAAAGGCCGCTGCACCAAACTGATCGTACAGTTTCCTTTTCTCCGGATCACTTAACACATCATATGCTTCATTTATTTCTTTAAACCGCTCTGCTGCCACGGCATCATTCGGATTACTGTCCGGATGATACTTTTTGGCAAGTTTACGGTATGCTTTTTTTATCTCTGCATCACTCGCTGTTTTTTTGACACCGAGCACTTCATAAAAATCTCTCTTTACAGCCACGTTTCTCACCCTGCTTTCTGAATTATACTATTTGTTCTATATGTATTATAACACAAATTTTCTAAATAGCAAGCAGGACACAGAAAATTAACATACCATTCTTCTTATTTTTCGGTTCAATTCTAGTGTGCTGGCACATTCATTTTCAGACTAATGACGCTGAATATTTTTTCATTGACAAGGCGACTGAAAGAGGCGATGCGGTGGCATCGTCGATTGAAGTCAACGCAGTTCAATGGGAAAATAGACAAGTCAATTAGTCGAAATATGAATGTGTCAGTGCACTAGTGCATCGTTTCATAAATAACTGGCCTAATCACGCAGGATGCAGATTCGAGT
>CAVALB010000131.1:0-4046 GCA_963589345.1 uncultured Selenomonadales bacterium | reverse complement strand
CGGCAACAAAAAAGCTGCCACATACCATTTTCCATCGTGGTATGTAACAGCTTTTTCGTTAAATGGGCAAAACGAAAGCGACCAACTTGTTACGGTTGATCGCCTTCGGCTTGCTCATATTATCATGTATTTCTTTTGATCCGATGCCACAGCTTTTCTAAAGGCTAAGAATGGAAATATAAATTTTCTTTTCGGATGGAAAATCATCTTTTGATTCGTCCTCCATGTCAATCGTCATGCCTCTTTCTTTTCTTCCTCATGGTATTCTTCCTCAGTATTAACTGCCCAAACATTGCTCTTATCAGTAATACCGTTCTTGATATTCTTCACAGCCTCAAAGGATGTGCACATGGAATGATCAATATTATTATATCTGTGCTGACCATTTCTGCCGACACAATAGATGTTAGGAATGGTATTGATATAATTCACAAGAGTTTCAATCTCTGCGTAGGTGTCAAAATATGCCGGATAAGCTTTCTTAACTCTTTCCACATGAGAATCAATCACATCATCCTTGGAAGTAATCAGCCCAAGCTTAATCATCTCATCCACGGCAAATGCAGAGAAATCCTCATCCTTCATGTTCCAGTACTCATCACCTTCCTGTACGAAGTACTCCAGCCCGAGCCAAACCGTATGCTCCAGATCTTTTACCATGTAAGGCGACCAGTTATTGTAGATCTGGAATCGGCCCATCTTGACCTTTCGTTCCTGGACATATACCCAGCAATCCGGAACAATATTCCCCATGGTTCTGATATCCGTTTTATTCTTTAGATTCAGTTTCTTTACCAAAACTCCAAGGGTCATATAGTCACGATAAGGAAGTCCTTTCGCAATGCTCAGTTCCTTATCCGGAACATCATTAATTCCTACCACCAAATCCTTCAATGGCATGGAAGAAATAACAATATCACAATCAATTTCACGCTCGACACCGTCAGCGATATAGGTAACTCCTGTAATCATGTTGTTTGCATTCTTGTGAATCCTTGTCACCTGGGAATTCATCAGAATAAAGCCGCCCATTTTCTTGATTTCATCTGCTGTCACATCCCACAGCTGTCCCGGACCAAGCTTTGGGTAACTGAATTCCTCAATCAGAGATGTCTCCACTTTCCTGTTCTTCTTGTTAAAAATCTTTCCAAATACGTCCTTGATTACCGCAGATATAGACAGACCCTTAACACGCTGGTTACCCCAGGATGCATCAATTTCACTGGGATGTCTTCCCCACAGATTCTCGGTATAATATTCAAAGAACATACTATAGAGCTTGCGGCCAAAGCGATTGATATAAAAATTCTCAAGGTTATCCTCCGGCAGCTTATGCATCATGGCAGCCAGATAACTGAAACCACACTTCATAGTATTCACAAATCCCATGTTGGTAAAGGTTTCCTTTTTCATGGAGATCGGATAATCATAAAACTTATTCATAAATAAGATTCTTGAGACTCTGTGCCTGCGAAGCATAACACGATCCGTTTTCTCCGGGTCCGGGCCGCCTGCCTTAACTGCAATGTTCCTTTTCAGCTTTATATCATCCATAGGCTTCGAACCTTGTGTGGGCAACATATTTTCCCACCACTGGTTCACCTCGGGAACCTTAGAGAAGAAACGATGTCCTCCCATATCCATACGATTTCCTTTGTATTCTACAGTTCTTGAAATACCTCCGAAGCAGCTGCTTTCCTCCAACACAATTACATCATATTTGTCCTTATCCTTAAGGAGCTCATATGCAGCCGTAAGGCCTGCAGGACCAGCTCCGATTACAATCACTTTTTTAGCCATTATTTTCGTTTCCTCCATTGCGTAAAGCAAAAATTATGATTAAAGGTGCCACTAAAAATGTCACAAAGAAGAATCTGGAATCAGGTCCTGTCAGGAGTAGCATAGTTCCAAAGTCATAGCAAAAAATAGGAACTAACATGAAAGCCTTTTTCCATGATGTCCAGACATTGAATTTCAATCTACTAAGAACAACTATTAGCATTGCAAACAATACAACTCCATATGTTCTGAAATATCCAAAAATGGTTCCATTAACAAAAGAGCTATAAATATCTACCAATTTATTGCATTTATCATTTCTTACATCCGTATATACAATTCCATAGTCATTATCCGTAATACCTGGTCCAACATTTCCCTCTAACCCTGTTTCAAAGCCATAAACCATATCTGTTAAAGCAAAAAGTGCCTTAAAGGATGCACGAGGCGATATTACAAAGCACTTAATCATTAGCCTCAGCATTCCCATATAACCTTTATCTTCAACAGCAGTTGTATCTGCACCTTCCCACTTAATACTGTTGAAATTTCCGCAGGAATACTTTTCTGTCCACTTTTCTTGCGTCGCAATCGAATATGCAAATTCTGAAAGTTCCTCATCAAGCAGATATGGTGTTTCTTTCACAACATTTCCTATTACAGTAAGAGGCAAGCCAGTACTTTCCAGAACTCGTTTGCCCGGCTTTTCTACGCCAATAGCACCATATATAGGACCTTTTATAACAATCATTGAAACGATGAAAGAAATAAAAATTTTGAGCCACGTTTTTCTATCAATATGAAATATCAACACAATGAGCAACGGTGCCGTAAATAAAATTGCATTATGTCTGAACAGCGTTGTCCAAGATAATAAAATACCGAGAAAAATCAGCTTCCACAGCTTGAAGTTTTCCTGCATTTTCAATGTCAATTTTATAGCCATGATAGAGCATAGAAGACCGCCCAGTGCAAATCCCACATCTTTCCATGGATAGAGCATTATATAGCCGGTATAAGGATTTAAGATGATATAGGCTACCGAAAATATCGCCGCCTTTGTATTCCAAATTTCCGTAATTGTTACCGCCATATAAGCTAAAATCATCGACAGATAGATATTCTGCATGATTACGATTGCTGCCGGATTTCTGAATAATTTTAATGGAATCGCGAAAAACAAGATGGTATGCCATACAGGGTGCCAATCACTATAATTTCCGCTCAATGCCTGACCGTACTGTCCTATTGAATCAGGTGAAAAAGATCCCGGATAATAAGCAAAAATCCATATAAGCCTCAGCAAAAATACGATTATCGATACTGCCAGAAAAATCGTCAGTTTCTTGTTTCGTGATAGTTCATATGACTTTAAGTCATCTATTTTTTTTAACTTTCCGATTATAAAATCTAAGAAAAAGTATGAGGCTACTCCTACAAATAGTGTGAATATCAGTGTGATTTTTACGCTTGTTGTCAGATTCAGATAAATATAGGTCATCCAGACAACACTGAAATAGGCTGCAGATATCAAGGCTGCAGGATCAATTTTTTTCATAGCTCTTTTCATTTATATCGATTTACTCCGTTCTCTTTTTGTTCCAAGAAAATCTTTCTCGTAATAAAGTTGTAGATCATCACTATTGCGGTTGCGAAAATTTTGGCTCCTGTATACACCAGGTTGTATCCAAGTCGCTCTTGAAAAAATGCACTCCCGCTATAAATCGGACCTACTGATATCCAAACGAGAACACTGTTTAGCAGCAAACCTATGATGGACAAAACAAGAAATGCCACAAATTCGAGCTTTTTATCCATATTCTCTTTACGAGCAAAAACAAATTTGAAGCTGAGGATATAATTTGCAATCACCGAAACTGTAAAACCTACAACCGATCCCACAACCGATGCAATCTCAAAATAGGCTGGCGAGAGGACAATCATCACTAAGTTCATGACGATTAAACCGATCACATAATCAATGACAAAGCATATTGCACCGACAATGCCAAACTTAATCATTTGATCAAATAGCTTTTTCACGTTCAAAACACCCCCTTTGTAAAAATGTGTACTTTTCTGTAGGCGGAAATTTTGCCTTAAAAAGCATCATTTTATATTGGAACAGACGTGCTTTTGTGGTAGAATGGCATAGGTGCTTTCAGCATGAGCGATTTACAGAAAAGTACACATTCCTGTAAAATCACCCACTTACAATAACTTGGCTTTTTCGTAAATCTCTGCCCGATACCGGAAGGTTGATAATG
>CAVALB010000130.1:0-4084 GCA_963589345.1 uncultured Selenomonadales bacterium | reverse complement strand
TCATTGGACATACAAGCTCGACGAAATCACACTGGAGGAGGGCACATCAAATGTAGCTAGTTAATTATTATTTGATCTACTAGTACATAAGTTAATCAATAAATATAAGGGAGAAAACACAATGAAAAAACAGTTCGCAGTTGTAATGGCAGCTATGATGGCTGCAGGTATGATGGCAGGATGCTCCTCCAAAACACAGGAGACTACCCAAGCAGCAACCGAGGCAGAGACCACTGCCGAGGAAACCACCGCTGAGGAGACCACCGCAGCAGAGGCAGAAGACGAAACTGAGGCGAAGGCTGACCTTGGTGAGCAGAGTATCCTGGTTGCAGCAGCAGCAAGCTTAAAGAACGCATACGAGGATAAGCTGATTCCGATGTTCGAGGAGCAGTATCCGGGCGTAACCGTTGAGGGTACCTATGACAGCTCAGGCAAGCTTCAGACCCAGATCGAGGAAGGCCTTGAGGCAGATGTATTCATGTCCGCAGCAACCAAGCAGATGAAGGCTCTGGACGAGGAAGGCCTGATTGCATCCGATACCATGGTTGACCTCTTAGAGAACAAGATCGTCCTGATCGTACCGGCAGACAGCGACAGCAAGATCGATTCCTTCGAGAAGATCGGCGACGCAGCATCCATCGCTCTTGGCGATCCGGAGAGTGTGCCGGCAGGACAGTATGCAAAGGAAGCTCTGACCAACTTAAACGTATGGGACAGCATCCAGGACAAGGTAAGCTTTGGTACCAACGTAACCGAGGTATTAAACCAGGTTGCAGCAGCAAGTGCTGATGCCGGTATCGTTTATGCAACCGATGCAGCAAGCATGGCTGACCAGGTTACGGTTGTAGCAGAGGCACCGGAGGGAAGCCTTGAGAAGAAGGTTATTTATCCGGTTGCAGTTGTAAAGGCTACGGAGCATGAGGATGCAGCAAAGGCATTTGTTGACTTCTTACAGACTCCGGAAGCTTTGGAAGTATTTGAGTCCTACGGCTTCGTAGCAGCAGAGTAAACATGGAAACCTATGTTCCACGGTGCAAAAGCCGTGGAACATATTCATAGTTACAGAAAGGAACAAAGAGATGGACTGGTCACCAATTCTGATTTCCATGAAGACAGCCAGCGTTTCCATCGTGATCACCTTTTTCCTCGGGATTTTGGCAGCCTGGTGGGTGGTTGAGATGAAAAATGAGCGGATGAAGATCATACTGGATGGTCTGCTTACCCTTCCGTTAGTACTTCCGCCTACCGTGGCGGGCTTTTTCCTCTTGTATCTCTTTGGGGTGAAACGGCCCATCGGCATCTTCTTTTTGCAGTATTTCGGTGTTAAGATCGCCTTTTCCTGGGCAGCTACAGTTCTGGCAGCTGTGGTGATGTCCTTTCCGCTTATGTATCGTTCTGCCAGAGGCGCCTTTGAACAGGTGGATCCCAATCTTTCAGCGGCAGCCCGCACCCTCGGTATGAGTGAGTGGACCATCTTTCATAAGGTGCTGATTGCCAATGCCATGCCGGGCATTGTCAGCGGCGGTGTCCTTGCTTTTGCAAGAGGCCTTGGTGAATTTGGAGCCACAGCCATGATCGCAGGCAATATCGCAGGAAAGACCAGAACACTTCCGATGGCGGTCTATTCGGAGGTTGCAGCCGGAAATATGGATTCGGCCTACCGCTATGTTGTGATCATCGTCGTGATTGCCTTTTTATCCGTCATCCTGATGAACCGTGCAGCAATTCATGAGGCAAAGAAACGAGGACAGTTTCACTGAGCAGCGATAAGGAGAGAAGAATGAACGAACAATTTTTATCGGTTGATATCAGAAAAAAGCTCCGGGAATTTGAACTTCAGGTTAAGTTTTCCTGCACCGGCAGAAAAGATGCGAAAACCGGCGGAGCCGCCGGAACCAAAACGAACTGTCTGGGAATTCTTGGTCCCTCCGGCTGCGGTAAGAGCATGACATTAAAGTCCATCGCAGGCATTGTGGAACCGGACAGCGGCGTGATCACCTTAGATGGCCGTGCGCTTTTTGACAGCAGCAAAAAGGTCAACCTAAAGCCGCAGAAGCGCCGGGTCGGCTATCTGTTTCAGAACTATGCCTTATTTCCGAATATGACGGTGGAGGAGAATATCCGGACCGGACTGAAGGCGGGAAAACGATATGGAGAGGAACAGCAAAAGAAACGTGTTTCTGAGATGATTGAGCGGTTTCGCTTAAGCGGACTGGAAAAACGTTATCCGACACAGCTTTCCGGCGGGCAGCAGCAGAGAGTGGCGCTTGCAAGAATCCTGGCCTATGATCCGGAAACCCTGCTCCTTGATGAACCGTTTTCCGCCATGGATACCCATCTGCGGGAAAGCCTGAGGCTGGAGCTTTCCAATGTGCTTTCGGATTATCAGGGTGCTTCCATCATGGTAACCCATGATCGGGATGAGGCCTATCAGCTTTGCGATGAGTTGCTGTTGTTTAGCCGCGGCCATGTGATCGCCGCAGGAAAAACAAGAGATATCTTCCAGGATCCGGGCAGTGTAGAAGCGGCAAGACTGACCGGCTGTAAGAATATTTCCCGGATTGAACGGCTGGACAAATACCGGGTACGTGCACTTGACTGGGATAACCTGGAACTGGTTACAGAAAAAGCTGTGACAGACGATATCACTTCTATCGGAATCCGCGCCCATGATTTTGATCCGGTATCGGGATCAGAAGGAATCAACCGAATCCCGGTGGGCAGTCCCAAAATATCGGAGATGCCGTTTGAATGGTATATCACCCTGTCAAACGGACTTTGGTGGAAGGTCGGAAAAACGATCCACACTCACAGCGCGGATGGTCTGATCCCGGAATACTTAAGGGTTGCTCCGGAGGCCATCCTGCTTTTGAGAGATTAAGACGGAAAAGAACGAAAATACTGATCAAAGAGCTGGGCACAGGCTGCTTCCAGCTCTTTTTCCATCCCCAGATAACGATTTAACAGATCCTTCGCTTCCTCTGTTAAGTGGGAGGAACCGCCGGAGGAACCGCCGGATCTGGATTCGATGAGGGAAAAGCCAAGGTATTCCTCCGCTTTTTTGATGATCTTCCAGCCCTTACTGTAGGACATTTCCATCTGCCTGCAGGCTGTCTGCATGGAATGATTCTGATCGACCAGCATAAGAAACTCTGCGACACCGGGGCCAAAGAAGGTGTCCTGCTTAGCAAGGCGGAGTCTTACAGACGGGCGGAGCGGGAGGCTTGCCGGAGAAACGGATTCGTCGAAATGTGGCTTGGGTTTGCGGCTCATAGGGCAGTTCCTTTCTAAATTTTTCTTTCATTAGTATAACACGCAGCCAGCGGACAGGCAAATGCTTCTCGACAAAACAGGGGAAAACTGATAGAGTAAAGAAAGGTATGTGTAGGGGTTTTAATTCATAGGAATTACGTCCTATGAATCAAAAACGCTCCGCGGGGATGCGCACTCGGCGCAAGGGTATGTGGTTGCTGAAGCAACCGCGCCTCGGCGCGAGAATCCGGCTTGCCGGATTCTTTTATAATTAGGAAGGATGATTGACAGATATGCCGGAAACCAGTAAGATTGAACTGCATGGGGATATTTCTATCCCGTTTTTAAAAAAAAGCCGCTTTACCGGGAGCTTCAAGGGCATGCGCTATGTGCTCATCAAATATGAAAATGAGCTGGAGGCCGCCACGGAAGAGACACCGGCTAAGACAGAAACCGTCATTCGGGCGATCATCTGGCCGGAGCCATTTAATTTTGAGGTGACACCGGAGGAAAAAAAGCATCATAAGGATTTTTCCTTTACCACGGACGGAATCTGGGAGGCGGTGGACTGGCTGAATGCCGAGCATGAGGCGGGGCATTATTAGGGAAAACCAGCTTTTCGATCTGCATCCAAAAGAGCAGCGTATGCAGCGTTTGGATCATAAGACCGCTTATTTATGAAACGATGCACCAGTACATTATGTTATATAGGAGAATCTTTTAAGTAATTAAAAACATTGACATTAGTGATTGAATGTGTTTAAATGTACTCAATGGGGTATTATTATGAACACTTCTAATATCACTAATTATAAACCAAAAGATTTTGCTG
>CAVALB010000129.1:0-4191 GCA_963589345.1 uncultured Selenomonadales bacterium | reverse complement strand
TTTATCCGCAGACTTTTGTTATCCGCACATTTCATTGTTTTATAGCGTTACGCATGGTATGTCTGAAAAAAGTATGCGGATAAAAATATATGATGTATCCTCATTTTTAAGGAGGTAACCATCATGGAAAAATTTAAAACTAATGCCAACATTGTTCTCGATTTTATGATTGAGAACCACTACTCGGAGCATTCTCTGCATTTATACAAAAAGATTTTTGAATCCATGCAGGAATACTTAATGACAAATGAGCTATCTTATTCACCAGAACTCGGAGAAGAATTACTTCACAGCGGTTCCGATCTCCCTTTTGGATTAAAAGGTAAGGTCCTTCACACCGCGGTAATTCAAAAAATCAACGCTGTTTATGCCACTGGAGTTGTTTCAAATGTCTTGGTTTCATCAAGAAAGCCTTATTCTGCACTGCACTTAGAAGAGGCTTTCGTAAAAGTATTGGCTTGTTTTACAGAAAGCATCCAGGCATCACTTTCTGAAACTCAGGTGGAAAACATCCGGAGAAGATGTTGCTTATTCTTGAAATATCTTCAATCCAAGGGGAAAGCAAATATTTTAGCTGTTAGCTATGAGGACATATCGGGTTATCATTTTTTAGAGTTATCACATTTAAAATCAATTTCCAGGCTTATGGAAGAAGGGGCAATCTGTCGTTTTCTTCGATTCCTGTATCAAGAAAAACAGATACATCATGCACTTGATGTATATATGTATGCATTGGAAACTGATTCTTTTATCAGCATTTCCTCATTAAGCGATATTGACCAACAATTCATCCGAATGCACGATCAGCCACAGCTGTCATCTGCCCGATGCCAGGATATGATAAATGAACTGATCAGCGGATTTCAGAAAGCAGGGTATGTTGCTCCTTATCGTAGAGAACTCAGGCGTGCTCTGAAATACTTTGAGCTGTTTCTTGATTTTTATAAGTTAGGATATTCGCCGGAAATCGCTGCTATCTGGCTTAATGCACCGCGCACAAAGAGTATCTTTCAAGGAAGTTCATGGAATGCAGCCAGAAGAGCCCTGTTTTTATTAAAAATATATGTCATAACAGAAAAGATCGATTTCACGGTTGTGCTTCCACGAGGGATATCTGGCCTGTCAGTACTTCCTGAATGGATGTTGGAATCACTAATGAATTATGCGGAAATCAGGGCGAAAGAAAAACTGGATCCTGACACTGTAAATGATGATGTTTATTCGATACTGCGTCTTTTTTATTTTTTGATTTCCGAAAATATATCTTCATTTGAGGATGTTTCCGCAGAGATGCTTGTTGCATTCAATCTTTCTGATAAACATCTGTCACCAGAAAGTAAAAATGCCTGTAATGCACGAATCCGAAAATTTTTAAGGTATCTGTATCGCAAAAATATCATTACAAACCAGTATCTTTCCCAAGTACTGGGATATTCCGCAGTAAGGACTGAAAGGATGATTACTATCCTCACAGACGCAGAATTAAATGATATACGCAGTTACATTGCCAACGCATCAACTCCACTTCAGCTGCAGGACAGCGCAGTAATTCTGCTTGGAACAGAAATGGGAATACGCGGCTGTGATATTGCACATCTGAAGATATCTGATATCAATTTCAAAACCAAAACGGTCTGCTTTGTACAGGATAAAACAGATGTTGAGGTCCGGCTTGCGATGCCGGTTTCTGTTGGTAATGCAGTTTTCAGGTATCTAAAATCCGGTCGTCCGAAAGGCTGCCCATCTACGTTATTGTTTGTGTCATTAAAAGCACCGTATAAACCGCTCACACGTTACATATGTTATGGTGCCTTAAAAAGGATTCTTCCACAAAGAGCGGTGCCTGGATCTGGTTTTCACGTTACAAGGAAGACATTTGCAACCCATAAGCTTCGAAAAGGTATTTCTCCGGAACGCATTTCCTCTGCTATGGGACAACGCAGTGTTGAAAGCCTGACTCCATATCTGTCGCTTGATGGAGAAAGGCTTTCCATGTGCCCGTTATCGCTGGAGAGCTTGGATATCCCATGGAAAGGAGTTTTTCTATGAAGACTTCTTTCCATAGCGTTCTGGCCCCTGATATTGAAAGCTTTATAGATTTGAAGCGTTCTCTTGGGTATAAGTATAATTGCGAGGAATATATCCTGCATCGTTTTGATGTATACTGGGAGAACAGAAACGGTTCTTCTGATGTTGTTACGATGGAAGCATTATCCGGATGGGTAAAACAGCTGCCAACAGAAGGAAAGTCCTCCCAGTATGCAAGAATCCATACCGTGAAGCAGCTGATGTTGTTCAGAAACAGCCTGGGAAAACACTCCTATGTTCCCATGGATAAAATCAAAGTTCCAAAACGTCCCGTAATACATGTATTATCAGAATACGAAATACAGGAATTGTTCACAAAAATAGATTCCTTCCGTCCTAAGAGACCAACTTCGGAAACTTTACGGATTTCAAAAGAATATCCAGTCCTTTTTAGGCTGATCCTCACTACAGGACTTCGGAGGTCTGAAGCTGTGTCTATACAGATCTCGGAGCTTCATATAAAAGAGCGTACAATCGAAATAAGAAATGCCAAGGGACATAAAGAACGGATCATCAGTATTTCAGAGGATATGGCTTTTCTATTAGAGAACTATTGCCGGTTCATAAAAAGCATGGTTTCTGTACAGGATAAATGGCTTTTTCCAGCGGTCAATCCAGCATTCCATCTTTCTTCTGGCGCACTTGGAGATCGATTTAATCGGTTTTGGAATCAAACATCGTGTGCTGCGAACTGTTCAGGAAAACCTACAATCCACGCATTGCGGCATACTTTTGTTGTAATAAGAATTAATACATGGCTGAAGAACGGGATTGATACATCTGTTATGCTTCCCTACCTCAGCAGACACCTCGGACATAAATCGATGAATGAAACTTTTTACTATTATCATCAGGTTTTGGAATCCCTGGATTTTATTCGTCAGAAAGATTCGATTTCTGCGCTTGTACTGCCGGAGGTGAGGATACGATGACATCGGTATTAAGTAAAAAACTATTCTTTTCAATGACGTATGATTTCCTGACAGTATATATTCCTCAGGACAGTGCCAGTTCCAAAACAGTGAAAACCTACCGAGACGGACTTACGATCTTCAGAAGGTATGTTGCTGAAGTAAAAGGCTTTTCTATACGATCTTTTTCTTTTAGTCAATGCACCTTTGATTTTGTTCTTGAATACAGGAACTGGTTGCTTGATGATCAAAAACGAGCGAAGAGCACCGTGAACAACCGTCTTGCTGCAATTAAGTCCTACATGTATTATGCTGCCGCAAAAGATATCAGTTTACAACAGATACAGATAAATATAGCCGCGGTTCCGTTCCTGCAAGTAGAAAAAAGTATTCGTCCAGTCATTGAAAATCCTGAGACTTTGAAAGCACTGCTGAATGCCCCGCCGAATACAAAAACAGGATGTCGCGATGTTATGATTCTTTCAGTTTTATTTAATACCATGATCCGCGCTGATGAGCTGATAAAGCTTGATATCGGAGATGTTGTAATAGATTCTGACATTCCATTTTTAAAGATACAAGGTAAGGGCGGAAAAGAGCGCATGGCTCCGTTGGCAGAAGAGGCAATCCCACTTATTAAGACCTATCTTACCGAGTATCATGGAAGCAGACCATCGAATAACACCCCTTTTATCTATACAGTGCAGCATGGACATGTAAGCCGAATGTCAGAACGGAATGTTGAACGAATCGTCAAAAAGTATGCAGATATCATACGAGACACACATCCAGATCTTCCCAGAAATGTTTACCCACATATGCTGCGTCGGACACATGCGACCGGTCTTTACCGCGACGGAGTCGCTGTAGAAGCCATCGCTTCCGCATTGGGTCATGCCAGTATTCAGACAACAAAAGACCATTATGCATTTCCATCGCTTGTGCAAAAGCAGCAAGTGGTAAATGCTGGTGGTGTAGTTATTGCTGAAGCTGTGAGTCCAGAATGGCCAGATGATGAAGAAGAACTGGCTCGTATCTGTGGTTTAAGGTAATTTTTATCCGCACATTTTTTCAAGAAATCCAGCGTTCGGTATCATAAGAAGATAAAATGTGCGGATAACAAAAGTCTGCGGATAAATGGTCGAAATAGAGTGCTTTCAAGGTGTTGGTTTTGCGTCCACAGAACAAAAAC
>CAVALB010000128.1:0-4337 GCA_963589345.1 uncultured Selenomonadales bacterium | reverse complement strand
CATACACATTGAAGCAGTAAGAAGTATCCGTGAGGACTTCAATTTCTCGATGTGTTTGAGTATATTTAAACACGTTTTGAGTGGCAGATAGAAAATATGATAACAGTAATCGGAGTTCGTTTTCGCACGGCAGGAAAGATCTATTACTTTTCTCCGGGAAAGCTGGAAATTAAAAATGGCGATCACGTCATTGTAGAAACTGCACGAGGGATCGAGTACGGACATGTTGTACTCGGCAATCGTGAAGTGGAGGATTCGAAGGTCACGCAGCCGTTAAAGGCTGTCATCCGTATGGCAAATAAGGATGATATTGCCCGTGAGGAGGCAAACCGCAAAAAGGAAAAGGATGCCTTTAAAACCTGTCAGGAGAAGATCCGCAAGCATAAGCTGGAGATGAAGCTGATCGACGTAGAGTATACCTTTGACAACAATAAGATCCTGTTTTATTTTACGGCAGACGGAAGAATTGATTTTCGTGAGTTGGTAAAGGATCTGGCATCTGTCTTTAAAACAAGGATTGAGCTGCGCCAGGTCGGTGTGAGAGATGAGACAAAAATTATTGGAGGTGTGGGAATCTGTGGCAGAGCACTGTGCTGTCATTCTTACCTGTCGGAGTTTATTCCGGTATCGATCAAGATGGCGAAGGAACAGAACCTTTCCTTAAATCCGACCAAGATTTCCGGTGTCTGCGGACGTTTGATGTGCTGTCTTAAAAATGAAGAGGAAACCTATGAATACTTAAACAGCAAGCTTCCGGGTGTTGGAGATTATGTGACCACGGATGATGGCTTGAAGGGTGAGGTACAGAGTGTGAATGTACTGCGCCAGCTTGTAAAGGTGATCGTGACGGTGGACAAGGATGAAAAAGAGATCCGTGAGTACAAGGCAGAACAGCTGAAGTTTAAACCGCGCCGCAGAAAAAACAGAGGGGAACAGTCGGAGGATCACGAGTTAAAGAAGCTGGAGGCACTTGAGAAAAAGGAAGGAAAATCGAAGCTGAATGAATAATGCAATTTGCAGTGAGGATGAACGGATCGATGATCTGCAGAGAAATGGTTACCGTATCATCCAGAAAAAGAAGGGCTTTTGTTTTGGTATGGATGCGGTGCTGCTGTCCGGCTTTGCCCAGGTAAAGGAGGGCGAGGCGGCGCTGGATCTGGGAACAGGAACCGGGATCATCCCGATTCTGCTTGAGGCTAAAACCCAGGGAAAGCATTTTACCGGCCTGGAAATCCAAAAGGAAATGGCCGAAATGGCGAGCCGCAGTGTCTGCCTGAACCATCTGGAGGATCGGGTCGATATCGTGAACGGAGACATCAGGGAAGCCAGCCGTCTGTTCGGCAAGGCTTCTTTTGATGTGGTGACTTCAAATCCGCCCTATATGAATGATAATCATGGACTGAAAAATCCGGATCTGCCGAAAGCAATCGCACGGCATGAGGTGCTTTGCACGCTGGATGATGTGTGCCGAGAGGCCTCCTTACTTTTAAAAAGCGGCGGGCGGTTTTACATGGTGCATCGACCGCATCGGCTGGTTGAAATTATCACGGCTTTAAAGAATTATAGGCTGGAACCGAAGCGCATGAAGCTGGTACATCCCTTTGCGGATAAGGAAGCGAACATGGTTTTAATCGAGGCGGTGCGCGGTGGAAAATCCATGATGAAGGTGGAGGCTCCTGTGATCGTTTACCGGGAGCCGGGCGTGTATACACAGGAAATCTATGATGTTTACGGATATTAAATGTACTCTCGGAATCTCGGACGCAAAGGCAGGTGCAAGAGAGAGTCTAAGAGTACATATAAGACAGCAGGAAAGAAAGCAGGAGGAATAAACTGTGGCGGAGCAGGAAAAGGCAGCAGGAAAGTTATACCTATGTGCGACACCGATCGGTAATCTGGACGATATTACTCTGCGGGTATTAAATACCTTGAGGGAAGTGGATCTGATCGCAGCAGAGGATACCAGACACAGCATCAAGCTTTTGAACCATTTTGAGATAAAAACTCCGATGACGAGCTATCATGAATACAACAAGATCGATAAGGCACGGTATCTGGTGGAACAGCTGCGTCAGGGCGTGAACATTGCCCTGGTGACGGATGCAGGAACACCGGGTATTTCAGATCCGGGAGAGGAACTGGTGAAGCAGTGCTATGAGGCGGGAATCGAGGTGACATCGCTTCCGGGGCCTGCAGCCTGTATTACGGCGCTGACCTTGTCGGGCCTTGCGACAAGAAGATTCTGCTTTGAGGCATTTTTACCGGTGGATAAGAAGGAACGGCAGTGGGTGCTTGAAGAGTTAAAAACGGAAACCAGAACCATGATCGTGTACGAGGCACCGCACCATCTGGTGCGCACCTTACAGGAACTGGCCGATACCTTGGGTGCAGACCGCCGCATTACCATCTGCAGGGAATTGACCAAAAAATATGAAGAAGCATACCAAACGACTTTTGAAGAGTCACTGCTGCGTTATCAAACAGAGGAACCAAAGGGAGAATGTGTGATCGTCATTGAGGGCAAAAGCATTGGTGAATTGAAGGCGGAGCAGCAAAAATCCTGGGAGCAGATGAGTCTTGATGAACACATGGAGATTTATTTAAGCCAGGGAATCGATCGGAAGGAGGCCATGAAGCTGGTGGCCAAGGATCGCGGAATCGCAAAGCGCGATGTATACCGAATGCTGACGGTAACGGAATAGATCAATATGTCGGTAATTTGGCCTAATAAGGCGAAATGTTAAATCTATGGCATATCTCGGAAATCCAATAAGATAGGGGTATTCAAAGGATAAGGAGATATGACATCATGGAGAACGAAAGACTGCTGCAGAAAATAGAAGAATTGATGGCTCAGAGAGGATTCACCCGTTATCGGCTTTCTCAGTTAAGTGGAATCAAGCAGTCGACCCTGACTACAATGTTTAATAAGCGGAGCACGATCAGTATTGAAAACCTGGTAAAGATCAGTCAGGCCTTTGGCATGAAGTGCTCGGAGTTTTTAAGCCTTGTGGAGGAAGATCCAAAGAAGAATACAGCGAAAGATTTTCCAATCTGTGAATGGGAGGCACTCAATAAGGATCGCAAGCATGTGGTGGTTCTGATGATGCGTCTTTTAAAGGATGAACAGGTTGAAAACAAACAGTAAAAATCGAAGCGTTTTGTCAGGAAATATTGCTTGACAAAACGCTTTTTATTCTATAATATATAAAACGTCAAAATACTTTGAATATCAAAACATTTGAAATTAAAAGTAATACAGCACGAATTTCAAGAGGAAACAGGTACGAGCATGACAGGCAGGATTATTGGAACCGGTTCTTATGTTCCGGATCGGATTGTGACGAATGAAGAATTGGCGGGAATTGTAGATACCAGTGATGAGTGGATTGTTACCCGTACGGGAATCCATGAGCGCCGGATTGCAGAGACAGAAGGAACCAGCGTGCTGGCATCCAGAGCAGCAGAGCGTGCCCTGGAAAATGCCAAAGTTACTGCGGAGGAGATTGATTTTATTTTGCTTGCAACCTCCTCACCGGATCACTGTTTCCCGAATGGGGCCTGTGAAGTACAGGCAGCCATTGGAGCAGTCCATGCTATGGCATTTGATATCAGTGCTGCCTGCTCCGGGTTTGAGATCGCACTCAGTACTGCCCAGGCATTCATCCGATCCGGTGTATACAAAACCGGACTTATCATTGGGGCGGACTGCTTGAGTAAGCTGACGGACTGGAGTGACCGGGCAACCTGCGTTCTGTTCGGAGATGGTGCAGGAGCGGCTGTGCTTCGTGCCGATAACGAAGCCGGCATCATTCATTCTGTCATGGGTTCGGATGGACTTCGAGGCATGGTGCTTTCCTGTCTGGCCAGGAGCGAGGGGAACTTTATAAACGGAAAAACTCCGGAGCTTGGATATATCTATATGAATGGTCAGGAAGTGTTTAAATTTGCGGTCAAAAAAGTTCCGGAATGCATAAGGCAGGTACTTGCTGAGAGCAATACGGATATTGAGGATATTCGGTATTTCGTTTTGCATCAGGCAAATTACCGGATCTGTGAAGCAGTAGCAAAGCGGTTGAAGCAGCCGTTTGACAAGGTGCCGATGAACATTGACAAGTATGGAAACACTTCCGGTGCTACAGTGCCGATCCTGTTAGACCAGTTAAATCGGGAAGGAAAACTGAACCGAGGAGATAAGCTGGTGTTGGCAGGCTTTGGAGGCGGCCTCACCTGGGGCGCTGTGTTGTTGGAGTGGTAGAAATAAAGTAACTGTTCAGATCCCACCTCCAAAATGCTTCGCATTTCGTCGGTGTGGCGTATCCGCCAGCTACGGAAAA
>CAVALB010000127.1:0-4382 GCA_963589345.1 uncultured Selenomonadales bacterium | reverse complement strand
AGCAAAACGGACAGAAAATTGCCGTGAATGCGTTTATGTGTGCTGGGGCGGGCGATTTCGGACCCTTTTGATTCTTATGAAACAATTCGTTAAATTGGCAATTACGCGACATCTGTGTGCTATGCATTCCTTGCCATTCTGCTAAAAATCACCTATAATGCAAATAGAATAGCATTGAATCATCTCTGATTAGAAGGAGGAGGTGTGTATGAATAAAATTAATATTCCGGTTGGAATTTCAAATTTTGAAAAAATCCGGGATGGTGATTTTTATTACGTCGATAAAACCGGTTTAATAGCAGAAATTTTACAGGAAAAAGCGGAAGTAACCTTGATTACCCGTCCAAGGAGATTTGGAAAAACATTAGGTATGAGTATGTTAGAAAGTTTTTTTGACATACGAAAGGACAGCAGGAAATGGTTTGAAGGGCTGGAAATCAGAAAGCATCAGACAATGTGCGATGCATGGATGAATCAGTATCCTACGATTTCCATTTCATTTCGACAGATCGAGGGGTTATGCTTTGATGATGCATATCAGCAGCTTGTTTATGAGCTCTCTCTTTTGTATCGGGATCATGGATATCTCTTGGACAGTTCAATGATCAGTGATTCGGAAAAGCTTCTGTTTCGGAAAATCCTTGAACGAAAAGCAGGAAAAACAGATATGCTGCGTTCTATACAATTTTTAATGCAGCTGTTAAACCGACATTACAGAAAAAACGTCATTCTTCTTATTGATGAATATGATGTTCCGGCAGCAAAAGCAAACAATAATGGCTATTACAAAGAAATGCTGAATGTTATGAAAGGTCTGATGCAGGCTTTGAAAGATAATCAGTACTTGGAGTTTGCCGTGGTGACCGGATGCTTGAAAATTGCCAAAGAGAGCATTTTTACGGGAACGAATAATTTTATATCGGATACCATTGCAGATTCTCGTCTAAATGAGTATTTTGGCTTTGTACAAAGCGAAGTGGACCTGCTGTTAAAGGATGCCAGACTGACAGAACGGGCAAATGACATAAAAAAATGGTATGATGGCTATCACTTCGGCAATTGCGATGTTTACTGCCCCTGGGATGTCATGAATTACATATTGGAGCTGCAGCGTAATCCAAAAGCTGAACCGGTAAGCTATTGGAAAAATACGAGCGATAATGCCATTATTCGTTCCTTTATTGATTATGCGGGAAACACGATTACCAAAAAACTTGAAATACTGATGTCCGGCGGCTGCATTGTTCAGCGAGTAGATGAAAGTCTGACCTATGATGATCTGCACACATCAGAAGACAATCTCTGGAGCCTTTTGTATCTGACAGGATATCTAACTCAAATCCGCAATGATGATGATCAAAATGAACGGTCGGATGATATGGTTACTCTTATGATCCCAAATGCAGAAATTAGGGAAATCTTTGAAACAACGGTTATGAAATGGTTTGATGACAGTACGAAGAAATGGAATAGGAGCGCTTTGTTCGATGCTGTATGGAACGGAGACAGTGAGAGCGTTACAAGAGAAATGAGTGCTCTTTTGCGCCGCACGATCAGTTACCACGATTACCGGGAGGATTTTTATCATGCGTTTCTTGCCGGTATTTTTACCGGCGCAGGATATATGGTGGATTCCAACAAAGAACACGGAGAAGGCAGAAGCGACGTGGTCGTTTATGATCTGGTCAATGCCCGTGTGGCAATTTTTGAGGCAAAGTACACAAAAAACCTTGATAATCTGGAAAGTGAGTGCGATACGGCTCTTCGTCAAATTGATGAAAAACTGTACGCAAAAGAGTACGAAGACGACTACGATCAGATCCTTTGTTACGGTATTTCATTTTTCAAAAAGCGGTGTATGGTTAAGAAAAAATAGATGTAGGATGGTTCTGAACCGTTACTATATTTTTAAGCAAAGGGAAAAAAGATGAATTGGAAAGATCTGGATAAAAGAAGTCGTTTGGCTGTTTTACTGCTCATCCCAATATGCTGTCTGATCTTTGTTTGGTCTTATGAACCGGCAAAGGAGGCATTGATGCAGAGATTGCCTTTCTGTGTTGATCAATCCGAATATATGAATGAAGATGATTGGAATATTTATGATCTTTCGCCGATTGATGAAGAAGGAACAACAAGGGTAGCGCAGGAGCCATCCGTCAGGGAAAATGACACCTGGACGATCTGTTATTACATGATTGGATCGGATCTGGAAGATCAGGAAGAAAATAATCTGTCTGAGATAACAAAACTGATGACGGAAAAAATCGCTGCCGAAAATCAAGAATATGCGGAAAACAAGACGATGAACTTTCTTGAACGATATGTGGAACAGTTGAGGGAAAAAGGGCTTGATTTTCCGGAATATCTTTATGCACCGGTGCATCCGGTTCCTTCAAACGAAGCTGTTACAAAAGAGGTAGTGGTATCAGACAGAGAAGGCGCGGCTTCAGAGGATATCAGCGAAATATGTCGCGGCCTCAATTCAGACAAGATTCGTGTGGTGATTCAGACCGGCGGAGCAACAAGATGGAGTAATTCCATGATCAATCCGAATAAAACGCAGCGCTTTACGGTAGAGAAGGGGCATCTGAAGGAACTGGAGAATATGTCTTTACAGGATAGCTGCGATCCGGATACTTTGGCGGACTTTTTGAATTATTGTGACAGAAAGTATCCTGCAGATCATAGGATGCTGGTTTTGTGGGATCATGGAAGCGGCGCCTTTGGTTACGGAAAAGACGATATCTATCATACTTCCATGTCACTGAGCGATATTCGTGTGGCATTGGAAGCTGTCTGCAAACCGGATCCGGAAAAACCCTATTATGACATCATCGGTTTTGATGCCTGCCTGATGGCATCCGTGGAAAATGCTCATATGCTTTACGGATTTGGAAAATATCTGGTGGGCTGTGAACAAACAGAACCCGGAGCAGGATGGAGCCATGATGTGTATTTGCAGGCGATGTCAGAGGATCCGACCATGAGTCCGGCAGCAATCGGAAAATCCATTGCAGATTCTTTTGTGGATTTTTATATGGAGAAGAATTGCGGAATTGGAAATCTGCCTTTTTATTCCATCAATACTTCCTTTTCCCTGATCGATCTGAATGCAGCAGAAGAAACCTATAAATCTTATTGCGACCTGAACGAAACATTGTTGAAAGATGCGGTGGCAGACAATCACGTACTTACAAAAATCAGCAGTGCCGCCCAAAACTCCACGCGTTTTAGTGGTGAAGCGTATGAAATTTACAACCTGATCGATCTGGGAAACTATATGGAAGCCTTATCCGAATTTTATCCAAAAGAATGTGATAAAGTATTGCAGAATTTGAATGAGGCCGTACTCTACCATAGAGCAAACGGATATTTGTCGGATTCCGTTGGCATGAATATTTACATGCCTGTCAGTATAAACGGTACCTATGGATTGAATTTTTTCCTGTCCTATCTGGAAGAAATATCGGAAAATACGGCAACCAGGGCACTCTATTATTATAAGATCTCAGGCTGTCTGAATGATGAATATCAGGATTATGCCAGTGCGCAGGGCTATGGGATGGCGCAGGCCATTGAAACCGAGGCTTTAAAGAAACTGGAAGATAATGAGATTACGCTGCAAGATAACGGATTTCAGCTTTCTCTGAATAACGAGCAGAAAAACAATTATCAGCAGGCTGCCATAGAGATTGCAGCCTATGATCAGGAAAACGAACAGCTGACAGCTTATGGAAAAAGTAACCGGGTTACAGAGGAAAAGGATGGAGTGATCCGTACGGACTTTGATGGAAAATGGATCTGTCTGGATGGCTGTCCGCTTTATACGGAAGTAGTAAGTGAATCGTATCAGGCAATTGCTTATCGAAGCCCGGTTATGATCAATGATGAAAACTATTATCTGATCCTTTCTTATGACAAGGAAAGAAATCAAGTCTTTTTAACAGGTGCCTCTATTTATAATGCAGACGCACAGGCGGATGCTTCTGCGGCACATGTGATCGGAAAAACGACGATATCCTTGCAGGAAGGAGATGTTATTCGACCTGTCTATAAGGTCTATGACCTGACTGCAAACATGGAAAGCAGGCAGGAGAGTGATCAGAAAATTGTATTTTCCGCCTCTTCAAAAGTCACAATGACGAGCTTGCCGGATGGAAATTATTTAAATGCGATCGTTCTGACCGATATCCGCGGAGATCAGTATTATTCTGCAGTTGTAGAACAGACGATCCATCATGCAGCAATAACATATCAGAAAATCAGTGATGATTTTATAGGGAGTTCCTATTGATCTGAAGAGTCCGAAGTTCCGGGACTGGCATGTAGAAACGCATACCCTGTGGAATTTTTCCCTCGTGCGCTTGCGCCGCCTATTGTCT
>CAVALB010000126.1:0-4585 GCA_963589345.1 uncultured Selenomonadales bacterium | reverse complement strand
ATGTAACTGTTCAGAGCCAAGCAAAATTTCATAAATCAGACGTGAAATGCTTGCATTTCTAAGGCTGATTTTGGAATTTTATTTGGCTCTGAATAGAATCGCGAATAACTTCTTGAAAATGACGGCCTTATGCTTTAGAATAAAATCATGTGAAGCAACATCATTAGAAAGTTTGGATAATAAAAGCTGGTGAGAAATGTGAAGAAACGGGGAACGGGGCATGGCAGGCGCCGGGAAAGCTGGAGCAACCGACTTGCCATCATTGGCATCACGGTTGTGGTGCTCAGCCTGGCATTGGTCGTCAATATCAAGAACAGCTCCATGGAGAAAAAAGTGATGGAGTATCAGGCTAAGGAGGAATCCTTGACCCGTCAGGTGGAAAACGAACAGAAACGGGCTGCAGAACTGGAAGAACGCAGGGTCTATGTGCAGACCAAGCAGTATATTGAGGAAGTGGCAAAACAGAAGCTGGGACTGGTAAAGCCGGACGAGGTTCTGCTCAAGCCAAGACCGAAGAACAACTAAAAAAGATCCTCTTCTGCCGCGTATATGTGGCTTGGAAGAGGATCTCTTTTTCATTCATAGGAAGGATAAGATGTTAAAGAGAGTTGGAGATTATATCCAAAAACAGCATATGATCGCTCCCGGGGACGCGGTGATCGTGGCAGTTTCCGGCGGGGCAGATTCGGTTGGCCTTTTGAAGGTGCTGAAGGAGCTGGAAAAGAATGCCGCCCTTTGGTATTTGGCACCGGGAGGGGCTTGTGAAAAAGCGATGCAGGAAACAACACCGACATTTGAAATACGGGCGGTTCATGTTCATCATGGAATCCGGGGAGCAGAAGCGGACCGGGATGAAGCGTTTGTCCGAAAGCTGTGTGAAGAGCTTTCCGTGCCGCTGTTTGTGGCGCACTGCTGGGTGCCGGATTATGCAAAGGAGCATGGCCTTTCGGAGGAAGAAGCCGGAAGGATCCTTCGCTATCGAGTGTTGGAAGAAAAAGCAGAACAATGGGAGAGGGAGCTTCAGGGAGGATCTTCGGTAAAGATCGCCCTGGCGCATCACCGGGATGACAATGCGGAGACCATTCTGCATCATCTCCTTCGCGGAAGCGGGCTTACAGGGCTTTCCGGGATCCGACCGGTGCAGGGACACCGCATCCGTCCGCTCTTAAACACAGGACGGGATGAGATCCGGGAGTATCTGAAAAAAGAAAAGGTCGACTGGTGTGAGGACAGCACCAATCAATCGGCAGATTATACCCGAAACCGTATCCGCAGCCAGGTTTTGCCGATGCTAAAAACAATGGTAAATGAGCAGGCGCAGGAGCATATCCTTCAGGCCGGTCAGATCATCGGTCAGGCGGATGAATACTTCAGACAGCAGGCGGAGAGAATCTGGCTGGAAGCAGGAACGGTACAGGAAATGAAAGCAGAGGGGCGCTTTGCGGCAATTTCTCTTGCTGTATTCAGACAGCAGCCGGACATCTTAAAAACCTATCTGATCCGGCATATGCTGAGCTTACTGAATCCGGGATGGAAGGATATTACCGGTCGTCATTTTGCGGATATTGCAAAGCTGGCAGATAAAAAGGTGGGAAGCCGGATCGACCTTCCAAGCGGTCTTATGGCGCGAGTCGGATATGAGACCTTGGAGCTTGTGCGAAGGGGTGGAAAAATGAAAGCGGAAGTACCCCTTGGGAGTGAAAATGAGGTTTTCGATGAAAGCTGTGCCGATCATGGAAATTTCGGACTTCAGATGACGGTTTTTTCTCGCCCAAAAGACCGGGAAATTCCGAAAAACCAGTATACGAAATGGTTTGATTATGATAAAATCAAAGGTGCACTGTCTGTAAGAACCAGGAGGCCGGGAGATTATCTGCTTTTGTCGTCCGGAGGCCGAAAAACCATCGCCCGTTTGATGATCGATGAGAAGATTCCAAAAGAAAAAAGGGATCAGATCCCGCTTCTGGCGGAAGGAGATCATATACTGTGGGCTGTGGGGTTACGGATCAGCGAATACTACAAGATAGAAGAACACACAGAAAACATATTGCAGGTAACCTGCGATGGAGGAAGAGATTATGGCAGATAAGATCAGAGTGTTGTTGTCTGAAGAAGAGGTAAACAAGAGAATCAGCGAGGTAGCAGAGCAGATCAGCAAGGCTTATGAGGGAAAGCAGATCCATCTGATCTGTATTTTAAAGGGTGGTGTATTTTTTACCTGTGAGCTGGCAAAACGTATTACCGTACCGGTTACCATGGATTTCATGTCCGTGTCCAGTTACGGAGACGATACCAAGTCCAGCGGAGTTGTTCGGATTGTGAAGGATCTGGATGAGTCCTTAGCAGGAAAGGAAGTCCTGATCGTAGAGGATATCATCGATTCCGGACGTACTCTGTCCTATCTGATCGAGGTATTAAAGCAGCGCGGACCGAAGAGCATTCATCTGTGCACCCTGCTTGACAAGCCGGAACGCCGGGTAAAAAAGCAGGTTAAGGTGGATTATACCTGCTTTACGATCCCGGACGAATTTGTAGTGGGCTATGGCTTAGACTACGCTCAGAAATACCGCAACCTTCCATACATCGGTGTGGTCGAGGTTGAGGAATAAGGAGGCCGATGAGTGAAACAGCAAAGTGGTTTTCGGGGCGGATGGATGCTTTTTCTTCTGCTCCTGATCGTACTTGCTCTGGCGTTTATGCCGGGCAAAAAACAGAATGAACTGAGCTATCAGCAATTCAAGGTAGCTCTGGAAAGCGGAAATGTGGAGGATCTGATCATCTATCAGAATGAGCAGACTCCAACCGGTGAGGTGCATTTTACCAATCAGTCGGGCAATGTTTCTGTGACCTATGTATCGGACGTTAACCAGGTTCAGCAGATGCTGCAGGAAATGAATATCGACTACACGCTAAACGATGTTCCGCAGACAAGCTACTGGATGAGCACGATCGTTCCGGTGCTGATCTCCGTGGGCGCCGTTGTGCTGGTTTTGTTCATCATGAATACCAGAGTCGGTGCAGGCGGCGGAGCCAATGCCAAGATGATGAATTTCGGAAAGAGCCATGCCCGGATGACAAATACCAGCAGTGTAACCTTTAAAAATGTGGCAGGACTTCAGGAAGAAAAGGAAGATTTGGAGGAGATGGTGGATTTCCTGAGAAATCCGCAGAAGTATACCAGTGTAGGTGCGAGAATCCCGAAGGGTGTGATCCTGGTGGGGCCTCCCGGAACCGGTAAAACCCTGCTTGCCAAGGCAGTAGCCGGTGAGGCCGGGGTGCCGTTCTTTTCCATTTCCGGTTCTGACTTTGTGGAGATGTTTGTCGGCGTCGGTGCTTCCCGTGTCCGCGATCTGTTCGAGGATGCCAAGAAGGCTGCACCGTGTATCGTTTTTATCGATGAGATCGATGCCGTAGCCCGCAGACGAGGCACCGGCATGGGCGGCGGCCATGATGAGCGCGAGCAGACCTTAAACCAGCTGTTGGTTGAGATGGACGGCTTTGGGGTCAATGAGGGCATCATCGTTATGGCAGCGACGAACCGTGTGGATATCCTGGATCCGGCAATCCTGCGTCCGGGACGTTTCGACCGAAAGGTTGCGGTAGGTCGTCCGGATGTCAAGGGGCGTGTGGAGATCCTTCAGGTGCATTCCAAGGAAAAACCACTGGGAGAGGATGTAGACCTGGCGCGTGTGGCAAAGACCACCTCCGGCTTTACCGGAGCTGATCTGGAAAATCTCATGAACGAGGCTGCCATTTTAGCAGCAAGGGAGAATCGAAGCTTCATCCGTCAGTCGGATATCGACCGCTCTTTTGTTAAGGTCGGCATCGGAGCAGAGAAAAAGAGCCGTGTGATCTCAGAAAAAGAGAAGAAGATCACAGCATACCATGAATCTGGTCATGCGATCCTTTTCCATGTGCTGCCGGATGTGGGACCGGTTCATACGGTGTCCATCATTCCGACCGGTGTCGGTGCAGCAGGTTATACCATGCCGCTTCCGTCATCGGATGAGATGTTCAACACCAAGGGCAAGATGCTGCAGGATATCATGGTGTCCTTAGGCGGCCGTATCGCAGAGGAGATCATCTTCGGTGATGTGACAACAGGCGCTTCCCAGGATATTAAACATGCCAGCAAGATCGCGCGTGCGATGGTGACACAGTATGGTATGTCGGAAAAGGTCGGCATGATCAATTACGGCAGCGACGATGACGAGGTTTTCATCGGCCGTGATTTCGGACATGTCCGCACCTACAGTGATGAAGTGACCGCAGAGATTGATGAAGAAGTAAAGCGGATCATCCATGAATGTTATGAGAAGGCAAAGGCGATCATCCTGGATCATCGAGATGTGCTGGAAAGCTGCACCGCTCTGCTGATCGAGAAAGAAAAGATCGGCCAGGAAGAGTTTGAGGCGCTGTTCCAGAAATAAAAGGCTACAGTCTTGTACAAACTGCACAAAAACATTTCCGAAATTTGTGTATATTTGTTAACACTTATTGGCTGGGACGTGCTATTATAATAGGCGTAAACCCCCCAATACATTATATAGTTTTTGCTACACCCCATAAGAAACGAAATACCTTC
>CAVALB010000125.1:0-4695 GCA_963589345.1 uncultured Selenomonadales bacterium | reverse complement strand
CCAAATAAAATTCCAAAATCAGCCTTAGAAATGCAAGCATTTCACGTCTGATTTTGAAATTTTGCTTGGCTCTGAACAGTTACAAATGCGAAATGTATAAAGTCCCATGTGATACAGGAGTAAACATTATGAACGAACTTAGTATAGAAGAATTTGACGCCCTCGCCCCGGATACCTACCTGCTTTATGATATCCGAAGCACCGAAGAGATCAACCACGGTGCGATCAAGGGTGCCATCTCAAGCTCAGCAGAGGAGCTTGAGGAGAACCCGCCGGAGGAAAAAGACAAAAAAATCATTATCTGCTGCAGCCGCGGCCGCGTGAGTCGTGATGTGGCAGAGGCGCTCTGTGAGCAAGGCTATGATGCCGTCAGCTTAAAGGGCGGCTACATCGCATGGCTCATGGCTGAGATCAAAAAGCAGGAGGCCGATGAGATCTGCGACTCCGTAGAGAAGAGCCTGCGAAAAAAATTCCACAAAAACATCTTCAGCAAATTTGCAAAAGCCATCAACCAGTATGAACTGGTAAAGGAGGGCGACCGCATTGCCGTCTGCATCTCCGGAGGCAAGGATTCCATGCTGATGGCCAAGCTGTTCCAGGAATTAAAGAAGCACAACAAGTTCCCGTTCGAGGTGAAATTTCTGGTCATGGATCCCGGCTATAGCCCGGAGAACCGTCAGGTCATCGAGGAGAATGCCAGAAAGCTAAAGATCCCGATCGAGATCTTTGAGTCCGATATTTTCGATGCGGTCTACACCATTGAAAAATCTCCGTGCTACCTTTGCGCCCGCATGCGCCGCGGCCACCTCTATACCTTTGCAAAACAATTAGGCTGCAACAAGATTGCTCTGGGACACCACTATGACGATGTCATCGAGACCATCCTCATGGGCATGCTCTACGGTGCCCAGGTTCAGACCATGATGCCGAAGCTTCACAGCACCAACTTCGAGGGCATGGAGCTGATCCGCCCGCTGTATCTGGTGCGCGAGGATGACATCAAGGCTTGGAGAGATTACAACAACCTGCATTTCATCCAGTGTGCCTGCAAGTTCACCGACACCTGCACCACCTGTAATAATGAAGAAAACCAGTCCAAGCGCGTGGAAGTCAAGGAACTGATCCGCACCCTGAAAGAAAAAAATCCATTTGTGGAGAGCAATATCTTTAAGAGCGTGGAGAACGTCAATCTCGATACCGTGGTAGCTTACAAGCAGGGCGGTGTGCGGCATCATTTTCTGGATACCTATGATCAGAATAATGCCTAAACAGCAATCTCTTTACGCGAGGAGAGCCTTGTGCTATACTTGAGGTATTTCAAGGGGACGTTTTAAAAAAGTACAATAGGATGGGAGGCGTTTACAGATGGACATCATGATCTTTCTCGGATGTATTTTAGTGCTGGTATTATTTGTAGTGGTAGCAGTTGTGACCAGCATGCTCGGCATGATCGGCGCGATCGCAGCAGAGGAAGATGACGAGTAAAAACAAACTACTTTACTTTTGGGGAAATACCGTTTATAATAAGCTGTGTTTCCCAAAAGATGCAGGCGTAGTTCATTGGTAGAACATCAGCTTCCCAAGCTGAGGAGGCGGGTTCGATTCCCGTCGCCTGCTTTTTATGAAAAGAGCGCCGGAGTCTTATGTTATGAAGACTTCCGGCGCTTTGTGTGTTTAAAACATGAAAGATGCACAGGGACTCTTTTTTGATCACTCAGTCACTTGACGGAATTCGCATATCTTGCTATGATGTTTTACAACATTAAATCGAAAAAGTATTGCAGCAAAACCAGACAATAAAAACGATTTCAATGAAAATGGTTAGAAAAGAGGAATTGCATATGAAAGAGGAAAATCAATTAGAGTTTCGCGGCGGGATCGGTATGTCGCTGATCCCGGTTGGCATCTACGTATTTTTCTGTATGGTGCTGTTTATCGGCTTCAAGGCATTTAACATGGAGGCGCTGGCCGTGGGAGGCTTTCTGGCACTTCTCATCGGCGGTGTATTTTGCACCAGCTACAGTAAATTTTGGGACAGCGCCATTCGCGGGATTTCTTCCATTACATCGGTATCGGTTGTTGTGATCCTGTTGTTAGTAGGCATGTTCAGCGCCCTGATCAAGCTCTGCGGCCTGTCTGGCGGTTTTGTATGGATCGCCAATGCAGTCGGTATGAAGGGAGGCATTTTCGTAGCCTTTACCTTCCTTGCCACCTGCATCGTTTCCACGGCCACCGGTTCCTCCATCGGAACCATGTTTATTGCCTTCCCGATCTTTTATCCGGCGGGCATGATGTTAGGCGCAAATGAGATGATGATGGCGGGATGTATCGTATCCGGAGCGATTTTCGGTGACAACCTGGCTCCGATTTCCGATACCACCATTGCATCTGCATCCACCCAGCAGTTTAAGAACGGAACACCGGCCGATATCGGCGGCGTAGTGTCCAGCCGAATCAAATACTCTGCAGTGGCCGGAGCGATTACCATTGTATTGTTTGCAATTCTTGGCGGGATCGGCGGTACCTATGAGGGCGGTTCCATTGATGCGGCAGCAAATCCGGTATCTTTAGTCATGCTGATCCCGGTGGTTTTAATGCTGGTGGTTTCCACAAAGACAAGAAATATCTATGAAGGAATCCTGGTGGGACTTGTTGTTGGTACGCTGACCGGCTTAGCAGCAGGACTGTTCACACCGGCACAGGTCTTTTCCAATGACGCAGCAAACAATGCCGCAGTAGGCTTTCTGGTAGATGGCATCAACAACATCCTGCCGACCTGTGCACTGGTTATTTCCGTATTTGGTATCATGGGTGTGCTGACCGATGCCGGCATGCTGAATCTGATCGCAGAGAAGATCCTTGGAAGCAAGTTGGCGGAGAGTACACGTGGCGCAGAGCTGGTCTGCATGGCAGGCATTGCGTTTACCACCATTTTGCTTGGCGGTGTGACCAGTGCGTCCATTCTGACCTTCGGACCAATCTTAAATAAGATCGGAGCAGCAAGAAATATTCATCCGTACCGCCGCGCAAACCTGTTGGACGGCACGGCAAACAGCCTTCCGTCCATTATCCCGTTTATGAGCGTGTTCGTCTTCATCGGCTCAGCTCTGACCGGCCTTTCACCAGTGACGGTGGCAGCCGGAACCATTTACGGATTTGCCTTATTTATCGTATTTCTGATCGCGGTCATCACCGGATGGGGATGCCAGAAAGAGGAGTAACATGGACGATACCTTTGAATTATATGATCTGAAAGTAGAAGTGGTGGCAGGCAACCGTCCCATGGTATGCAGCCACAAGGTGGGAGACTATTTCCTGGTGCAGGGGGAAAATCTGGTATTCCCGGAAAATACATCATTTTCCATGTATGCACTGAGTGCCCTGCTTCCCATGCTTCCGGCCAAGGAGCGGCCGCTCCATCCCAATGACTGGATGCTGTCCGATGCCGAAATAGCCTGCCCGGACCCAAACTGCGGTGCACGCTTTAAAATCACCCGGATCGGAAAGCGGATCCAGAGCCACGGACAGTGTACGGTGGTGCCGCTGGCAAAGATAGAAATTTGAGGCTGTGCACATTTACAAATCAAGGAGAAAATTATGGAGAAAAAATGTCAGTTTAAAAATGGATATACCTTCAACCGTGTCATCAATGGCTGCTGGCAGCTGTCTGCCGAGCACTGCCTGCAGGGACATCTCGACTACGATGATGCCATCCGAGCCTTCCACATGTTAGTGGAACAGGGATTTACCACCTTTGACTGTGCGGATATTTACACCGGCGCAGAGGAGGTGCTGGGACGTTTTGTTATGGATTTAAAGGGAACCGGCCATTACCAGGAGGAGGACATTCAGATCCATACGAAATTTGTGCCCGATAAGGATGTGCTTCCGGTAATCAACATGGAATACACGGAGGGCATTGTGGATCGTTCCTTAAAGCGCATGCACCGTGAGGCACTGGATCTGGTGCAGTTCCATTGGTGGGATTTTGATGTCCCGGGTATGTTAGACACCGCCTTTGATCTGGTTCGTCTCCAGGAGAAGGGCAAGATCCGCAATATCGGTATGTGCAACATGGACACCAACGCCTTAAAGCTTATGGTAGATGCCGGTATTCCGGTTGTTTCCAACCAGGCACAGTATTCCGTCTTTGACCGCCGCCCGGAGCGCACCCTCTTAGATTACAGCGCCGAGCACGGCATTTATACCTTCGCATACGGCACGCTGGCAGGCGGATTTCTGGCTGAACGCTACATGGGAAAGAAATATGAGGCACCGGAAACCCGTTCTCAGGTAAAATATATGCAGATCATCGAGGATTCCCTGGGCTGGGACGGCATGCAGAAGCTGCTTCCGGTCTTAAAAGAGATCGCAGAGCATCACGGTGTCACCATTGCCAACGTGGCAACCCAGTATATCTTAAATCAGAAGAGCGTGGGCGCCGTCATGGTCGGAACCAGAAACTCAAAGCATGTTGCGTCCAACATTCAGACCCTGCAGTTTGATCTGACAGAAGAAGAGATGAAGATCATCCGCGATTTTATCGATCAATACTCGACACCGGAGGGAGAGTGCTATGAACTGGAACGCACATCACCGCGGTATAAAGGGATTATATTGACAGATCGCAATCATGTGGAGAAATAAAAATTTATACGCAACATCAACGTCATATATAAGGGTCCGAAAGCGCCC
>CAVALB010000124.1:0-4751 GCA_963589345.1 uncultured Selenomonadales bacterium | reverse complement strand
TAAAATTTCAAAATCAGCCTTGGAAATGCAAGCATTTCAAGTCTAATTTGTGAAATTTTGCTTGGCTCTGAACAGTTACAAATTTTGCTTTTCTATCGGATCTCTTACCCCCCCCAGGATTGAAATATCAGTAAATCTATGGTATAGTACAAACTAGCTAAAAGCGTCCGTATACAAGGCATTTTTCTACAGAATAGATCGGACGATATTAATTTTATTTTTAAGGGAGAAACGTATGAAAGGAATTATTCTGGCAGGCGGCTCAGGTACCCGTCTGTATCCGCTGACAAAGGTAACATCCAAGCAGCTGCTTCCGATTTATGACAAACCGATGATCTACTATCCGCTGTCCGTTCTCATGAACGCCGGCATCCGGGAGATTTTGATCATCTCTACTCCGGTAGATACACCGCGTTTTGAGGCACTCTTAGGTGACGGACATCAGTTTGGCGTGGAGCTGTCCTATGCAGTTCAGCCGAGCCCGGACGGACTGGCTCAGGCCTTTATCATCGGTGAAGAGTTTATTGGCGGGGAACCGGTAGCCATGGTACTGGGGGACAACATTTTCCATGGTCAGGGCTTAAAGAAACGCCTGCGTGCGGCGGCAGAAAAGAAAACCGGTGCCACCGTATTCGGTTACTATGTAGATGATCCGGAGCGCTTCGGTATCGTAGAATTTGATGCTCAGGGAAAGGCTGTCTCCATCGAGGAGAAGCCGGAGCACCCGAAGTCCAATTACTGTGTGACCGGTCTGTACTTCTATGACAATCGTGTGGTAGAGTATGCCAAAAACTTAAAACCATCTGCCCGCGGAGAGCTTGAGATCACAGACTTAAACCGCATCTATCTGGAGAACGGTGAACTGGATGTGACGCTCTTAGGTCAGGGTTTCACCTGGCTGGACACCGGTACCCACGAGTCCCTTGTGGAGGCTACCAACTTTGTAAAGACTGTGGAGACCCATCAGCACCGCAAGATTGCCTGCCTGGAGGAGATTGCTTACTTAAACGGCTGGATCACCAAGGAACAGGTTCTGGAGACCTACGAGGAATTAAAGAAGAATCAGTATGGCCGCTATTTAAAAGATGTTTTAGACGGCAAATATATCGATAAGCTGCACGGAAATGACATGAAGTAGTTTTTATGCAGTAAACAGTGTGACAGGACATACAGTCTGATTCGGACGCAGAGCCTGTCCGAAAACAAAAAGAAAAGAGGAACAAACAAATGACGATCATCGTAACAGGCGGCGCCGGTTTCATCGGCTCCAACTTTGTTTACCATATGTTAAATAAATATCCGGACTACCGCATCGTATGTGTGGACTGTCTGACCTATGCAGGCAACTTATCTACACTGGAGGAGGCTTTAAAGAACCCGAATTTCCGCTTCTGCAAGACCAACATCTGTGACCGTGAAGCCATCTACAAGCTCTTCGAGGAGGAGCATCCGGATATCGTGGTGAACTTTGCAGCAGAGAGCCATGTAGACCGCTCCATCGAAAACCCGGAGATTTTCTTAGACACCAACATCAAGGGAACCGCAGTGATGATGGATGCCTGCCGCAAATACGGCATCAAGCGTTATCATCAGGTATCCACCGATGAAGTATACGGCGACCTTCCGTTAGACCGCCCGGATCTCTTCTTTACCGAGGAGACCCCGATCCATACCAGCAGCCCGTACAGCTCCTCCAAGGCAGGCGCTGACCTTCTGGTACAGGCATACCACAGAACCTATGGTCTGCCGATCACCATCAGCCGCTGCTCCAACAACTACGGCCCGTACCATTTCCCGGAGAAGCTGATCCCGCTCATGATCGCCAACGCACTGGCAGACAAGCCGCTTCCGGTATACGGCGAGGGCTTAAACGTCCGCGACTGGCTGTATGTAGAGGATCACTGCAAGGCCATCGACCTGATCATCCACAATGGCCGCGTCGGTGAGGTTTACAACATCGGCGGCCACAATGAGATGAAGAACATCGACATTGTCAAGCTCATCTGCAAGGAGCTTGGAAAGCCGGAAAGCCTGATCACCCACGTAACCGACCGCAAGGGTCATGACATGCGTTATGCCATCGACCCGACCAAGATCCACAACGAGCTTGGCTGGCTGCCGGAAACCAAATTCGCAGACGGCATCAAGAAGACCATCAAGTGGTATCTGGAGAATCGTGAGTGGTGGGAGACCATCATCTCCGGTGAATATCAGAATTATTACGAGAAAATGTACGGAAACCGCGAGGAAGTATAATTTTTGCGGGTTATCATTTGGAAAGAGGAAACAGCATGAAGGTTCTGGTAACAGGAGCAAAAGGCCAGCTTGGAACTGACCTGATGAATGAACTGGAAAAACGAGGCATCGAAGGAATCGGTGTGGATGTGCAGGAGATGGATATCACCGACGCAGAGGCCTGCAGACGTGTGATCAAAGCTTCCGGCGCAGATGCAGTCATCCACTGCGCTGCCTATACCGCAGTCGATGCAGCAGAGGACAATATCGAGCTTTGCCGCCGCATCAACGGTGAAGGCACCCGCAACGTGGCTCAGGCCTGCAAAGAGGCCGATGTGAAGCTGATGTACATCAGCACGGATTACGTCTTTGACGGTCAGGGCACCCGTCCCTGGGAGCCGGATGACGAGCGCCATCCGCTGAACGTATACGGACAGACCAAATACGAGGGCGAGCTGGCAGTGGAAGAGCTGTCCGACAAATATTTTATCGTGCGTATTGCCTGGGTATTCGGCGTGGCAGGAAAGAACTTTATCAAAACTATGCTGCGTCTCGGCAAGGAGCGCGGAGCAGTCAGCGTCGTGGACGACCAGATCGGTTCTCCGACCTACACCTACGACCTGGCAAGATTGCTGGTTGATATGATCCAGACCGACAAGTACGGACGCTATCATGCCACCAACGAGGGCTTATGCAGCTGGTATGAATTTGCAAAAGAGATCTTCCGCCAGGCAGGCATGGATGTACCGGTTACCCCGGTCAGCAGTGATGCATTCCCGGCAAAGGCAACACGCCCGTCCAACAGCCGTCTGAACAAGGAAAAACTCAGCGAGAACGGATTTGAGCGCCTTCCGGCATGGCAGGATGCACTGGGACGGTTCTTGAAGGAAATAGAGTATTAAGGAAAGATTTAAATCGTATGAACAGAGATTCCCGGCGGCGCAGGTATGCCTGCCGGGAATTTGGATTATAACAGGAGAGAAGAACAATGGGAAAATATTTCGGCACCGACGGCTTTCGCGGTGAAGCAAATGTAAATTTAACAGTAGAGCATGCCTACAAGGTAGGACGGTTCCTGGGCTGGTATTATGGACAGCGTGCGAAAAAGACCGCAGACAATCCGGAAGGACGCTGCCGCGTGGCCATCGGAAAGGACACCAGACGGAGCAGCTACATGTTTGAGTACTCCCTGGTAGCAGGTCTGACGGCCTCCGGAGCCGATGTATATCTGCTCCATGTCACCACCACCCCGAGCGTATCCTATGTGGTGCGCACCGAGGAATTCGACTGCGGCATCATGATCTCTGCCAGCCACAATCCCTTCTATGACAACGGCATCAAGGTTATCAACGGCAAGGGCGAGAAGCTGGAAGAGGAGGTCATCACAGAGATTGAGCGGTACTTAGACGGAGAGATGGGAGAGATCCCTTTTGCCTTAAAGGATGCCATCGGCCGCACCACAGATTATGCCGCAGGCAGAAACCGCTACATCGGTTATCTGATCTCTATTGCCACCCGTTCCTTCAAAGGCAAAAAGGTTGCTCTGGACTGCGCAAACGGCAGTGCCTCTGCTATTGCCAAGAATGTATTTGATGCCCTGGGTGCAGAAACTCATGTCATCAACAACCATCCGAACGGCCTGAATATCAATACAGACTGCGGTTCCACACACATTCACGTGCTGCAGGATTACGTAAAGGAAACCGGCTGTGACGTAGGCTTTGCTTACGACGGTGACGCAGACCGCTGCATCGCCGTGGACGAGAACGGAAACGTGGTAGACGGAGACCTGATCCTTTACATCTGCGGTAAATATATGAAGGAAAACGGCACTCTGAGAAACAACACCGTAGTCACAACGGTGATGTCCAATTTCGGACTCTATAAGGCCTTTGATCGGGAAGGGATTTCCTACGAGAAGACCGCAGTGGGAGATAAGTACGTCTACGAAAATATGTCCCAGTACGGCAACTGCCTGGGCGGAGAACAGTCCGGCCATATCATCTTCAGCAAGCACGCCACCACCGGTGACGGCATCCTGACCTCCATCAAGGTCATGGAAGTCATGCTGGAGAGAAAAGAAACCCTCGGCAAGCTGGCATCCGAAGTAGAGATCTTCCCGCAGGTTCTGAAAAATGTCCGTGTGAAGGACAAACAGACCGCACAGGACGATCCGGCCGTACAGGCAGAGGTAGCAAAGGTCACCGAGACCCTGGGCGCTGATGGCCGCATCCTCCTTCGTCAGTCCGGCACCGAGCCGGTCGTGCGCGTCATGGTAGAGGCACCGACTACAGAGCAGTGTGAAAAGCTGGTAGATCAGGTGATCGAGGTCATGAAGAAGCAGGGGCATGTGCTGTAACTGAAAAGACGAATAGCTGAGGCTGAAAAAGGATGCACGTGATTGGACGTGCATCCTTTTTCTTGCTTCATTTGTAACTGTTCAGAGCCAAGCAAAATTTCATAAATCAGACGTGAAATGCTTGCATTTCTAAGGCTGATTTTGAAATTTTATTTGG
>CAVALB010000123.1:0-4931 GCA_963589345.1 uncultured Selenomonadales bacterium | reverse complement strand
TCTGGTTGGATAAAAAATATGAAGAGGAGGCTTTCAAAGCCTCCTTTTTATGTTAATAATCTCTCGGAATCTCCAAGCCAGTAAATACAAGGCTTTCAGATTCCATTTTTATTAAAATCCCCCACTTTTTTGCCAAAAACACTTGACAAATCCATCGAAAAATGCGGCGCTTCGCGCCTATTGATCAATAAGTACCGTCGCTCGCGGCGGTAGATATTTTTCGATTGGAGGCGATTTTTTTGTTACCTGTTAATTGCGGCAGTCATGTCGACTACCAGAACTTCGTTGTTGAAAATCTTCGTAAATATTATCCTGATCCAGATGTCCTGGCCCGATCCACCTGGGATATTATCGAACGCTTTTGGCATCTTGATCTCTCGTATACCGATGCCCTTTTAGCTGATAAATATTCCAAGTTTGGCCCTGCTCCAAGAACCCCTTCCTGTATGCAGCGTTCTTACCTACTGTCCATTGATTTTAAAGTTTCCTCTATCACCGAATGGGCTGCCCAGCTTAAGATGAATCCTCTTTTTGCCATCCTCAGTGGGTTTCAGGTTGGTGATACTCCGGGTGTTGGCACCTTTTATGATTTTATGAAGCGCTTATGGGACTCTGATGATGCCCATATAGCTTCTCATATCCACCCTCTGAAAACTAAAGTGAAAAAGCCTGATTCTAAAGGCGAAAAAGCTGATTCCGTTGAAAAAATAACAGTTGCTGAACTCTTACCTCAACTGGAAGAGACATCTTTTTCCATTGATGACCAGCCTTACGCTTCTCTCTTTAAAATCTATCAGAAAGAATTTCTGGATGTCTCTGTAAAAAAGAGCCTGATCCATAAGGATAACCTCGCCCTTGCCGGTGATGGGACTCCTGTTGTCACCTCGCACAGAGAACGCAAAAAACGCATATGCAAATGTAAGGAAAATGGCATCTCTGACTGTAACTGTGACCGCTACTTTTCTCAGCCTGACTGTGACATTGGCTGGGATTCCTCGCGCGACTGTTTTTATCATGGATATGATTTATATATGCTGGTCGATTCACAAAGCGATCTCCCGGTATTTCCACACTATTCCTGTGCCTCAAAACATGATTCTCATGGATTCCTTCAGGCTTTTTTCCGGATGAGATCATTCCTTCCGGATTACAAAGTATCAAAAGTACTTTTGGATTCCGCACATGATGCCATGCCTTATTATCAATACTTTAAGCGGCAGAACATCACTCCATTTATCGACCTGAATGGAAAAGGCGGCAGACCACCTGTATATAAGAATGACTTTACCATTGATAAAGATGGCGTTCCTGTTTGTCCATCTGGACATCGGATGCGGCGCGATGGCATCGAAGTCGCAAAAGGCCGAATGAAATTCAAATGCCCGAAGATCAGCCGTACAGGCGGCTGTATTTCCTGTACCTGTGACAATCCATGTTCAAATGCCAAATATGGACGCACTGTACATTTGGTTTTAAATGACAATCCAAGGCTATTTAATAATCCACCAAGAAGTAGCAAAGAATGGAAACTGGAATACAATGCAAGAACATCTGCAGAACGTTCAAACAAACGCGAGAAATTAGACTTCAAATTAGAAGACGGCAGACACCGCTCTACAAAGATGTGGTACTGCCGCCTCTATCACATCCTGATGTTACAGCATCTGGATGCATGGGATCTGCCATCTGAATCTTCCCTGAAAAAGTTGATTTTGAATGTAGCATAATCCTATTGACTATCATACCACGCTTAGAGACATAGTGAAAGCTATGTTTGTTTCTCGTGCTATTTTTTTGTTCCACAAACGATATTTACTTTTCAAAGTTCACTGCCAGAGTTTCGCTGGCATGATCAATCAGAATTCCGAGAGATCATTTACTGTCAATTACTCCATAATACATGCCGGTGAGAAAATCACAGCCTGAGCTGCTTCCAAAGCTGGATACACGTTTTAATGCTGTACGTATCTGCTCAGGATCATCGTTTTCAAATCCTTTTAATAACTGTAAAATGTCTTCTGAAAACATATTTTCTCCTGCATGTTTCAACAAAGATCCGCTGATATCATTAGTTTTTAGTGCTGCTGCATTTGTGATCTCCTCCCCAAAGCCTTTCCATGGTTTTTCAGCCGGCCAGGATGCCACATACCCGCAGAGGAAATCATCGGAAGAAGGTGTCAGTCCCGGTCCGCATCCGGCCATCTGTTCTGCTGTGAGCACTGCAGATTCCATGTTTCCTTCCTGGACTGCCTGGCGGAACGCTTCGATCCTTGGAGCTAAGAATGCGGAAAATACTTCTTCTTTTCTTCCTTCGATCAGCCCATGGATTCCTTTATCTTCCTGATGTTCCAGGAAACTGCGGATAAAGTTTGCTGCTCCGGGCTTTAAGGCTTCTGTCTGGCTTTTTCTTAAATCCAGAATCTCCACTATTTTAAATTCAAATATCTGGAAGTTCCCGATCCAAAAGCCCTTAACACTTAACTGCAGCTCTGTTTCCCTTAAACGGAACATTTCTTCTAAAAATTTAAAGTCTCCGTTCCATTCAAGACTGATAGAAAATGGCTGAAGGCTTTTTTCTTTTGTAAGAAATGTGATCATTTCCTGCTGGCACATCATATTCATGGAACTGTGAAAACAGGAATGAAGCGTTCCCTTTACAGGTGCTTCCTGCAACATGTTATACAAATGGCTGCATATCCTGATCTGCACCTTCACTTTGATTTCTTCCTTTCTGTTATCTAATGAATATCAACTCAGCTGATTTTGTTTTCTGCGTTTGTCTTTGTTATGTTTTGTATTATAATCACCATTTTTCTCATTTTCTATGTTGACTGTTCACAATAAAAACTCTATACTTTTGGTAAGCGTTATAGATCAGATTTTTTCGGGGGTATATATTATGGCAAACTACATCGAAGAATCCTATTATCCAACTGTAGAAGAACTTTTAAACCTTCCTATTTTTTCCAACTGCTATGTTGCAGGGGGCAAAGGCGGACTTGGGCGCATTGTTTCCGGCATCAACCTTAGCGATAACCCGGATTATGCACAGTGGATCTCTCCCGGCGAACTGATGATATCCACCTGTTTTTCTGTTTACCGGGACTCAGCTGCCATGGCAGCTTACATTCCCACACTGGTGCGTAACCAGATGGCGGCATTCTGTATCAAACCTTCCCAATATTTAAACAATATAGTTCCGCCCCTTATGATCGAACAGGCTGACCAGGCGGATTTTCCCCTTATCGTCCTTCCTCCTGATATGCAGTTTTCCCATATTACCAAAGTGCTTTCCAATGAACTAACCAGGCGGCGGACTGCCCTTTTGCAAAATACCCTTTCTGTCAACCAGATGCTGACACAGACCATTACAGAAGGCGCTGACCTGGATCAAATAGCTTCCATGATCTCAAAACTTACAGGCGGCAGCATCCTGATCGTAGACAGTATTAACAGCCGCCATAGTATCTGCCTAAACGAAGAGGATAAGTCCATTTTTACATCTGATTCAGAAACCCAGATGATCAACCAGTTTATCCGCATGTCATCCTCACATGATCTGACTTTAGGAGAACATTCCTATGGATGCCTCTATATTTATAACCCATCCCAGTCCCCAGCACTTTCACCGGAACTTTTAGCCCAGGTCTTATCTGCGATTCCTTTAGAGATCACAAGGGAACAGGGGATCCGTGAACGGGGAGATTCTCTTTTTGCAAGTTTTCTGCTCCATCTACTGTCAGATCCAATCGTAGACCATCAGCTTGAGCAGACCAGAGCAGATGAATTCCATCTAAATCTTTCTGATGACCATCTGATCCTGCGGTTAAAGACCCAGAATCCAGAAGAGAAAAACCAATACAGAAAAAATTTCCAGCATACCCTTCTTATGGGCAATATCCGGTCTGTTTTTTCTAAATTAGGACTGGATGTGCGGATCGTTCCTGCTTCTGACGATTATCTGATCCTGTTAAATGCCCCTGCTACAAGCTCTGAGCTGGAACAGCTGGCCCGTCATATTCCCAAACTTCTGTCATCTCTTTCTCTCGAATATCCGGATCTGGGGCTGTGTGCCGGATGCGGTCGTCCTCATCCCGGGATCCGCGGGATCGTCCAAAGTGATACTGAAGCCCGTACTGCCCTGCGTACAGCCATGATCAATGAACAGACCGTTCTTGGCTTTGAAGATCTTGGACTTTTGCGTCTTCTTTATGCAGCTGATCCTGAAAAGGAAACCAGCCAGTTTGTACAGGAAATGTTAGGGCCATTGATTGAAAATGACCACCAAAAACATTCTGACCTCTTAAAAACACTGGATTACTATTTTGAATATGCCGGAAATGTAAAAAGAATATCGGAAGAAATGTTTACCCACTACAATACCATTGCCTACCGGATCAAAAATATCCAGGAGATCACAAAAAAAGACCTCCATGACAGGAAAGATCATTTCCTGCTGGAGGCGGCAATATATCTGTATAAGTTTAAAGTCAGATTTTAATAATTACAAGTTTATCCTGTTAAATTTCCAGGATATAATCTTCTTTGCGGGGAGCTGCCTGAGGCTCCTCGCCTGTATTATATCCAAGTGCAACAGCACCTACACCCTTTAAATTTTCAGAAAGGTTCCACTGGGACAAAAGTTTCTTTCCTTCTTCGCTTTCAAATATCTCTTTCTCTCTGTGTACCCAGACACTGGAAACACCACATGCTTTTGCTGCAAGCATCAGATAGCAGAGTACATTGGTTCCATCTTCTACCCAGGTGCTGCGGCTGCTGTCTGCTAAAACAAGTGCGATCACCGGAGCTCCATAAAATGGATCTGCGTCCTTATCTCCCATGATCTGCGCATTCAGCTTTGCAATATGATCACGCATCTTTTTATCCTTAATGGCAATGATCACAGGAGACTGTCTTCCACCGCCTGTAGG
>CAVALB010000122.1:0-5003 GCA_963589345.1 uncultured Selenomonadales bacterium | reverse complement strand
ATACGCCACACCGACGAAATGCGGAGCATTTTGGAGGTTGGTTCTGAACAGTTACGATAAACTTACATTAGATATGGAAAGAAATAACCAAATGGCAATATTTGCAGATAAGCAGAAACAAAGATCAGAGGTATAGAAACATGACAACAAAAGAATTTTATGAAAAAATCGGTTCCGACTATGAAAATGTCTTAGGCAGGTTTGGCAGTGAGGCGTTGGTAAAGCGTTTTGCATTGAAGTTCTTAAAAGACCCAAGCTATGCAGACTTAAAAGAAGCCATGGAGGTCAGAGATGCTGAGCGTGCCTTCCGTGCAGCCCATACCTTAAAGGGTGTTTGCGTAAACTTAGGCTTTGATCGTCTGTATGAAACCAGCGCAGAACTTACCGAAGACTTGCGGGGACGGGAAATTGAGAAAGGAGATCGGCTGCTGCAGGAGTTGGATGTGCGCTATAAACAAGTAGAAGAGGCAATTCGGGAGTTGGAAGCGGAGGCCTGAATAGTAAATGAGTTTAAACGATAAACTGTCAAAACAGCAGGCAGAACAGCAGATGGAAATCTACCGGGAAGTTTTTACGGTGGTACGAATCCTGAATGCTGTAGATCTGCGTCTGGTTGAAAAGAATGAGAAGGACGATACGGCAGCAGAACTGAATTGCTGTCATTGTTACGATTTTTGGAATAAAAGTCAGCCTTGTGAAAATTGTATTTCCAGAAAAGTTTATCAGGACAAAATCCAGCGAACCAAACTGGAGTATCAGGATCAGGAACTTTATGAAGTGACAGCACGGTATGTGGAGGTAGACGGAACTCCCGGTGTGATGGAGCTTGTGCGCCATTTGGATCGAGGTTCGCTGATTGACACAGAAGGAAAAAATAAGCTTCTGGATCATCTGGAAAGCTATCACGATGAACTGTACATAGATGCTTTGACCGGTGCCTACAATCGCCGGTATTATGAAGATAAGATCAAAACATCCGTTTTTAAAGGCGGTGTGGCTATGATCGATCTGGATGATTTCAAAATTTATAATGATACCTGCGGACATGATGCGGGAGATGCTGTATTAAAAACTGTGGTGCATCTGATCCGAAGCTGTGTGCGCGATGAAGATTTCCTGATCCGCTATGGCGGTGATGAGTTCCTTCTTCTGATTCCGGATATCGATGCGGACAAATTTGAAGAAAGGCTGCAGAAAATCCGGCAGAAGATCATGGAAGCCGAGGTACCGGGTTATACAAACCTTCATATTTCTGTCAGCGCCGGAGGTTTATATACTGATGGCACCGATATGGTGGAGGATGCTGTATCTTATGCGGATAAGCTGATGTACCAGGCGAAAAACCGAAAAAATATGGTTGTTGTGGCAAAAAAAATGCGCGATATTTCGACGGAAAATCAGACATCGGAGGAGCAGGAAAGTATCAAGCAGCAGATTCTTATTGTAGATGACTCAGAGATCAATCGTGAGATCCTTTCAGAGATGCTGCACTCTGATTTTCGCATCCTGGAAGCTGAGAGTGGGAAAGAGTGCATATCCGTTCTTGAACAGTACGGAACCGGGATCGATTTGATCCTTTTAGATATCGTCATGCCGGATATGGACGGATTTGCAGTGCTGGAGTATATGATCCGAAATCATTGGATCGAGGAAATCCCGGTTGTCATGATTTCGAGTGAAAATTCGGATATATATATCCGGAAGGCCTATGAACTCGGAGTTTCAGACTACATCAGCAGACCCTTTGATGCCAAGGTCGTTTTTCAGCGCGTATTTAATACCATCAAGCTTTATGCCAAACAGCGTCATCTATTTAAAATGGTTACCAAGCAGATGTACGAAAAAGAAAGAAATAATCGCATCATGATAGGAATCTTGAGTCAGATCATGGAATTTCGAAACAGCGAAAGCGGTTTGCACGTATCCCATATCAATAAGCTCACTGAGTTGCTGCTTGATCGCCTGGTCCAGAAAACGGATTGCTATCACTTGGCGCGCACTGACAGAGAGCTGATCGCAACTGCCTCTGCACTTCACGATATCGGAAAACTGGGCATTGATGAAAAAATCTTAAATAAACCTGGACGGCTGACATCGGAAGAGTACGAAGTGATGAAAACGCATACCTTGATCGGAGCCTCCATGCTGCAGCGTTTAGCCATTTATCAGGATGAACCGATTGTCAAGGTTGCATACCAAATCTGCAGATGGCACCATGAACGGTATGACGGAAGAGGCTATCCGGATGGCCTGAAGGGAGAAGAAATTCCGATCGCTGCGCAGGTGGTTTCCCTCGTGGATGTTTATGATGCACTGGTGAGTCCACGTGTCTATAAGAAAGCCTATCCGCATGAACAGGCTATGCGCATGATTAAAAACGGCGAATGTGGTGTGTTCAGCCCACTTTTATTGGAGTGCTTGTTTGACATTCAAGACCAGATAAAAGGCCTTAATTCTACCCCCCCCGGATGGGGAAGGCTCTGACGGAGAGCCGAGAATCCCAATCAAACAGATCCGATATGATCTGAAACTACAGGAGTAATTGCATTATGACAAATGATATGACCCGGGGCAATCCGGTACGCCTGATTCTGGCATTTATGATTCCGACCTTTCTGGGAAATGTGTTTCAGCAGTTTTATAATCTGGTGGATTCTGTGGTGGCCGGCCGCTATATCGGCGTGGAGGCCTTGGCGGCCATCGGAAGCACCACATCGTTGATCTTTCTGGTGACCGGATGGATGCAGGGAATTACCAGTGGCTTTGCCATCATGGTAGCCCAGTGCTTCGGAGCCGGAAACTATAAGCTGATGCGGCGCTATGTGGCTATGGGCATCTATCTGTGTGTAGCTTTCGTGGTTGTAATGACGGCAGGGCTTGTGATCCTCAATGTTCCGATTCTCCGGCTGATGAACTCACCGGATGAAATTTTATATTCCACGGCATCTTATATGGGAATTATTTATGCCGGACTTTGTGTGACTGCGGCCTACAATGCTTTTGCAGCCGTGCTGAGGGCATTGGGAGATGGACGTTCTCCTTTGTATTTTTTGATCATTTCCGCGGTCATCAATGCTGTACTGGATGTTTTGTTTATTCTGAAATTTCATATGGGAGTGGAAGGCTGTGCTTACGCGACTGTCATTGCTCAGGGGATTTCGGCACTTTTATGTTTGATCTATATTGTTCTGAGATTTGATATCCTGAAACTTCAGAAACATGATTTCATTCCAGATTTTTCCATGATGCGGCGTCTGCTGTCCATCGGAGTGCCTATGGGACTGCAGTTTTCAATCACCGCAATCGGAACGATCATTGTTCAGAGCGCCATCAATGTGTTTGGTTCAGACTGTATCGCTGGTTATGCAGCGGCAGGAAAGCTGCAGAACATGGTGAATACCATCTTTATTGCCTTTGGTGCGACCGTTGCAACCTATGTGGGACAAAACCGCGGAGCCGGGCGGCTTGATCGGGTACGTCAGGGCGTAAAGGATACGCAGATCATGATCCTGATCTCAGCAGCCGTTTTGTTCCTGATCATCCATTTCTTTGCAGGAAAGCTGACTCTGATCTTTGTGGATGCATCCCAGACTGTGGTCATCGACGCGGCCAATCAATATTTTAGGATGGCATCCTGGGCATATCCGTTTCTGGGAAGCATCTTCCTTTATCGAAATGCCCTTCAGGGTATGGGGTATGGTCTGGTGCCGATGTTGGGCGGCGTATTTGAACTGATGGCCAGAGGTGCTGTCGTGATGCTGGTAGTCCATCTTGGTGGAGGCTTTGCGAATACCTGCCTTGCAGATCCGGCAGCCTGGGTTTCTGCCTTGATCCCGTTGATTCCGTATTATATTTATATCATGCGGAAATACTCTTTACAGGAGAAACAATCTGTGCTATAGTAGCGGACAAAGAAAAACAGAATAAGCAGAGTAGGTCTGTGTGCGTTAAGTGCCAGCCGGACAGGGAGTTGTCGGCTGGACGAAGAAACGGTTTGCTGCAGCATTAAAGCTCATGCATTCATCCGTTTCGCGGTATACGGATCGCATCCCGCTGCGAAGAGGATATCATTTATTATCTCCTTTGTGGTAGAGAATTCTGCAAAGGAGGTAATTTTTTATGAAGAAATTCAAAGCTTTGTTCACGGATTCCGTGGAAGAACTCAAGCATGTGAACACGGTCACAGTCATGGCCATGTTTGCAGCCATTTCCGTGGTGCTTGGGTACTTTACTCTGGTGCTTGGGGATTATCTGAAGATCGGTTTTTCCAGTATTGCAAACCAGTTTGTCTACTATCTGTTTGGTCCGGTGGCAGGCGGGCTGTTTGGCGGTGCCCTGGATATCTTAAAATATATTCTTCGCCCAACCGGTGCCTTCTTTCCTGGCTTTACCGTCAGTGCTATGGTGGGCGGTGTGCTTTACGGCTGCTTTCTTTACAAGCGTCCTATCCGTCTGTGGCGCGTTTTGGCAGCGGAGCTGACCGTATCCATCGTTTGTAATATGCTGCTTGGAACCCTGTGGCTGAGCATGCTTTACGGAAAAGCATTTCTGGCACTCCTGCCGATGCGGGTATTCAAAAACCTGATCATGTGGCCGGTCAATTCCATGCTGTTTTACACCATCGGAAAAACGCTGGAGGCCTCCGGAGTGTTCCGTCTGCTGAAAACAGCAGGGCGCAAGCAGATTGCAATGTAAAAATTTATACGCAACGTCAACGTCATATATAAGGGTCCGAAAGCGCCCGCCCCACCACACATAAACGCATTCACGGCAATTTTTTGTCCGTTTTGCTCCGTCGCCTATTAGACAGGTCTACCGCAAACTCGCTCACTACGTTCGCTCAGACAGGCTCCCGACCTGTCGCTATACTCACAAAACGGACAAAATTGCCTATCGAATGCTTATTATGTGTGCTGGTGCGGGTGCTTTCTACTTTATTGGCTGCATAACATTTTTGTGCTTCAATGACGACACTGGCTTCGTTTAGCTTGTTGGCCGCGCTG
>CAVALB010000121.1:0-5306 GCA_963589345.1 uncultured Selenomonadales bacterium | reverse complement strand
CGCCCGGTCCTCTGGTACTGATTCCGCCGCCCAGACGGGACAGGGAATTGCGAAGGCCCACCAGTCTTGCAGCCCGGTATTTTAACTGGGCTAACTCCACCTGGATCTTTCCCTCGCGGGTGTTGGCTCTTGCAGCGAAAATGTCCAGGATCACCATGGTACGGTCCATCACCTTCGTATCCAGGGCGTCCTCCAGATTTTTAAGCTGCGCCGGGGATAACTCATCATCGCACACCACGCCGGTGGCGCCCAGCTCCCAGAGACGCTCCCGCACCTCCTCAATCTTTCCTTTGCCAAGGTAGGTTCCCGGATGGATCCGCTCCCGGTTCTGGATCATTTTGTCCACGGTTACGGCTCCAGCGGTCTTCACCAGCTCCTCTAACTCATCCAGACAAGCCTCTGTGTCGTCCTCCTCGCAGGTACGCACCGCAATCAGGATCACCCGCTCCTCTGCTTCTTTTAACTCATATAATTCTGCCACTCTATTCTCCTTTTTATCACTGAATACGCTTTCGAGATTCCCCTTTTCCCGCTTTTCCAGCTGTGGGCAATCCCGGAAATTCTTTCTTTCCTACCGGGTCTTTAAAAATGCAATCTCTTTTTCCACATCTGCTGCAGAACCAAACTCCTGCACATAGGACTCCAGGGTCGCTAAAGCCCCTGCGTAATCCATATTCTGCTCCTGCGCTGCCGCCTTATTATACACCAGTTTCTTCCGTACCTCTGTGTCCTGGTCCGCCATAGCCAGTCCCTGATCAAAATAATTCAGCGCGTCAGACACCTTTCCAGCGTCTAACTGACACAGACCCATGCGGTTATACAATTCCGCATTCTGCATACCGCCGCTTAAAGCATTTTCGTACAGTTCCATCGCCTCATCAAAACGGCCTGCATCTGTCAGTCCCTGTCCCACAGCCAGAAGGGCCTCCTGGGTGGTCTCGCCTGACGGGTCTTTGGCGTAGGCTTTCTGGTACTGCTCCAAAGCCTTGTCCACAGCCCCTGCTTTCACATATAAAAGACAGCTTCTTCCTAAATACTCCGGCCGCTCTTCATCCACCTGGTTTAACACCGCGTAAGTATTGGCCGCCGCCTCATAATCACCAGTTCCGCACTCTGCTTCCGCCCGGTATTTTAAAATATCCAGTTCAAAATTACCAACCATTCCGTCAGAAGCCTCCAGCGCCTGATCAAATGCCTGGATTGCTCCCTCGTAGTCTCCTGCTTCCAGCAGATTGATTCCATTCTCACGGAAGGTATATTTTTCTTTGCTGCCGCCAAAGCAGCCGCTGGCGAAAATACTCAGCGCCGCCAGCACACCCACAAGACAGATCTTTCTGCCCTGTTTCCATGTTTCTCTTCTCATGCTATCTCATTCATTCCTTTCCCACCAGACTTCCGTTCTCTTCCAGTTTCGTAGTTTTCACGCTATCACGTCTCCGAAAATGACTCCCGCTATAATCTGGTTTCTGCTGCACTCTGGCCATTCCGTCCTTACTGCACTCCGGTACTTCCAAGTCCGCCCCGGTCCGCTCCGGTTAGTTTCGCGGTCTCCTCAAACTGGATCGTCGGCTGATGTTCCATGATTCGGAACTGGCAGATCCGGTCGTTGACATGGATCTGTGTATCCCGCAGGGCATACGCCGGAAAATACCACTGATCATTGTCACCGCAGTAGGACTCGTCAATGATTCCACAATGATTTGTCTGAATTACTCCGAAATTCTTGAATGTTGAACTTCTTGGCACAACATGAGCCTCATAGCCCTCCGGCAATTTCATGGCAACACCAAGAGGAATCAGCTTAAACTCTCCTGCTTTCAGGGTCACATCTTCCGCCGCCCGCAGGTCGATCCAATCGGATTTGCCATCAATATAAGTCAGTTTCTCAATTTTATCGGTAAAATATTTAATGGTAATGGTTTTCATGTTCGTCCTTTCTCGCACTCCTTGCTCTCATTTCTGCAAGCGTCTGGGTAAATTTCCATCCAAAAACTTTCCACCCAGAAACAGTAACAGTATCATAACATAATTTTCCCCCATTTACCAGATTCCTTTGCGAATCCCACTTATTTTTGGTATACTGTGTTACAGTTCATGCGTTGCACGAACTGTAACGGATTTTACCGATGCTTCGCATTCCGAATCGGCAAAATCTGTTGCCGCTACTATATCATACGGAATTTTCAGTTCAGAAAATTCCTACCCTATAAGGAGTTTTTATGGACATTCGGACGATCGTTGTGGACAACACTGTAGAGCTAAAAGAAAAATTAACGAAAATATTAAATGAGCTCCCTGGCGTGACAGTCTGCCAGAGCTTCGACGATGCCGTTGCCGCCATGCAGTATGTGGAGGAAAACCCGGTGGATCTGGTCTTTTCCGACGTGGTCATGCCGGAGATCAGCGGCATCACCCTGGCGTCTTCCATCTACGCCCTTCCAGAACACCCGGAGGTGGTGCTTCTGTCCGGCATTCCCGGATTTTCCCTGGAAGCCTGGAAGGTGCAGGCATTCGGCTTCATTATCAAACCCTACACCCGCCGCCAGATCGTGGACATGATCAAAAAATTCCGGGAGCACTCCTAAACTGGGAACGCACCCGGAATTTTTCACTTCATCTAGCCATCAGTTACTTTGTAAGTAGGTAATAACCAGTACCTTGATTTTTGAAAAAAGCCGCTCATTATAAAGCGGCTTTAACTATTTTTTCAATTCAGTACGAAATCCTTCCGGTAACTGATCTGACCACGGCAGTAGTCTGTCAAGTTCTTCAGTCTTAGGAAATGATCCCATTTTGGGTATTTCATCAAGTATGTACGTTAGATACAGATATGGCTTTATTCCATTAAGCAGTGCGGTTTCCGTTATGCTGTATACAATAGCACTTGCATCTGCTCCTCGTATACTTTTTGCAAACAGCCAGTTCCGACGTCCTACTGCAAAGTTTTTGATGGCGCGCTCTGCGCTGTTATTATCAATGCTCAGATGTCCATCGTCAAGATAACGGCGTAAATACTTTTCCTGATTCAATGTATATAAAATTGCATCACCAATAAGGGAAGATCTGTCCACAGAGCCTTCCAGTGAATGAAGCCAATCAAACAATGCATCCACAACAGGACGTGACTGTTTCTGGCGTTCTTCATATCTTTCTTCAGGGGTCTTATCCTTTATCAGTTCCTCTATTTTATAGAGAATGCCGATTCGGGACATTGCCTGATAAGCTGTTGTCTTTTTGAGCTGCTCTTTTGTAAAATCTTTCCTTAATGCCGTGAGCGCTGCATCGAAACGGCGTCTTGCATGGGTAAAGCATCCGGTTACTGTAATCGAATCATTCAGCCCATGGTATGCCTGATATCCATCGCATGTCAGATACCCATGGAATTTATCTCCAAGGAAACTGACAGGATGATACCCTGCACGGGTTCTCTCGTAATCAAAGAGGACCATCTGCGGTGCTCCGCTGTAACCGTCTGTGAGGTATACCCACATCCAGTTCTGTGTCGATCCTTTCTGATCCGGCTCATCTATTACCTGAACCCTCGTCTCATCACAATGGATGTAATGGCTCCTCAGAAATTCTTCTTTCATTCGGTCATACAGCATACGCAGGTACCTGTCTGAACAGGTGATGATCCAGTTGGCCATTGTTTTAGTTGAAATATCAAGGTCATATCTTGCAAATTCACGTTCCTGTCTTGCCAGTGGCATCCCATTAACATACTTTGCATTCATTATTCCGGCAACAAGTGAAGGAGTTGCAATACTGCCTTTCATAAGAGATGGTTCTTTTTCAGGTCTCACCATTGTGCCGCATTTTGGACAACTGTATACGTAGGTGACTTCCTCTATGACTTCAAACTTTGCAGGAATGAATTTTAGTCTCTTTACTTTTTCCTTAGTGACTACCTTGTATTTTGAGCCACAATCCGGACAGTAACGGTCTTCCCCTTCGAGTTTATATTCGATAGTCTCTGTAACCTCAAATGAAGACAGATCCTCTTCTTTTTTACCTTTGCGTTTTTTACGTTTATAAGAGGAAACCACCGCTTCCTCCTCTGGAGTGTCATTTTCAACATCAGCCTCCGCCTCATTAAACAGATCCATCTGCTCATAGCCTTCAGCATATTTTTCACTGGATGAACCAAACCGACGTCTGTTTGCGAGTGCAAGGCGGTCAGAAAGCATGGCATTCATAAATTCAAGTTCTTTCTGCTTTTCTTCCAAGAGCTGAATTTTCGTGTTCTTTTTCTGAACCTGGTCACGCATGATCTTAATAACTTCCATCATGTTTTCACGGCTCATGTTATTCAGCTGTTCATCAGTAAAAATTGGATTCATCATGCTTTCTCCAGACATTTATTTTCTGATAAAAGTATACCATAAAAAGGCCTATTTTACGAGAAAAACTGGGATCATAAAGTGTAGAAAAAAACATGGAAATCTGAGATTTTTCAGTACTTTCATGCATTGACAAAGCACTCTGATCTATACAACTATTTTGGGATGTCTTTCTTCAAATGCTCCCTGTGGATTCAGTGAAAGTCCATCGCACAGCCAGTGCATTTCCTTTAGAGTCACCTGCTGTATTTCATCAGCCGTGTCCGGCCAGTGGAAGGAATCCCTGTCAAGCCTTTTCATCAGGATCCAAAAACCAGATCCGTCCCATTGAAGAATCTTAATTGAAGTACGCCTGCGGTTGCAGAATGCAAACATGCAGCGTGAGTATGGGTCAAGATTGAATTTAAGCTTGATTATGGCAGCAAGGCCATTGTAACTTTTTCTCAGATCTGTTGAGCCACAGGCCAGATATACAGTTGTACCGCCCGCAAGATCAAGCATGTTCTTTCAAAGCTCCGATCAGGGATTGAAGCAGCACAGCTGGGCATGACGGCATTATTTCAACCTGTACATGATTACTTATAAAAATTCGGATTGGTGCCTGTTCAGAGGCATTGATCTTTGAGGTGATTTCCTGCTCAGATAGAAGCTTTGCAAAAACCGGCTCCTGGTTAGATGATTCCTTTTCACTTCTGTCAAGTTTTCTCACCCAGTATCCCATTGTTGAAGTAGGAACCTGGTGCTCATCGCACCAGGCTTTGCAGGTCAATCCGCTTGATCTGAAATCATTAACACGCTCTGTCCAAAGCTCATGTTTGTCATTATTCATAAAAATTAGTTCCTCTCATTTGATAAGGAGAGTGTATCAGAAAACAGGAGTCGTGGATAGATACGGATTATTACCTACTTACACAGCTTCTGCTTCGTTAAAAAACACAAGGGTTCCATCTACTTCGATAAAACGCA
>CAVALB010000120.1:0-5423 GCA_963589345.1 uncultured Selenomonadales bacterium | reverse complement strand
AATTAGTGATATTAGAAGTGTTCATAATAATACCTCCTTGAGTACATTTAAACACGTTTAATCACTAATGTCAATGTTTTTAATTACTTAATATATACTCCTATTTTCCTTCATAGCCAACAACAGCAGCTCCATGGCAAGCTCCATATTGACATTTGCATCCAGTCGTACCCGTGCCTTGTCAATGGCCTCCAGAATCATCTCCAATCCCTCATAGGAGCACTTCTGCCCGATTTCATTGATACTGCTGTACTCATTTTTAAAAATCAGCTGGTTCATATCGCGTGCTACCTTGTAAAGCAGCACATCCCGATACCAAAACTGCATAAAATCCAGACATTCATGGATATCCAGATTTTCCTCTTTGATCTTTCGGATATAGTCCAGCAATTCGGAAATATCCATCTCCTTCACATATTTTAAAAGATGGATCATCTCGGAATGAAGAAGCTTAAAATCCTCAGAGGAAGCCAGTGAAATAGCCTTTCCAAGATTTCCGCGGGCAAAGGCTGCATAAATGTCCGCATCCTCCGCACTCACATGCAAGGTATCCACAAGATATTTCCTCACGGTAGAATCATGCAGCGGTTTTAACTTCAGCTGCACGCACCGCGACAGGATCGTCGGCAAAAATGCCTCCTGATTGGTGGTCAAAAGCAGGATCACCGCATAGGACGGCGGCTCTTCGATGGTCTTGAGCAAAGCATTCTGTGCCTGCTGTGTCATCTTTTCCGCTTCATCCACAATGTATACTTTATAATAGCTGCTGTATGGACGGATCATGATGGTGTCATTGATCTGTAAGCGGATATCATCAACTCCGATCGAATTAGGCTTTTCATGCGACACATAGATCAGATCCGGATGGTTTCCGCTGAGAACCTGTTTGCAGGCATGGCATTCCATGCAAGGCTCACTTTTGCCTTTTTCACACAGAAGCGTAAGCGCAAATGCATTGGCCAGGGATTTTCTCCCCATTCCGGCCTCTCCTGTCAGAATATAAGCATGCGATACCTTGTTATATGCGATTGCTTTTTGAAAATGTTCCTTTATCTGGTCATGACCAATGATTTCCTGAAAATTCAGCATCGCAGTCACCTCACAATCTTTCTAAACTGTCACGATCTTTTTACAGTATAACATACTTTTAAAACCTTATAAATGGCTTTTTGAACCCCGTATCCGTTTCCTAATCGCTTGTACGCATTCCTCCAGGATCCGGTTTTCAAAGCTTTCCGTCACATCTAACTCCGCCAGACGCTCGGGAGCAAAATCCGCCTCATCTGCCAGAAATCGACGACAAAGCTCTGCATACTTTGGCTCCTTCTGCTGTCTTTCCCTGGCAATGGCACGCTCCAGGCGTACACCGTCGTCCACCGTCACATACAAGGGGATCATTTCCTGCTTCCCGTAATAGTCCCTTAATTTTTCATAAGAATCCAGTGTACCGATCAGCAGGTAGTCATTCCGGGTAAGGTCAATCTGTCCGTCATCTACCGTTGCATAATCCCATGGTCCAAACACGGTCTGATATCTTCTTCGTTCGATCACCTTGCCGGATGCCTCCAGTTCATCAAGCTGCTTTTCCCCGATAAAATGATACTCCACTCCATCCTGCTCTCCGTCCCGCATGGGGCGCGTCGTATAAAGCACCAGACTTTTTAAATCCGGACATTCCTTTTGAAGCTGCTTATAAATGCTGTCTTTTCCCGATGCACTTTTTCCCATCAGATAAAAAATTTTTCCCATGCTTTGTGTCCTCACTCTGTCCTTATCACCTTCAGATATTTTATATCCGGATCCTCAAGCCCCTGTACCGGCAATCCAATACTTCTATCATACAGCACCCGGTCAATGATATTCTCCGTCATCTTCTCGCCCGGCGTAACGATCGGAATTCCCGGCGGATACAGATAAATAAATTCTCCGGAAATCCGCCCTGCAGAATCCTCCAATCGGATGCATTCTGTAGGCGCATGAAATGCCGCGAAAGGAGTCATGCAGATTTCCGGCAGCTGTTCATCGTTCATCTCATGATTTACACCGCAATTTTTTTGCTTTCTAGAATCTGTCACGGTACATCGGCTGGCCTTCATTTTTCCATCTATTTCCAGTAAGGCATCTTTAAGGCGCTCCAGGTGTTCCTCGCTGTCTAGAAATGTCGTGATAGCCACCACGTAATCCGCTCCGCACATTTCCATCTCGATCTCATATTCTCGCCGCAGACGCCCACTCAATTCCTCTCCTGTCATAAATCCACGGCAAGAGATTACAACCTTAGACTCATCGATATCAAACACGCCATGGCGGCCTTGTTCTTCCCGTCTCAGAAGCCTAAGATGCGTTAGATGCGCCAACTGGATCCTAATCCTTTGGATACGCTCTGCGAAGGCTGTCATATATGCTCTTCCATTCTGCTGCATTTCAAAAATGCACTGCTCCATCGATGCCATAAATACATAGGAGGGACTGCTGGTCTGATACATCTGAAGACAGCGTTCCAGGCGTTTTTGATCAACCAGTTTTCCATTCAGATGCAGGATTGCCGTCTGTGTCAGGCTCGGCAACGTCTTATGAAGGCTTTGGATCACCACATCTGCACCGCAATACAGAGCAGACTTTGGAAATTTTCCCGCTCCAAACGGAAAATGTGCACCATGGGCCTCATCTACGATCAAGGGGATCCCCTTAGCATGTACCACCTCCGCAATTTTTTCAACGTCAGAAACTACCCCATCATAGGTTGGCGACACAATCAAAACCGCACGTATTTCCGGATGCTCCCTTAATTTATTTTCCACATCCTCCGGCCTTATCCCGCCTTGAATCCCCAATTTCCCCATAATTTGTGGATAAACATATTCCGGTTTCAGAAAGTTGAGGATAAGTCCGTGATAAACCGCTTTGTGACAGTTCCGACTCACCAATATGGTTTCTCCCGGACGCACTGCTGCACCAATCGCACTTAAAATCCCGCAGCTGCTTCCGTTTACCAGGTAATAGCTGTGATCCGCGCCGTATACACCAGCCATCCACTCCATGGAATCCTTTAAAATTCCCTCCGGATGATGCAGATTATCAAATCCGTCAATTTCCGTAATATCAATCGAAAAAGGATCCGGGAAATCTCGCAAAAATCCATATTTCATCTGTCTTTTATGTCCCGGCATGTGAAAAGCCGCTGCGTTCGAAGCACTGTAGCGTTTTAACCGTTCTATCAGCAAATTTTCCCTGTCCATCTGCACCATTTTGTTTCCTTTCCAGATCATTATACCGATTGTAACATAGAACCCCTTTACATTCCATCGTCTTTTCATTATAATGACAAACGGAAAAGAGATGATCGGTTTTGAGAGAAATGGAATTTAAAATGGAACGCCAGGGTCTGGTAAAAATTGGAGATGTGGTGGATGTCACCGAGCGAGAAGGCTTCAACTACAGCTATATCATAGAGCCTGCCGTTGCCATGTCCGGCTGCTACAAATCACACGACCGATTAAAGTCGAAACAGGGTGTGATCAAAGACATCCGGGAGAATTCCCGCGGTTTCTACGTTATTGCGGAATTCGATGAATAAAACAAAAAGCAGGGTTGTGACGAAGTATCAATCTTCCATCACAACCCTGTTTTTATCCGGGATTACCAGAACCTTGCGCCACTTAGCCACAGGCTCCTCTCCCTTTTCCCAATAGCAGTCTTCCCAGTAACAATATACCAGCCCGTCCTGCATCATCACAAATTTCACCCGGTCATTTCCTGTTACATCCTGACTCTTCCGAAGGTCTGCATCATCCAAATAACTCATCTGTCCGGATCTGGAGATTACCGCGATCACCCCATAACTGCTTTTCCAGTTTTCCGGGCAATAGTTTCCGTAAATCTGATCTCCCTCATCCGAATAATACATCTGCCATATGCGGCCTGTATAACGCTCATGCAGCTCCTCCGCTTCCGCGTCCTCATCCTTCAGTGAGATGCGGAATAACTGACTGTACTGCTTTCCGCTTTCTTTTCCCTTTACCCAGGCACTATAGTAGATCCAGTCTCCTGCAATACAAAAACTGTCAATAGACTTTCCCTCAGCCACAAAGAGTTTTTCGTTTTGGCCCTCATTACAGAAAATCGCCTGGCCGTTTCCATTGTCCTCTTCCTTAAGGTAATACTGAACACCGCTCACTTCATGAACTGCCGCACAGACATCTTCGATCCGATTTTCAAACATCTTAAAGACCCTGTCTCCATACAGATAATTTCCATCCGCATCTGTCTGAAGCTTTCGTCCAAGCGTATCATACAGATAAATTTCATTCTGTTCTACGGCTGCATAGGTTCCAATCTGCTGTGTTTCATATGCCGCATCCACACTGAGGCGCTGTACCGAACCATTTTGCAGGATATAGATTCCATCTTCCCAAAATGTAAAGTTATCTACATCCTGTGCGAGAATTTCGATTTTCTGATCGGAATCCGATCGGTACAGCGTGTGATATAAAGAAGGCTGTACCATGGAAAGCTGGCTGTCCTTTCGTTCCGGGCATGGCAGATAGTACGTCCATCCGTCCCGAGTCTGGATTTCCTCATTGTAGTCATGCATTCCCACCAGACTGCTTTCTTCAAGCGGTATTGTATACAGGATCTGCCCATTATCTGAAAGTACTACCGCTTTATCTCCTAACTGTATTTCTACATTTTGCTTTTTTTCTGGTTCCTCTGCCTCGCGAAAAGTGCGCTCAAACGGTTTTTTCAGCTGAGACAGCTGATATTTTACCTTCCAGATTCCAACAACCGCCGCTATAATCGATATTGCAAGCAAGATCAAAGATCCGATTCTCTTGCCCCTTGAGATCGAGTGCTCCATCTCCTGCGCATGATCTGCATCGCCTTCTACGATCCCCAGCCTATCTTCAATTTCCAAAAGCAATGAGGTTTCATCCAGATTCAAATTATTCAGATTTTCTTTTTTTGCTTCTTTTGACTGCATTTTTTCTTCGGCATAAGAAGCTTCGATCATTTCTTTTGTTGCATCCAGTTTGACTTCTGCATGAAAATCAGAACGTTTCAAGAGCCAGTCTAATGGACTTTTTTCTTTCTGCAGCTGTTCCCCTCGCTGATATGCATCCATATAGACCAGGATCAGCAGTTCTTTTGTCTTCTCTTCCTGTCGATCAAAGATCAGCTTGGCATGTCGGTACAGATCCTTATAAGTCAGAATATATAAGTTTTCGAACTCATGGATCCATGTATTCTGTCCAATTACATTCCGAGCCTTTTTTTGTTTCATTCCATCGTCTCCTCTTTTGTCAGAGCGCGGTTACAATAAGAAAAAAGCGAGAATCCTTATGCAAGATTCTCGCCTTTTTAATGTACTGAGCGTGCGGGGATTCGAACCCCGGACAACTTGATTAAAAGTCAAGTGCTCTACC
>CAVALB010000119.1:0-5439 GCA_963589345.1 uncultured Selenomonadales bacterium | reverse complement strand
CATAACTGCCACTAGATCCTTAGTCTAGCCTGTCTGCCAATTCCAGCACTCCCGCCGACAAGAATGTACTATACTATAAAAAAAGAAAAAATGCAAGTGTTTTTTGAAAAAAATGAAAAATAATGAAAATTTCTGAGATTCTGAAGTTTAGATGCTTAGGAGGAAAACGATCATGAAACGTTACGATATCGCCATCATTGGTACGGGTCCTGCGGGACTTTCAGCAGCTGTCACGGCAGCGATTCGAAAAAGGAACATTTTACTGGTGGGCAGTAAGAATTTAAGCAGCAAGATCCAAAAAGCTCAGGAAATTCAGAACTATCTTGGATTTCCGAATATCAGCGGAGAAAATCTCGGAAAGGCTTTTGCAGAGCATCTTGAGCAGATGCAGGTTCCGATTGTGGACGACCGGGTAAACCTGATCTATCCTATGGGGGATTATTTTTCTCTTCAGGTGGGACAGGAAATCTGTGAAGCGGATACTGTGATCCTGGCCACCGGTGTGAATGTCGAAAAGCCGCTTCCTGGGGAAGAAGAATTCCTGGGGCGTGGCGTCAGCTACTGTGCAACCTGTGATGCACCGCTTTACCGGGGCGCATCTGTTGCGGTGATCGGCTATCAAAAATCGGAGGAAGCTGAGGCAGATTTTCTGGCAGAGATTGCAGGAAAGGTCTGCTATATTCCGATGTACCGAGAACCGGTGGACGTTTCAGAAAAAATTACAGTGCTGCGTGAAGTTCCGAAGGAGATTACCGGCGGTATGAAGGCAGATACCCTTGTAACCAATGAGAAAAGCTATCCGGTGGACTGCGTTTTTGTTTTAAGAGAGAGCGTGTCTCCGAAAAACCTGGTTCCCGGTCTTCAAATGGATGGAAATCATGTGGCAGTGAATCTGCGGATGGAGACAAACGTGCCGGGCTGTTTTGCCTGCGGAGACGTCGCCGGACGACCGTATCAGTATATCAAGGCTGCCGGACAGGGCAATGTTGCAGCACTGTCAGCTGTGTCCTATCTGGATCAGAAGCGCAGGCGAAGCAAGGACTGATCAAAACAAGAAATTGTTTCATAAAAAGTTCACAAAATCACAGTTGACAAATTGGCAACATTCTCCTAAAATACTTAGGAAGCTAAATAAAACAGCTCAAGAGGATAAGATGCAATGAAACAGCATGAAGAAAAGATTGCCATGCGCAGCATCAAATGTTTGTCAAACGGGATCAGCAGAGAGATGTGTGCGGCTTTTGGCTCCGGGATGTTCAGCGGAGCTCAGGGACGCACACTTCATTTTATTTTGGCGGCTCCCCAGGGAAAGGCTGTTTTTCAGAAGGATATCGAAGAGGAATTTGGTCTTCGTCCGCCCACGGCCAGCGCCCTGGTAAAGGAGCTGGAGCAGAGGGGACTCATTCGGAAGGAGCCGGTACCCTTTGATGCCAGAAGAAAAAAAATTGTTGTGACCGAAGAAGCATTACAGTACAAAGACTGTGTCCTTTCGGGATTAAAAAAGCTGGAGCAGAAGCTGACCGCCGGGATCCCTGAGGAAGAATTGCAAGTCTTTTTTACTGTAACAGACAAGATGCTTAAAAACCTGGCAAAACAAGAATGAAAAAGGAAACACGGTGTTTATACAAAACGGTTTCCGGCGTAACAAGGAGGAAATGTTGTGATTAAGACTTTACTGAAGAGTGTACGGCAGTATAAGAAACAGTCTCTTTTATCACCGCTTTTTGTAGCAGGCGAGGTTATCTTAGAATGTATGATACCGCTGGTGATGTCAAAGATGATCGATCATATGACTGCCGGAAGCATGGCACCGATCCTGAAATATGGCCTGATCCTGTTGGTCATGGCAACCATATCTCTGGGATTCGGCGCATTGGCTGCAAAAAATGCAGCAGAGGCATCCTGCGGTTTTGCAAAAAACCTGAGGCAGGATATGTATTTTAAGATCCAGAGCTTTGCATTTGCGGATATCGATAAATTTTCCGCTTCATCGCTGGTAACCCGTATGACTACGGACGTAACTAACGTGCAGAATGCCTATCAGATGATGATCCGCATGGCTGTGCGGACCCCGCTCATGATCATCTTTTCCGTGCTTATGGCAATGACGATCAGTGTGAAGATGGCGCTTATCTTTTTGTGTATTTTGCCGTTTTTGGCGCTGATCTTATTTGGAATTGCCATTCATGTGCATCCGATCTTTAAGCGGATCTTTAAAAAGTATGATGCCATGAACAACTCCGTGCAGGAAAATGTAGCAGGAATCCGGGTGGTAAAATCCTTTGTCCGTGAGTCTTATGAGACGGAAAAATTTGAAAGAGCAGCAGAGGATGTGCGCAAGGATTTCACCTTTGTTGAGAAGATCCTTGCATTTAACAACCCGACCATGATGTTTTGTATGTATCTGTCTATGTTCTTAGTATATTTCATCGGAGCACAGATGATCGTCAGAACCGGAGCTACAGAACTGACAACCGGCCAGCTGTCTTCTCTGATCAGCTATGGTGTACAGATCCTTGCATCGGTCATGTTATTGTCCATGGTGTTTGTTATGACAACTATGGCATCCGAGTGCGTAGAGCGAATTGCCGAGGTGTTAGAGCATGAGAGCTGCCTGACTTCTCCGGAAAACGGTGCGACCCAGGTGGCAAACGGAAGTGTGGATTTTGAACACGTATCCTTTAAGTATTCTGAAAAAAGCAAGAAATATGCACTCTCAGACATTGACCTGCATATTCCGTCCGGTGCAACCATAGGCATCATTGGCGGAACCGGATCCTCCAAGACAACGTTAATCCAGCTGATCTCTCGTTTGTATGACGTGACGGAGGGAAGCGTGAAGGTAGCCGGAAAAGATGTACGGGAATACGATCTGGAATCCTTGCGTGATGCAGTGGCCGTTGTGCTTCAGAAGAATGTGCTGTTCTCCGGCACGATCAAGGAAAACATGCGCTGGGGCAATAAAAATGCAACCGATGAAGAAATCATCCATGCCTGCAAATTATCTCAGGCGGACGAGTTTGTAAGCCAGTTCCCGAACGGTTATGACACCTATATTGAACGGGGCGGCACCAATGTATCCGGAGGACAGAAGCAGCGTCTTTGTATTGCAAGAGCTTTGCTGAAGAAGCCGCGTATCCTGATCCTCGACGATTCTACCTCTGCGGTAGATACAAAGACCGATGCCCTGATCCGTAAGGCTTTCCGGGAAGAACTTCCGGATACGACAAAGATCATCATTGCCCAGCGAATTTCCTCCGTGCAGGATGCAGATTTTATCATTGTCCTGGATGGCGGTCGTATTGTAGAACAGGGCAATCATGAGGAGTTGGTTGCACAGGGCGGCATTTACCGGGAAATTTTCGATTCCCAGACCAAGAGTAAGGAGGCGTAAGAGGATGAGTCGCATGAAAAAAGAAAAAGGCTCCGGCATTAAGCCAGGCACCTTCAAACGCCTGATGGCATATTTGTTTTCCCACTACCGGGCACATCTCATCACCGTGATCATCTGCATTATCATTACGGCGATCGCTTCGGTAGGACAGACGGTTTATATTGAGATTTTGATCGATGAGTGTATTCTCCCTGGTGTGGAGAGCGGCATAGACAGTGTATGGCCGCATATGAAGTCGATCTTTACCGGCATGGCGGTGATTTACGCACTTGGTGTATGTGCGTCCCTGATCTACACCCGCCTGATGGCGACGGTAACGCAGGGAACCTTAAAAAATTTCCGTGTGGATATGTTTACCAAGATGCAGAGCTTGCCGATCAAATATTTTGATACGCATGCGCATGGCGATATCATGAGTACCTATACCAACGATACAGATGCCATCCGTATGATGATCAGCCAGAGTTTTCCGATGATGATCCAGTCTATCCTAACCATTGTGGTGATGATCATCATGATGACGCGCTTTAGTATTCCGTTATTTATCGTGGTGTGTCTGTTCGTGGCAGGAATGCTGCTTTTAACGAGACGTTTTGGCGGCATGAGTTCCAAATACATGATGTACCAGCAGCGCTCTTTGGCAGCAGAAGAAGGCTTTGTAGAGGAGATGATGGCAGGGCAGAAGGTTGTTCAGGTGTTCTGCCATGAAGAGGAAGCGAAGAAGGATTTCTTAAAATACAATGAAAAGCTGTTTGAGGACAGTAAGACAGCAAACCAGTACGGCAATGCCCTGATGCCGATCCTCAATAACCTTGGAAACATTATGTATGTGGTTCTGGCAATCGTAGGCGGTCTGATGGTGTATTGCCAGGCTCCGAATATCACCTTAAGAGGCTTCAGCCCGGTATCCATCGGTATCATCATCACCTTCCTTGGTATGTCAAGACAGCTGGCACAGACGGTAGGACAGAGCTCCAACCAGGTTGCCCTGATTGCTATGGGTCTTGCCGGTACAGGACGTATCTTTGAGTTGATCGATGAAAAGCCGGAGGAGGACGAAGGCGTTGTAACCCTGGTCAATGCCAAGCATGATGAGAATGGAGAATTGACAGAGGCAGATCACCCGACTCATATCTGGGCATGGAAGTATCCGCGTCCGGACGGAACTGTCACTTATACCGAGTTAAAGGGCGATATCCGTTTGGAACATGTGGACTTCGGTTATGTACCGGAAAAGCTGGTGCTGCATGATGTATCCTTGTTTGCAAAGCCGGGTCAGAAGATTGCCTTTGTAGGAGCGACCGGTGCCGGTAAAACAACCATCACCAACCTGATCAACCGATTTTATGATATTCCGGATGGAAAGATCCGTTATGACGGTATTAACATCAATAAGATCTGTAAGGCAGATCTGCGCCGCTCCCTCGGTGTGGTACTGCAGGAGGTCAATCTGTTTACCGGAACCGTACTGGAAAATATCCGCTACGGACGTCTGGATGCTACGGATGAAGAGTGTATTGCGGCAGCAAAGCTGGCCAATGCGGATGATTTCATTACCCGCCTGCCGGATGGCTACAATACCATGCTGACCGGAAACGGTGCCAGCCTTTCACAGGGACAGCGTCAGCTGATCTCCATTGCCCGTGCAGCGGTAGCTGATCCGCCTGCCATGATCCTGGATGAGGCAACCAGCTCCATCGATACCCGTACCGAGGCCCTGGTACAGCAGGGTATGGATAACCTGATGGAAGGCAGAACCGTGCTGGTTATTGCACACCGCCTGTCCACCATCCGCAACAGTAAGGCCATCATGGTTCTGGATCACGGACACATCATCGAACGCGGTGATCACAACGACCTGATCGCCCAGAAGGGAACCTATTACCAGCTGTATACAGGAGCCTTCGAACTGGATTAAAAAGTGCCAATTTATCACTTTGTAGCAGAAAGTCCGAAGTTCCGGGAATGCCATACAGAAACGCAGACCCTGTGGAATTTTTACCGCGTGCGCTTGCGCCGCCTATTGTCTCCCCTGCGGCCAAACT
>CAVALB010000118.1:0-5671 GCA_963589345.1 uncultured Selenomonadales bacterium | reverse complement strand
AAATCAGCCTTGGAAATGCAAGCATTTCAAGTCTAATTTGTGAAATTTTGCTTGGTTCTGAACAGTTACAGTTTATCATAATTTCATATGTTTTTCCACTACCAAAAGAAGATGTTACGGTCTCTGTTTAAAAATAATGGCAACCATTGAAAAGCTATTTCCAATAAAAACAGGAAAAGAGTCGTATATGAAAATCCATATACGACTCTTTCGATATGATCTTATAGATTATCGTAACTTATTTCTTCTGAGCGATTGCTGCCTGTGCTGCTGCAAGTCTTGCGATCGGCACACGATACGGGGAACAGGATACATAATCCAGACCGATCTTGTTGCAGAACTCTACGGAAGACGGATCTCCGCCATGCTCGCCGCAGATACCGATATGCAGATCCGGGTTGGATGCCTTGCCGAGTTTGATAGCCATCTCCATCAGCTTGCCGACACCGGTCTGATCCAGCTTTGCGAACGGATCGTTCTCATAGATCTTTGCATCGTAGTAAGCACCTAAGAACTTACCTGCATCATCACGGGAGAAGCCGAAGGTCATCTGAGTCAGGTCGTTGGTACCGAAGCAGAAGAAGTCGGCCTCTTTTGCGATCTCATCTGCAGTCAGAGCTGCTCTCGGGATCTCGATCATGGTACCTACATGATACTTCAAATCAGAACCTGCTGCTGCGATCTCTGCGTCTGCAGTCTCAACAACGGTCTTCTTGCAGTATTTTAACTCTTTGATATCGCCGATCAGCGGAATCATGATCTCCGGAACGATATTCCAATCCGGATGAGCTTTCTTTACGTTGATCGCTGCACGGATCACAGCCTTGGTCTGCATAACAGCAATCTCCGGATAGGTAACAGCCAGACGGCATCCACGATGACCCATCATCGGGTTGAACTCATGCAGGGACTCACAGATTGCCTTGATCTCAGCAACAGTCTTGCCCTTTGCCTTTGCAAGCTTCTCGATATCAGCTTCCTCAGTCGGAACGAACTCATGTAACGGCGGATCCAGGAAACGGATGGTTACCGGGTTGCCCTCCATAGCCTCATAGAGCTGTTCGAAATCGCCCTGCTGTAACGGAAGGATCTTCTCCAGTGCTACTTCTCTCTCTTCTACGGTATCGGAGCAGATCATCTCACGGAATGCATCGATACGGTCGCCCTCGAAGAACATATGCTCGGTACGGCAAAGGCCAATACCCTCTGCGCCAAGCTCGCGAGCCTTCTTTGCGTCGTGCGGGGTATCTGCGTTGGTGCGTACGCCCATGGTTCTGTACTCATCAGCCCATGCCATGATGCGTCCGAACTCGCCTGCGATGGTAGCCTCTACAGTCGGGATCGCACCGTCATATACACAACCGGTAGAACCATCGAAGGAGATCACATCACCCTCGTGGTACTCTTTGCCGTGTAAGGTAAATTTCTTGTTTTCTTCATCCATAACGATATCGCCGCAGCCGGATACACAGCAAGCACCCATACCACGTGCAACAACTGCTGCATGGGAGGTCATACCACCACGAACAGTCAGGATACCCTGGGAAGCCTTCATACCGGTAATATCCTCCGGAGAGGTCTCCAGACGTACCAGAACAACCTTCTCGCCTCTTTCTGCCCACTCTACAGCATCATCTGCAGTGAAGACGATCTTACCGCAAGCTGCACCGGGAGCTGCGCCAAGTGCCTTGGCGATCGGAGTAGCTTCCTTTAATGCTTTCTGATCGAAGGTCGGATGCAGTAAGGAATCCAGGTTACGCGGCTCAACCATAGCAACTGCCTCTTCCGGAGTTCTCATGCCCTCGTCTACCAGGTCACAGGCAATCTTTAATGCAGCCTGTGCAGTTCTCTTACCGTTACGGGTCTGCAGCATGTACAGTTTTCCATGCTCAACCGTAAACTCCATATCCTGCATGTCTCTGTAATGATCTTCCAGAGTCTTACATACCTTCTCGAAATCTGCAAATGCCTCCGGGAACTTCTCTGCCATCTCCTGGATGTGCATCGGAGTACGAACACCTGCTACAACGTCCTCGCCCTGTGCATTGGTTAAGAACTCACCGAAGAGTCCCTTTGCGCCGGTTGCCGGGTCACGGGTAAATGCAACACCGGTACCGCAGTCATCACCCATGTTGCCGAATGCCATGGACTGTACGTTTACAGCAGTACCCCAGGAATACGGGATATCGTTGTCGCGACGGTAAACGTTTGCACGTGGGTTGTCCCAGGAACGGAATACAGCCTTGATGGCACCCATTAACTGCTCCTTCGGATCATCCGGGAAGTCTGCGCCAATCTTGTTCTTGTACTCAGCCTTGAACTGGTTAGCCAGCTCTTTTAAATCGTCTGCATCAAGCTCAACGTCAAGCTTAACGCCCTTTTTCTCTTTCATCTGATCGATGAGAGCCTCAAAATATTTTTTGCCGACTTCCATAACAACGTCGGAATACATCTGAATAAATCTTCTGTAGCAGTCCCATGCCCAACGCGGATTGTTGGACTTTTCAGCGATTACGTTAACAACGGCTTCGTTTAAACCTAAGTTTAAGATGGTATCCATCATACCCGGCATGGAAGCACGTGCGCCGGAACGTACAGAAACCAGAAGCGGGTTCTCAAGATCTCCGAATTTCTTACCGGTGATCTCTTCCATTTTTTCAATGTATTCGTTGATCTGAGCCTGGATCTCATCGTTGATCTCGCGGCCGTCCTCGTAATACTGTGTGCAGGCCTCTGTTGTAATAGTAAAGCCCTGCGGAACCGGAAGACCGATGTTTGTCATCTCAGCCAGGTTAGCGCCTTTACCACCGAGAAGATTTCTCATGGTAGCGTCACCCTCTGTAAATAAGTACACCCACTTTTTAGCCATTGGTTTATTCCTCCTCAACATTATGCAGATCGTTTTCTGCGCTTTTGCTCCGTCCGGTATCTCTTTTGCACAAAAGCAACCCCCTTGACGGTCTGGTATAATTATACCATATTTTTTTTAGGAGTAAAGGTTTTTCCGTATGGTTTTTGTATATTTTTTAGCAAAATTAGATAAAATACGATAAATTCTTCATCATTTTCACATATGCGACATATGTTCGTATATACGACTGTTTATTACGTCAATTTGAACAATCTGCCGTTACCGGAGCCAAAAGAAAAACCACCGATACAAGCTTGCCTGTATGAGGTGGTTTGATGTTTTCGGATTACAAAAATACTATCCGCCAAATATTCAGTATCTGTTGAATGCTTTCCTACCATAAACCGGTCAGTATGATCTCCACCGGCATTCCCGCATAAATCGGGCCGCTGCCTGCCGGAATATCGGCCAGGCAGTTCGATAAGATTCCTCCAGTCAGCTGTCCGTTCTGCTGCTTTCCGGAAAAGCTCACCTGATTTCCGTCATAATGTCCCCTCAGCAGCCTCCGCGAAGGACTTGTCTTTAAAAATTCAGAGGAAGAAGTGGTCTTCATGCGGATATAGGAATATTTTTTCGCGCCGAGAAAGCCTGCAAGAAGGGGACGTAAAAAAAGCTCGAACACCGAAAATGCTGCATACGGATTTCCGGACAGGGAAAGGACCGGGACACGCCCGATCCGAGAACACATCGTCGGCATGCCCGGTTTCAATGCAAGTCCGCGAAATATAATCTCAGCCTCCGGCAGCAGATCCATGACATGTGGGAGCTGATCCTTCTGCCCGACTGACACTCCTCCGGTCGTGATCACAAAATCTGCTGCTTTCACAGCCTCGCATATCGCTCCGGTAATTTCCTGCGGATCATCTCCTGTTCTTTTACAAAAGCTGATCTCACATCCGGCTTCCTTTAACCGGAACACCAGATAGGCCTGATTGGAATTGTAAATCTGCCCAGGCTTCAGTGTACAGCCGGCATCGCAGATTTCTTCTCCGGTCGTGATCACGGCAGCCCGCAAGGGTCTTCTGACCATCAGGCCGGTATGACCGGCTGCAACAGCTGCAGCCGCCGTATAGGCATCTACCCGGTCTCCGGCTTTTGCCAGGATATCTCCCTTCGCAAAATCCTCTCCGGCCCTGCAGCAGTTCTGCTGTAAAATTGCCCGGGTATAAATCCGCACCGTATCTTCTCCATAGTCCGTATCCTCCTGGCGAATCACGCAGTCCGCTCCCTCCGGGATCATTGCCCCGGTCATGATCCGGACACATTCTCCCGGAAGGATTGCTCCTTCCGGTTGGTCTCCTGCGCAGATTTTATAAGCCACCCGCAGAACGGACGGATGCTCTCTGTCCGCATGTCGTACGTCCGCTTCCCGGAGTGCATACCCGTCCATGGCAGACCGCGCAAAGGGTGGCTGCATCATGCCGGATATCAGATCCTCCGCCAGCGTGCGCCCTATGCTTTCTTCTGCCGGGCACCACACCGCTTCCACGGTATTTCCGGCCTGAAATATAAGTTTCTGTGCTTCTTCCAGTGTGATACGAGCCATTATTTTCTCCTGCAACGATCTGTTCTTCTGTTTGTTCTTCTGTTTGTTCTTCTGTTTGTTCTTCTGTTTGTTCTTCTGTCTGTTCTTTTACCTGTTTTTCCTGTTTTCAGCCGGCTTTTTTCAATTTCAGCGAGCCATAATTTCTTTCATAAACCGATCCGCAGCATCCACCGCTTCCGGAGTCCAGAATTCGGATCCGCCGTGGTCTGCACCGTCTATCAGATAAAGCTTTGCTTCTTTTCCGCATTCCTTCAGCTTTTTGTATAAGCGTACGCTCTGATACGGGCTGACGCTGCGGTCTTTGGTTCCGTGCATGATGAAAAACGGCGGAAGCTTGGTTTCCGGGCGGATATACGTAACTGCAGTTGCCTTTGCTGCAAGCTCCGGATGCTCTCTTAAATTGGCACCGACTTCCATGCCCTCCGGGCTGCTCTCCAGATGATGCTCCATGGTATCCGGATAATCGTCCATTTCTGTCATGCTGACCGCTCCATAGTAGTCCAGAATCCCCATGACATCTGCAGATATACCCGGATAAACGGATGCATCCAGCCATGGCTCCTGATCTGCCAGTGCGGCAAACACAGCCGTATGCCCGCCTGAGGAGCAGCCGCCCAAAAAGAAGTTCTTTCCGTCCAGATGGTAATCTGCGGCATGCAGGCGCATAAAGCGGACTGCGTTACGCGCATCCTGGATCGGTGCCGGAAAATGAGCGATACCGGAATGGCGGTACTGTACCACTGCTACCACATAACCGCGGGCAGCCAGTCTTGCATAATGCGGACAGCTCTTATAAACATCCTGCTCTCTCCATGCAGAACCCTGCACGAAAACGAAACATGGATACAGTTTCTCCGGTTCATTTCTGGTGTAGGGCTCCAGAATCTGCAGCACCAGTGTGTGACCATCCACCTCTGCGTAGGGAATGTCATGCCAGTGATAAACCCCCGGTTCATCTCCGGTGGTCGGAATATGGATTGCTCCCTCCACTTCTTCTGTCAGTCCCGGATACTCCTCGTATCCCCATGCCTTTACTTCCATCTTTAAACTCTCCTTTCGCGTCTCATGTACTCTCTGAATTTCTTTGTATCTCTTTTTGTAAATTGATTTTTTGGTTACAGTGTCAAAACTCATCTTCCACGACATGCTCGCATGTCGACGGGAGATGGAGTTTATGACACGCCCTTCAATGAGGATGAAGTGGGGCAAAAGCA
>CAVALB010000117.1:0-5783 GCA_963589345.1 uncultured Selenomonadales bacterium | reverse complement strand
AAGCCTATAAAATTTGTGCAGATAAATGCAAATTTATATAGATTTATCGTAGCGGATATAATATGTATATTCGCGGTCAGCAGTTCTATGGCGGGGACGGTATCGTATCGAAAGGGGTTGAAAATACATTAAGAAATGTCGGTCGTCTTGGCAAGGAGGGCATGAAAGAGACAAACGACGAGATCATTAAGATCATGATTGGGGAAGATTAATACAAAATATGACTTTTCCTTCCGAAAGGAAGATAAAGTAAATACAAAGAAAGGCATAGGAGAAAAGGTATGAAAAAAATTACAGGGAGTTTACCGTTTAAGCTATTGCTTGGTGTCATTATCGGCATTCTTGTGGGTCAGGTTGCTGGGGAGAGCCTGATGAACATTGTTGTCACCATCAAGTATATTTTAAACCAGATGATTGTATTCTGCGTTCCGCTCATTGTCATTGGCTTTATTGCTCCATCCATTACACGGCTCGGCAATAATGCATCCAGAATGCTGGTGGTGGCAGTTACCATCGCGTATATTTCTTCTTTAGGCGCAGCGCTGTTTGCTATGGCAGCCGGCTACGGACTGATCCCGCATCTGTCTATCGCATCTGAGGTAGAAGGATTAAAGGAATTGCCTGATATTGTATTTAAACTGGACATTCCGCAGATTATGTCGGTTATGAGTGCCCTGGTATTTTCCATGCTGTTAGGTCTGGCGGCAACCTGGACTAAGGCAACCGAGATTACCAAAGTTCTGGAAGAGTTCCAGAAAATTGTACTGGATATTGTAACCAGAATTATAATTCCGATCCTTCCGATTTTTATTGCGTTCACATTTTGCGCGTTATCTTATGAAGGAACCATCACGAAACAGCTTCCGGTATTCATCCAGGTCGTTATTATCGTTATGATTGGACATTACATCTGGCTGGCACTTCTGTATGGTATTGGAGGTGCTTACAGCGGAAGCAATCCGATGAATGTTGTGAAAAATTACGGACCGGCTTACATCACCGCGGTCGGAACCATGTCTTCCGCGGCAACTCTGGCTGTTGCCCTGCGCTGCGCGAAGAAGTCTGAGCCGACTCTTCGTGATGACATGGTGGATTTCGGCATTCCGTTATTTGCCAACATCCATCTGTGCGGATCTGTATTAACGGAAGTATTCTTCGTTATGACCGTATCCAAGATTCTGTATGGCTCTGTTCCGTCACTTGGAACTATGGTTCTGTTCTGCCTGCTTCTTGGTGTATTTGCAATCGGAGCACCGGGTGTTCCGGGGGGGACGGTAATGGCTTCCCTGGGGCTGATTACCGGTGTGCTGGGCTTTGATGAAACCGGCACTGCATTGATGCTGACCATATTTGCACTGCAGGATAGCTTTGGAACCGCCTGCAACGTAACCGGAGATGGTGCCCTGACCATGATTCTGACCGGATACGCAAAACGCCATGGCATTGAAAGACAGAAACTGGAAAATGTACTGTAAATTCGCAGAAAAATCAAAAGAACGTAAAAAACGCGTCAGAGTGGTCTGGCGCGTTTTTTACGTTTCATAAACGGCCTGTTTTTTGTCATCTTTTTGAAAAACTTTTCGTGGAAAAGAGGAGAAACTGTGGTAATATAAACCCATGCTATGATCTGTAGGGCAGGAGGAACCTGCTGTGCAAAACAGGAAGGTGAATAATGGATATGAAAACAGAGCTTGGAAGACGATTGCAGCTGCTGGTCATGTTTACTGTGACCATGATCGTGGCAGTAATCATATATGAAAATTTGAATGAGAGGAATGTTGCGGTGCTGGGGATTCTGGTATGCTATTTCCTCTGGAATGTGTGGATCATGCGCCAGCTTTCCCAAAGCCGGGCCGATGCCGCTGCGAAACAGGAGAGAAATACGGCACTGATTCGCTGTGTAACAGAGCTTTCGGCAAATAAAAATGTGGATCAGGCCATCAACAAGTTGCTGGTAATTGTGACGGAATATTTTCACGCTGATCGGACGTATATTTTTGAGCTTGATCAGGAACAAAATGTCGTCAACAATACCTATGAATTTGCTGCGGAAGGAGTATCCAAGGAAATTGATAATCTTCAGAATGTGCCGGTCGAGATCATACAGACGTGGTTTGATATGTTCTATGAACGGGGAACCTTCTTTATCTCGGATCTGGAGAAGGAGAAAGGGCAGGAAGATGAGCGGGCTTACGAGATTTTAAAAGCGCAGAATATTAACAGTCTGATTGCAGTGCCTTTTAAGAAAAACGGAGTTGTTACCGGATTTCTGGGAGTTGATAATCCACGGGTCAATTACCGCGACTTAGAACTTCTGGCATCGATTCAGTTCTTTATTATGAATCGCATGGATGTGAGAAACCGACAGGAGCAGCTGCAGTATTTAAGCTATCGAGATATGCTCACTAATCTATACAATCGAAATTATTATATGCATCAGATGGAAAAATGGCGTGGCAAAAATTTAAAAAATATCGGTGTGGTCTACATTGACCTGAACGGATTAAAGCAGATCAACGACATAAAGGGACATGAGGAGGGAGATTCGTTTATTCGACAGGCTGCTCAGCAGATTGTTGCAGTATTTCCGGAGCATACTTACCGGATTGGCGGAGATGAATTTCTGGTAATTTGTCCGGATATTCTGGAGCAGCAATTTGAATTTTTGATGAGTCAGCTTAAGATGAATACGCGTCAGCATCATCTAAGTATTTCCTGCGGTGTAGTCTGGAAATCGGAGTGTGAGGACTTGGATGCTCTGATCCAGGAGGCTGACGAAAGGATGTACGAGGATAAGAAAAAATTTTATGAAAAGGCAGAACATAACCGAAGACGCAATCCCAGAAGAGATGAACAGGTATCATAGCAGGTTGGAACCGAAAAATGATATACGGGAGCAGGAAGTAATCCGCACCACAGGGCGTAATAACTGCGGAGGGCGCTGCGTGATCTGCGTTCATAAGAAGGACGGACAAATCGATCATCTGAGTACGGAGCATCCATGCGATGTGCCGTCCGGAGAGATTCCTTTGATGGCCTGCGTCAGGGGATTGAATTATCATAAGACTTTTTTGGGAGAAGATCGGCTGCGTTACCCGATGAAGCGGGTGGGAAAGCGTGGAGAAGGAAAATTTGAACGGATCAGCTGGCAGGAAGCAGTGGATATCATCGCTTCCGAGTGGATCCGTATCCGTGATACCTATGGAGTGGGATCACGTTATGTAAACTATGCCACAGGAATCAGTGCCCTCAATCGCGGCAGCAGCCTGGCAAAACGTCTTCTGAATCTGGATGGCGGTTTCCTGGATTACTATAATTCCTACAGCACAGCCTGCATTCGTCAGGCCACCGCGCTCATGTACGGTACCAATGAGACTGGACACAATCCGGAGGACTGGTTAAACAGCAGCCTGATCATCCTCTGGGGGCACAATCCGGCGGAGACCAAGTTTGACAGTGTCACGATGCATGTTCTGCTTCAGGCCAAAAAGAAGGGGATACCCATCATTGTTATCGATCCGCGAAGAAATGATACAGTGGATCGCTTGCAGGCAGAGTGGATCCCCATAAGGCCGGCCACCGACAGCGCCTTGGCCGATGCTATGGCTTGGGTGATCATGGAGGAGCACTTGCAGGATCAGGCATTCCTTGACCGCTGCTGTATTGGATTTGACAAGGCACACATGCCGCAAGACATTGATCCGTCAGAATGCTACCTGTCCTACTTGTATGGGGAAAAGGATGGGACCCAAAAGACGCCGGAATGGGCAGAATCGATCACCGGAGTTGCGGCTTCTGCGATCCGCAGTCTGGCAAGGCGCTATGCATTGGCAAAACCTGCGGCACTCATCCAGGGCTACGGCCCCCAACGCAATGCGAACGGAGAGCAGAGCACCCGAGGAGGTATTTTACTTTCCTGCATGACCGGAAATGTTGGGATTTCCGGTGGCTGGGCCAGCGGCATCGCAGACTGGACAGAACACAAAAATCCATCCTGGCCAAAGTTGATAAATTCCTACAATCGTCAGATCCCGGTGTACCTGTGGACCGATGCCGTGTTCCACGGGCACGATATGAACCAGCTGGATGGTGTGCAGTGGATCGATGGTTCCGAAGAACCGGTAAATTTAGAGAGCGATATCAAAATGATCTTCAACCTTGCAGGAAACTGTCTTATCAACCAACATGGTGATATCAACCGGACAGCAAGGATCCTGCAGGATGAGAGCAAATGTGAGTTTATCGTATGCAGCGATCTGTTTATGACTTCCAGTGCAAAGTTTGCGGATATCCTGCTTCCGGGCATCTCCATGTTTGAATGCGAAAACATCACTATGCCCTGGCTGTATACTGGTTTTCTGGGATTTAACAATAAGGTGATCGAACCGCTCTACGAAGGACGATTTGAGTACGACTGGCTGGCGGAGGTGGCGGAGCGCCTGGGGCTTCGAGAGCAGTTTACCTGCGGCAGAACCTCGTCGGAGTGGTTGGAATATCTATATGAGGATCTAAGAAAGACGGAAACTGAGCTTCCAGATTATGAAACCTTTAAAAAGCAGGCATTATTCCGATACAGAAAAAAGCCGATTCGTCCGGCTTTTCAAGAGGAGTGCAGGGATCCGAAGGCGAATCCGTTCCCGACAGAAAGCGGAAGGATCGAAATTTTTTCAAAAAAGGTATACCGGACGAAATTCAGAGAATTTATGCCTGCAATCCCCCGCTACGTTCCTCCTGCGGAGGGGCCGCAAGATCCGCTGACACAAACGTATCCGCTGCAGCTGATCGGCTGGCATACCAAGCGGCGCTGCCACAGCATCCACGACAACAATCAGGCCATGCACAGGTTGGATCCACAGGCTTTATGGATGAACCCGGAAGATGCTTCTTGCCGAAGCTTGAGCGAAGGAGATCTGATCGAGGTATTTAACGATCGAGGACGGATCTGCATGCCGGTGCATGTGACAGATCGGATCATGAAGGGAGTCACCGCGATTTCCCAGGGTGCCTGGTATAGCCCCGATGCAAACGGAACCGACACCGCAGGTTCCATTAATGTCTTGACGTCGCAGCATCCAACACCCTATGCAAGAGGAAATGCGCAGCATACAAATCTGGTGCAGGTGGAGAAATGCAGATCCACCATCTAAAACAATAAAAATTTATACGCAATATCAACGTCATATATGAAGGTCCGAAGTTCCGGGACTGACATACAAAAAACGCATACCCTGTGGAATTTTTTCCTCGTGCGCTTGCGCCGCCTATTGTCTCCCCTGCGGCCAAACTCGCGTGCTTCGCACGCTCAGACAGGTCCTCCGGGGAGACGCTATGCTCGCGCACTCGGAAAATTCCAAAGGGTCTGCGTTTCTGTATGCCAGTCCCGGAACTTCTACTTTATTGGCAGCATGACGTTTTGCGCTCCAATGACGGTACAGCCTCTGTTTAAATCATTGGCCATGCTGCGATAAGAAGACTATAGCCATAAAAATATTGGCAATGGCGACAGTTACCTGTCGGCAGGACCTCTTAGGATTGCTTGATTAGCTCATACCTGGAGAAAAAGGACACGTCAAGGTCGCGTAAGCGCTCGTATAACCTTGACGTGTCCTTTTTCTTCAGGTATCCTACCGCAAGCAATCTAAGAAGGGATAAACAATATCTTACTGCTTGCACATTATTATCGTAGTGAAGCCAATTTATTAAGAATTTTTCAATACCGTTATGGTCGGTTTATTACTGTATGGAGCCAGTACAGTAGAAAGCGCCCGCCCCAGCACACATAA
>CAVALB010000116.1:0-5805 GCA_963589345.1 uncultured Selenomonadales bacterium | reverse complement strand
GCGGTGGCATCGTCGATTGAAGTCAACGCAGTTCAATGGGAAAATAGACAAGTCGATTAGTCGAAATATGAATGTGTCAGTGCGCTAGTACCATCATAACATATCTTCCATCGTTTGAAAAGAGAAAAAAAACCTTCCGGCTTCCCCCGTCACGTTTCGTTTCACACATACCGAAGCGCTGTAATCCGGCAGGAAAAATTCATGAAAAAGGTAGTTGTCTGAAGCTTCGCAGGAAAGCTTGGGATGACCGGAAAGATCCAGAGAAAAGCTGTTAAGCGGCATTGCCATGCCGCGGCCTTCTACCTTCAGATAGCTTTCCTTTAAGGTCCACAGGCGGCCGAATAAGGCATCCTGCTCCTTCGTTGTTTTCGCTTCCCGAAGCAGCTTTTGTTCCTCCGGGGCAAAGAAGCGTTTCACCACTTCCATCCGTGCCTTTTGCTTTCGTTCTACATCGCAGCCCACCGGGCAGGAGGAAAAGGCCGCCATGACCATATTCCCGGAATGAGACAGGTTAAACTGGATCTTCGGATGATGCAAAAGACAGGGCTTTCCGTTTTCCACTGTGCCAAAAACTTCCGTCTGTTCCCGCAGGCCAAACCTCCTTAGACCCTGATCCAAAAGCAGACCGGCACCAAGGGAAAGGCGTCGGTCTGCATCAAAACGAAGCCGGTTGATCTTTTCTAGTCGTTTTAAGGACAGGCGGCTCTTTAAATCCTGTTCCTGTTCTTTTGTAAGTGTATGATCCACGCGCATCATGGATACGTAGATTTCCATCTTGTGTCCTCACGATCTGATTGTTCTTCAAGATCAAAGCTCTCATCGCGTAGGCACGCTTGCATCGGATTTTCGACCTTTTGATCCTGGTACCACTATAGAAAAGCGAAACGACCGGTTGGGGAACCGGTCGTTTCAGGAGAAGGTATTTCGTTTTGTTGCAAAAACTATATAATGTATTGGGGGGTTTACGTCCATTATAGTATCATAGTCGAAAAGAAAAGTGTGCACAAAGTTGACAGTTTTTATCACCTTTTTTTGTGCACACTTGACAGTTCTTATTGAATTGCAGCTGTGGTCTCCTCTGCAGCTTCTTCGACTGCCTCGGTATCACCCTCAGCATCCCCATCTGCATCGCCGTCCACTTCGCCCTGCAGCGGTACAAAGATGTTTTCTGCATAGGCCTGGATATCCATGCCGTCCAGATCAGAACCCATAGCGCTTAAGGAATACATAACACCCGGAACTGCATCATACCAGTTGACCATCTGGATGCCATCCTCAGTTTCCGATCCGGTATAAACATAATATTTTGCCTGTCTGTCAGAAACAGTGCCGTCTTCCTCTGCGTCCCAAGTATATTCCATACCGGAAATATCGGTAAACTCATCAGCAAACTGCATCCGGTATACAAAGATCATCCCATCCAGCATGTAATCCATCTGTGCAAGCATATCGCTTTCCATATAGGAATAGATTACGTCCGTAGCTCCCTCCGGTGCTTCCATGTCAAAGCCGGTTGCAGCAAGCAGGCCTTCTTTGTCTGTGGTAATCCACGGATTTGCCATATTTGCAGTTTCATCCGCAGCCTCTGTGCTTTCTTCTGTGGCTGCTGTTGTCTCTTCTACGACCGGTACAGCGATCTTCTCATGCTTTGCACAGCCTGCTGCCGCCGTGCTGATGGTCATTGCTGCCAGTACCAGAACTAATTTCTTTTTCATAATATCCTCCATTTTCAAACTTATACATTCTTTAAGATATCAAGCTGCTCCAAGCCAACGCTTCCGCCGGAAATCAGGAAGCATACCTTGTCCGACTTTTGCACCGTAATCAGCCCCTGAAGCACCGCTCCCATGCCGATCGCAGAGGAGGGTTCGCAAAGAAGCTTTCCTTCCGTTAAAAGAAGCTTCCAGGCCTTTAACAGATACGCATCCTCCACATTCGCAAAGCCATCGGTATGCGCTACCACAGAAGGAAAACAAAGATCTCCCGGCATCTGTGCAACCAAGGCATCGGCAATGGATTTTTTCGCTTCCACCCGAACCGGCTTTCCTGCCTTCAGGCTTTCCGTATAACGTGGCAGGGCTGCTGGCTCCGCACCATAGACCTTGGTATTTGGAGAAAGTGCCTTGATAGCCGTAGCAACGCCGCCGATCAGTCCGCCTCCGCTTACCGGGACCACTACCATGTCAAGCTTTGGATACTGGCTTATGATTTCTAGCCCCACAGTACCCTGTCCGGCCATGACGGTCTCGTCGTTAAACGGCGGCACCATCGTTGCACCGCGTTCCCTGCAGATTTTTGCAGCTACCTCGAAGCGCTCACTGACATCGCACAAAACAATTTCAGCCCCCAGAGTGCGGATGGCATCCACCTTCACCTTTGCCGCTGTATTTGGCATCACAATGGTTGCCTTTGCACCCAGAAGCTTTGCGGCATAGGCAATGCCTTTTCCGTGGTTTCCGGACGATGCGGCCACGATCCCGCAGGCAAGCTCCTCCTTTGACAAAGAGAGAACCTTGTTCATCGCACCGCGAAGCTTGAAGGCTCCGGTGATCTGCATACATTCCGCCTTCGCATAGACCTCACAGCCAAGAGCCTCGTCAAGGTTGTACAGCCGCAATAAAGGGGTCTGTACAATATAAGGGGCAATACGACTTTTCGCATCCTGAATTTCTTTCAACGTTACGGCCATGTTAAAACCTCCTTGTCCTCGTTTGCTGTTGCATGCTTCCACTCATGCACCTGACGGCACATTTGCTAAAGCATAGCACGAAACAGGGAATTTGTAAACATTCCGGACAATAACGAGCAGATGTCATCCTATACAACCTTATGCGTCAGCCATCTGCGGCTCATAAACCGCAGGGTAAATACAATCCCGCGGATCGTCCAGTCGGTAAACATGCCGATCCATACCGCGATCGGTCCAAAACCATGCACGCGGCAAAGGTAGATGCACAGGGTAACACGAAAGACCCACATGCTGACGCAGGAGATGATCATGGAAAACCGCACATCCCCTGCAGCCCGCATACCGTAGGCCGGAATGAAGGCAAGGGCCCATACAAGCGGCTTTACCACCGTGATCCAGCCAACCATATAGAGACACATTTTTGCGCTCTCCGGCTCCATACCGCCCAAAGCCGTGATTGGCTTTGTTGCAAGATATACCAAAAGACAGCTTGCGATGATCACGATCTCAGAGAGGATCGTCAGCTTCTTGATATAGTAGATGGCCTCATCTTTCCGACCTGCTCCAAGGCACTGACCAACAATGGTCATCATCCCGATTCCGATTCCGATGGCCGCGATTCCGTTCAGGTTTTCCAGGATATTGGTCATCGCCTGCGCTGCGATCGCAACAGTTCCAAGCGTCGATACCGTAGACTGGATCGCCAGCTTTCCAAACTGAAACATCGCATTTTCTATCCCGTTCGGAATTCCAAGAGAAAGAATCCGCATAATCCGATGTCCGTCGGGGCGGATATGCAGATAATCCCGCACCGAAATCTGCTGGTTTTGATTTCGAAGGAACGCAAATACAACCACTGCAGAGATCACCCGCGAGCCAAGAGTTGCGATTGCTGCACCGGCAACTCCCAGGTGAAAGATCCAGATCAGCACCGCATTTCCGGCTATATTCAAGCCGTTTGAAACGACGGCAATGGTCATCGGAAGTCTCGTGTTGCCCTGTGCGCGGTAAATCGATGAGCCCGCATCGTAAAGAGCAATAAACGGGAATGACAGGGCGGTATAAAAGAAATAGATCTGTGCCGCCTGCATGACATCCGCTTCCACGCTGCCAAAGATCAGCCGTAAAAGCGGTCTGCGGGTCAGAAGGCAGAGTGCCATGACAACTGTCGAAATGAGAGCCACCACAAAGGCGAGCTGTCTGGCTGATTCCTCCGCATTTTTCTTATCTTTTTGGCCGATATACTGGGAACACACAATGGTTCCGCCTGCTGCCAGCGCATAAAATGCCTGGATCACCAGAATATTGATGGAGTCAACTAAGGAAACTGCCGAGATTGCGGCAGGCCCGACATTGCTCACCATCATGCTGTCTGCCGTTCCCATCAGGGAATTTAAAATCTGTTCGACAATTAACGGAACAAGCAGGATCCTTAGATCGCGGTTGCTGAAAATGTGTGTCGTTCTTCTAGATGTATCCGAATTCTGATCGTGGATATGCATCCATTCATCTCCCTCGTTTAAAATTTTCGTAACTGTTCAGAACCAACCTCCAAAATGCTTCGCATTTCGTCGGTGTGGCGTATCCGCCAGCTACGGAAAACTTGCTTAGCAAGTTTTCCTCGCCATCGCGGTATTCGCCAAGGTTTCGAGCAAGCTCGAACTTTGGCTCATTACTCGCGTAAATAAAATTTCAAAATCAGCCTTAGAAATGCAAGCATTTCACGTCTGATTTATGAAATTTTGCTTGGCTCTGAACAGTTACAAATTTTCCTACTTTCCTTCTGCAACGAGATCCGCGATCTCTCCGATCTTGAGATTTCCTGTCTCGGTCTTGTTGATTTCAACAACTGCATAGTACATCTCGGTTCCTGGATAAACAACCTTAGCCTCGCACAGTACATAGTATCCATCATCACTCTCGGCGATAACGGCAAGCGGATCATAAGAAACTCCCGTCATTCCATGAAACGCATCCTGAAAGGCGTTCTTCTCATCATCGGTAAGGTCTGTCACATCGTACGTAGTCCAGCCGCCTTCATCGAGATGTGTAGGAATACCAGTCTCCCCAGCATCAAGAAGTTCTACGTTATTCTGAAGATCTACGTAAATCGTGCCAATGCCGTATGTATCAACAGCGTCAGCGTTTCCAATGGAAATCTTCCTGTACAGAATCTTATAGTTGGTGCCGGATACAACCTGTGTACCAAGAAGCGCTACAGGCTCATAAAATGTGCTTGTTCCATCCGGGAACGCCTCTGCAAAGTACGCTTTCACCTCATCTGTCAGCTTAGGCGACTCCGCCTTCGTCCACCCGCCGACAAGCTCATCTTTCACTGCCGCGGTCTCCAAGGCAGCATCCGTCTCGATCCAAGAATTTGACATCTCAACGGAATCTTCCTTGTCTCCTGTTCCTGCTTCTTCAGTTACTGCCTCGGTAGTCTCCTTTGTAGCTGCCTCGGCAGTCTCCTTTGCAGTTTTAGTCTTTTGGCAACCTGCTGCCATGGCCACACAGAAAAGTACAGCTGCTGCCAGTACCATCTCTTTCTTCATAATTTTTCTCCTCTTATTTTTATTTTGCTTTTTCCATATCAGTTCACTTTCCAGCAGTTTCTCAGATACTGCTCTTCCATATTCCAATACTGTATGGCAAAACGATTTCGGCTATGCTTAATTTCAAAGATTTGACATTTGGGACATAAAAAATCGGAGAGCAATCTGATTACACAATGTAATTTGCATTCTCTCCGAGCTTTATTCTATTATGGAAACGTCCGCTTTGCAACATAAAAATTATGAAATTTCTGATTTCATGAAATTTCCAAGAATTCTTTCTTCCAGTTGCGGAGAAGATTTGGTTGGATATTGTTTTCAACGGCGATGGTATTGAGATCCTTTTCGCCTTTGAGCACTTCAAGCACGAGATCGGATTTGAATTTGGAACTAAAATTTCTTCTGGTACGAGACATAATGAACCTCCGTGTGTTGTGTGTTTTTTAGTATACCAGATTCATTAAGATTCGTCTCCAGATTTGTCCTAAATCACGGTACCATTATAGTGGCGAACACGGTAACAATTGTTCCCAGTGGAATAAATGCTGTTGGGAGTATGTGTTT
>CAVALB010000115.1:0-5830 GCA_963589345.1 uncultured Selenomonadales bacterium | reverse complement strand
GTTCTGGGAGAAAAAGAACAGGTAATATATGGACCGGGTTACATTCAGGATCGTTTGTGCGGACTTACCTTTAAAATTTCACCGAAGTCTTTTTATCAGGTGAATCCGGAACAGACGGAGAAGTTATACCGAAAGACGATGGAATATGCAGGCCTGACAGGAAAAGAAAAGGTGCTGGACGCTTACTGTGGAACCGGTACGATTGGCATGGTAGCAGCCAAACATGCGCAGTCCGTCATTGGAGTGGAACTGAACAAAGATGCTGTGAAAGATGCGATTATCAATGCCAAGCAGAATGATATTCACAATATCCGCTTTTACAATCAGGATGCCGGTGAGTTTATGGTGGAGCTTGCAGATAAAAAAGAAAAGATTGATGTCGTGTTTATGGATCCACCGAGAAGCGGCAGTGGTGAGAAGTTCCTGTCTTCGCTTGTAAAACTTCAGCCTGACCGTGTGGTCTATGTTTCCTGCAACCCCGAAACTCTTGCGAGAGATCTTAAGTATCTGACAAAGAAAGGATATGAGATGAGAAAGGCAGAAGGGATTGATTTATTTCCAATGACTGTGCATGTTGAGACGGTATGTCTCTTAGTGCGGACAAATAGTCTACATATCGACATCGATGTGGATGTTGAGGAAATGCTTCAGGAGAAGCGCGGTCAGGCAACCTATGCGCAGATCAAGAATTATGTTCTGGAACAGAACGGTTTTAAGGTATCATCTCTGTATATATCTCAGGTGAAACGCAAATGCGGGCTTGATGTCAGCGACAGCTACAATAAACCGAAGTCTGAGGACGCGATTGTTCCGCAATGCCCACCGGAGAAGGAAGAAGCCATCATGAATGCCCTGCGGCACTTTGGAGTGATCTAAGAAGGCTGATAGATTGAGATATACGAGCAGTGCCCATCGATCTTCGAAATTGGTGGGCACTGTTTAATGCATTTACGATTGCTTCACTGTGCTGCTTTATTTCTTAAAGCGGTTATCCGGCTTCGTATCCGATCATCTTTTGTTGGATCATAATAGGGGTCTTCCATCATATTTGTAAGACCATGGTTTGACAGAATGTTGATTGCCAGTCCCTCGAACAGTTCTCCAGCCTCATCCCAATACAGATCCATATCGACCCGGTAATAAAGATAGCTGATAAAATCCAAAGGATCGGGAATCTTCTTGCTGGCTGCATCGTAGTATATATAGAGGTTGACAAAATTGATCACATCTGTTGGGGTAAGGCAGTTTTCATGGAGATGCCGCGCCCAAACAGGATATACATCCTCCCAGGAATAGTTTTCAAATAACTCCCAGGATGCCTTTAAGTGATCCTCGTGATCTTCAGGATCGAAGCTGTCATCCGTGAAGCAGCAGTTTAGCAGGTAATCGGTGTATCCTTCAATGTTCATGCTCTTCCTCGCTACACATTTCGTTCATATCATAGGGATAGGCTGGTGTGATATTAAATTGCATCCCAGAAGCGTGAAATTCCGCAATATGCTTTTGAATATCTGCCGCCAATGCAGAAAAAACGGCGTCACCTTCTTCTAAGGCTTTTTTGGCCTGCATGAAATTTGTTCCGGTCAGTTTTGCATACAGCTTAACCATAGCGGCAGTTGTCTTTTCAGGCTTGCAGAAACGAATCGTGTACATTGTTTCATCTGCATCAATTGGAGAAGAGCAGGTTGTAACCCATCCCCAGCCGCAATTAGGACACAACATGCCACATGTACTGCCTTTATGATGGGGCTGCATTTCCGTGCCACATTTTTCACATATTATCTTTTCACTCATTTTTTTGTACCTCTCGGATAGAATTTTATAAATCGTCCCCGATTGTTCATATCAGGGCGATAGAAATTTGACTTGCTGCGGCCTGCGACAAAATAGCTGCCATCCGGTCTCGCCCAGACGAGTTTCGTTGGTGCTTCAACAACCACATTCAATCGATCGGCTAAACCCTGCGCAAAACCGCGAGAGACGCCGCCTGTTTCACAGGACAGCAGTCGTATTGATTTTCCTTTGAAATTCGGATCCTTGGCGAACAGTCTTGCAGCAGTTCGGTGTGTAATAAAAACGGGTTTTCCGTTATGCTGTATTTGTATTGTCTTGGTTGTTCCGTGAGCAATAACATCGTAAAAACCGTTGACGTCAATATCCTTTCGTTTCTTAATGAATTTGCTGAAATCATCATCAGGATCCATATAGTATGAACTTCCCGGCACTGCATTGTCTCCATGAGTGCCGGAATACAATCCGCTTCTTCCACTGCCCATTAACGACCACCTCCATGCATCCGAGTCGTCCAATCAGGGTATTGGATGAACTCTGTACATTGCAGATAATCGCCGAAAATGTCATCTGGCATAGAACCGTAGACAGGGACCACTTTCGGAGCAAGCGTTTCAAGCATCGCTTCAAGGCCATGCTTGAAATGGTATTTTTCAATGCGGCTGCTGATACAGCCATAAGTACCTATGCAAATAATGCTGTGCTTGGGCAGGCCTAAGAAAGCAATACGCTCAGGAAAATAAGCCGTAGTGTAGGTGTATTCGTTGCCCCAACGTGCCATCGGATAAACATTGCAACCATTTCTCTGATAGTAGCTTGCAATGACTCTGCTGCGATAAAGATTGATAATCTGGGCTGCTAACGGCGCATCTATGTACAGAGAACAGTCAGTGGGGAGCAAATACCGGAACCGGCGAAAATCCTCAATATAGGCAGCAGGGTCAATCAGAACCTCCGCGAATTTTGGATCCTTTTCAAAGAAACAAATCGCATCGTCTGTACCAAGCGCCTTCTCCCTTCTGGTGAAGGGCGTAAAGCCGGTAGGAATTGTAATACTGGAAGGTGCGGAAATCACTGGGATTTCAAGCAAACCATCGAACTTCGCACCTTGGACAAGTTCGGGATTGCAGCCATCATCAAGGTTGGCTTTTCGTTTAATATTCATTATATCACGCTCCTAATCATATGTCTTTTGTAAGTTGTAAATTTATCAGCATTCCAGGCCTCCTGAATAGAAAATGCCGCAAAGACATGCACAGAAATCCAAAACAGCGTTTCGGGAAATTCTGCAATGTAGCACGTCTCTGCGGCTTATTTGCAAGCAATATGTTGTAAGATTCAGTTATGGCGGACGTTCACCGCCGATGGTAAGCAGGATATCCTTACCCCGCACAGCAGGGCACTTATGTAGAACCTGGATCGGTTCTTTGATATGTCCCGCCGTTTTCAGAATAAAGCATTGCTTCTTTATGGGGCACTTCTTCTGGCATCGGTATGTGACTTCAGGCATTCGTAAACCTCGCTTTCTGGTGTTAATATGTTCGCTAATTCCTTACACTTCGTTTTAAGAAAAGGGAATGCAGCACATCCCCTGATTGTTACTTTGATAGACCGAGTGATTGCAAACGGATTCGCATTGCACTCTTGGAAACACTGAAGGCAGCAGCCATTTCCGCTACAATAGATTCATCTGCAAAAGTGTTTCGACCGGGTGATGCTAAGCGACGGAACATGGCAGTTACAGGCACTCGCGGCATCAGGAAGCAGGCAGCACAAAAGTTGGCCTGGTATTCGCAGATTTCAAGAGAAGAACGATATCTCTTCCCGGTTCGCAGATTGAGGTTTTCCCTCCGTGTTTCATGTTTGTAATCGCCGCTTGTGTGGGCAAAGCACTTCTTATGAAGTACCTGATGAAAGACCTCATGCATGACCGTAAAGTTCTCGGGACCGCGATCCGAAAGCTCCGTCAGGAAGCTGTCGATCAAGATGGTTCCCTGATCAAAAAACAGCTTTTCAGGAAGCATACCGGCCTTATATCGCGGCTCCGGCCATACCCATTGATATCCGGGCTTGAAGAATGTCATACCCCAAATGGATTGATCCGGTGTGATGTATTTCCAGTCATAGGGCACGTCCAGGCATTGCTCGATGACAGCATAGACATCAATAGGCTTTGTAATCTCAAGACGTTCAGCATCGAATCGGCAAAGAAGTTCGTTTGCCTTATCCTCCAATTGTGCCGGAGAGTAGTTGTAATGAATCAATCCTGTTTTTTCTCCTTCTCCTCCTGCTCAAGCATCTCAATTACCTTCTGCCATGTTGCGTCAGAAGCATTGCTGTCGCGCGCCATGCGCAGGGCTGTGCGGGCTTTTTCATTACCCATGATGTACTCTGGCAGGTCCGGCGAAACCGTGTTGTCACGCTCGCCTGCCGCGAGGTCAAACATCGTATTGGTATCCTCTTCGCTTAAATGCAGGATTCTTGCCATATCATAAAGCTTGTCCCTGTTGGGCGGATAACGGTGCCCCTTTTCAATATCGCTCATGAATGCAGGTGCGATTTCAAGCTCAGCGGCGAGTCCCCGAAGCGTCATGCCAAGAGCCTTGCGCTTCTGCTCGATAAATTTCCCAAAATTGCCGTTCATATCAGTTCCTCCGTTCACCTGTTCGCTAAAACCTAACATCATTATAGGGGCATGATCATTTGTTGTCAAGAGATTGGGATGTAAAATGTTCGCGAATTTCTAACATTGCCTTGAATGGGCCATGTCGAGGTGCTATAATGAAACAAATGATTTGATTTTCAAATATTAGATTTTGCTTTGGGAGGACAAGCAATGGCGGTTTCATATAAAAAGCTCTGGAAGATATTGATCGACCGGGATATGACCAAGACCCAGCTCAGAAAAGATGCCGGTATCAGCACCGGCGCGCTTGCAAAGCTTGGCAAGAATGAAAATGTAAATACGGAGATTCTCGTGAAGATATGCAGCACGCTTCACTGTGATATTTCCGATATCATGGAACTCACAGAAGAAGGCGGTGTACAGTAATGGAAAAAGCAAATTTCGGACAGTTGGTGTCCTTTCTCTTTGGTATTGCCAACGATTGTCTTGTAGATGTATATGATGTGGGCGATTACCGTAAAATCATCCTGCCGATGATGGTGATTCGTCGTTTTGACGCGGTTTTGGAACCGACCAAAAAGGCGGTTCTTGAAATGAAGAAGAATCTGGATGCAGCCGGTATCACGGAGCAGGACGAGGCACTGTGCGCTGCGGCAGGAGAAGCCTTCTGCAACAGTTCGCCATATACGCTGTCCGACCTGAAATCACGCACCAATCAGCAGCAGCTCCGCGCGGACTTCATTCTATATCTGGACGGCTTTTCCAGGAATGTGCAGGACATCATCAAAAAGTTTGAATTCCGTAACCAGATCGATAAGCTCTCTGACCACGATATCCTTGGCCTGCTGATCAGTAAATTTACTGACCAGTCCATCAATCTCTCCTCCAGACCGGTCACCACTGCCGCAGGTGTTACCCTTCCAGCACTGGACAACCACACCATGGGCACGGTTTTTGAGGAAGTTATCCGTAAATTTAACGAGGAAACCAACATCACCGATGCAGGACGCCATTTCACGCCCAGGGATATCGTCGAGCTGATAGCAGACCTTGCCTTTGTTCCGGTGAAAGACAAAATTCAGGACAATACCTACCGCATTTATGACGGAGCCTGCGGAACAGGCGGGATGCTCACGGTGGCTGACCAGAGAATTCGCGAGGTTGCGGCAGAATACGGCAAGAAGGTCTCCATCCATCTCTACGGTCAGGAGGTTGCAGACGAGACCTACGCCATCGCAAAGAGCGATATGCTGGTAAAGGGCGAAGGCGAGCAGTCCAACAATATTTACTTCGGTTCCACGATTTCCAATGACGGCTTCAGCGGTCAAACCTTTGACTTTTGTCTTTCTAATGAGGGTGTTATTTATGGACTAAACAGCGGAAAAGCCCGTAATATCAAGGAATTTGCGGCAT
>CAVALB010000114.1:0-5942 GCA_963589345.1 uncultured Selenomonadales bacterium | reverse complement strand
CAAGTCAAAAAGACTTGAATGTGCATAGAATTTGAAATATTGGTCATGCTGTATGCAAGAGATATTTTTGCGGCAGCAAAACGAGATTACTGCCGCAAAAATATTGACAAAAGCGTTTGGTATAAATATACTGTTATTATATCGGCAGTAAATGACGTTTACTGCCGCAAAAATAAACAGATAGAGGTATAGGAATGACCGATTTGAGATATTTTGAAGGGGTAAAGAATCAAAAATGTTTCAGCAGACAGCAAGTATTACAATCGTTCCGTAATGCAGGATATAAATTAAGCGATTCTTCCTTTTATAAGAGATTTGCGTCAATGGTTAAGGATGGTGATCTGGCTCGTGTTGGTAACGGCCTGTACTGCTTTCCGGGTAATAATGCAAGACCATATGACCACGAATACTCTGATCTGGCGGTAGAAGTGGCAGCTTTGATACAGGAACAATATCCGCTGGTCGATTTCTCTATCATGGAACTGATTCAGCTTAATGATTTTGTAAATCATCAACTTGCACATAACGTTCTATTTTTATCTGTGGAATCTGATGTGATAGAATTTGTGTTTGACATGCTAAAGGATCAGTATTTTGGAAAAGTGTTTGTTAACCCAACGCCAGAAATGTATCAGCAGTATTGGAGCGACAATATGATTGTCATCAACAAGCTAACAACGGAAGCACCGAAAAGCGCTGGAACTCCATGGCATACACGGTTGGAGAAATTGCTTGTTGATGTAGTTGCAGACCCGTTATTGCTGGATGCTGTCAGCGAGAGTGAATATCCGATTATATACGAGGACGCGTTTTCTATGTATGTGGTAGATGAGAGTTGCCTATTTAGATATGCAGCACGCAGAGCCGTTGATAAAAAAATAAAGAAACTGATTAGAGAGAAAACAAACATCACATTACGAACAAAGAGGTAAAAATATGCTGTTACAAGAGAATTTTGCCGAAGAACATATTAGAGAGCTACAAAGGACCAGCCATAGAGATCCTGTACTTTTGGAACGTGCTGTATATGCGTTTGGACTGTTGGAAGCACTTGCTAAGGTTGGTATGCCTTTTATTTTCAAAGGTGGTACCTGCCTTATGCTGCTGATGGAGCATCCGCGTCGATTATCCACAGATATTGATATTATTGTCGAGCCGGGGACAGATTTGGATAAGTATTTGGAGCGTGCGTCGGAGATTTTCCCTTTTAAGGCTGCCCAGGAACAGAAGCGGATAGGAAAGAACAATATCGAAAAGAGACATTTTAAGTTCACCTATGATTCACCGATCAATAACCGGCCATTCTATATTCTTTTGGATGTTCTTTTTGAACACAATCATTACTCAGAGTTGGTTCAAAAAGAAATTCAGAATGATCTTCTTTTGACAGAACCGGAATACATTACTGTTTCTCTGCCGTCAGCAAACTGCATTCTGGCGGATAAACTGACAGCATTTGCACCGCGCACCACAGGTATTCCGTTAAACAGCGGAAAAGATATGGAAGTCATGAAGCAGTTCTATGATGTATCTTCTCTGCTGGAGATATTTACCGATTTTCAGCAGATAGGACCTACATATGGAAAGATTGCACAGGCGGAAATTGCTTATCGAGGAATTGAAAGCAGCAGTAAAGATTGCTTGTGGGATACTTTTGAAGCTGCGTTATGTATTGCCTCTCGTGGAAAAGTGAGCAAAGAGGAATATCCGGTTTATGTGAAGGGTATTCGAGAGCTGAGAAGCCATATTTATGCTGAGAACTATACACCGGAGATTGCCGCTGGAGGAGCTGCTAGGATCATGCATATGGCTGTGTGTCTGCTGTCAGATACAGAATATCTGCGCGTAAATGACTATGCGGAGTTCTTGGATATGAAGATAGAGCAGGAAAAATTGGCTTCTCTTCGTTATATGAGAAAGGTCAATCCTGAAGCATACGCCTATGTTATAAAAACAGACAGGTTATTAGCCAAGTTGCAGGGCTAACATAAAATTTATTATACACAGCCGATTGGTTTTCTTTTGAGGGCCAGTCGGCTTTTTCTATATCAATGGAGGCACATCAGGTGAGCATTCTTACGTTAGTGCTCCTCGGAAAAATTATTTCAGGTATAGGTTTAGCTTTGTTACCACTTCTCAAAGAAGGGGTAAACCTTTCTCTGAGGCAGTGTTGTGATTTGGAGTTCCTTATTATACTTATTTTACAGCCGAGGCAACAAGGCTATTGCACTTTGAAAACTGAATACTCATTCTCCAAGCACATTACTGACAGGAGGAGCCTTAGACTGCACGCCATGATGCCCGTAAGGGGTGAAGCGGAATCGCAGAAGCAAATGCCGGATTGCAACCGGCGGTGGTGTTAATACCTGTCAGGGACAATGATACTTCCGTAATTCGCGGTCCGGCCACAAAGAAGGCGGGATGGACAAAACCAATGGAGCAGTGAAGCACACTGCCGCTTGTGAGAAATCCTATATCCCTGGGGTAAAGAGAAAAAGTGCAGGGAAACCATATTTTCAGAAGGAACTGTCGGAAGATACATTTTCGTATTACACCGGCAGACCTTATCCATACAAGTATATGGAGATTGGAGACAACAGCTCATGAAAGAAAACTGGGTTTACCGGCGGGGAGATCTCTACCTCGCCAATCTCGGTGTTCCGGTGGGATCAAAGCAGGGCGGCATTCGCCCGGTTGTGGTTCTTCAGAATAATGTCGGAAATTATCATTCACCGACAATCACGATTGCACCGCTGACATCCAAAGTCGAGAAGAAACGAAGGCAGCCGACACATTACCTGCTCCGAAAGGCACAGGGATTGGCCAGGCCTTCCATGGTGCTGGCTGAGCAGCTGGACACCTGCGACAAGATGTGTGTGATTCGCTATCTTGGCCGTGTAAGTAAGGGGCAAATGCACGGCATCGACGAGGCGGTCAGGGTTCAGCTGGGGTATTACATTCCGGAACAGGCAGAGAGAAGAAAACAGGGCAAATGCCGAAAGGAAGGGGAGTCAGGAGATGGATAAACTGATTACAAGGAAGGAAGCGGCCCATCTGCTGGGAATCAGCGTTAAGACATTAGACGCCGCGAGAACAGATGGAATGATTACCTACGTTCAGTATGTGGAAAATGGCTGCGTTTATTTTACAGAAGTAGGGATTCAGGAGTATATCGCAAAATGCACGCACCGTGCAAAACCGGTGGAACGCAGCCATGCGACAACATATCGCAAACCTCGAAGCTTTCGGCGCTGAAATCGACATCGTTGAGTGAAGATGATGAATTCGTAATAATGAAAGCATCAAAAGAATTGGAGGTAATGATATGGCAGCAAGAAGAATGCTGCTTCCAGATTACGGTACCGTCGTTATGAAGGGAGCACAATATTATCGAACGCGCGTAACGGACCAGCAGGGACGACGCATTTCCTTATATGGGAAAACAAGAGAAGAGCTTTATGAGAAAGAACAGGAAGCGATCCGACAGATTGAGGGCAAGACATTTCGCCGCAGTACGCCAACGGTTGAAGAGTATTGTGAAAAATGGCTGTTGATGCAGTCGGCACAGATACGGATGACAACTCTGATCGATTACACATCGAAGGTTAAGAACTACATCGTGAAGCCGTTGGGAGATAAGCACATGGGCGATGTGACAGCAGATGATATTCGTATGGCCCTGTTGGAGGCATCAAAGAAATCGGAATCCGTGTACAAATCGGTAAATGTCATTTACAAGTGCATTTTCACTGCGGCCCTGGAAAGCAAGGTCATAGATGAGAATCCTACGATATATCTGAAGATGAATGGCGGTGGAATCCCGCAAAGGGATCGGCTTCCGCTTACGGATGAGCAGGTCGAAAGATTGCTGGATGCAATTCGCGGACTGCCACCCTATGTATTTGTTATGCTGGGGCTATATGCAGGATTGCGAAGAGAAGAAATTCTCGGACTGCAATGGGATTCCGTTTATCTGGACTGTGAGGCACCATATCTGACGGTTCGCCGGGCATGGCATACAGAACACAACCGTCCGGTTGTTCTGACGGAGTTAAAAACAAAGGCGGCATATAGAAATGTTCCATTGCCGGATAATCTGTTGGAATGTTTGAAGGAGGCAAAGAAAACAGCAACATCGGATTATGTGGTGGCAAATCGGGATGGAGAGCCGCTGTCCTATACGCAGTTCAAGAGACTGTGGCAGTACATTGTAACTCGTACAACAAAGGAAAGGTGCTATTACCGCTATGAAAACGGCAAACGAGTGAAGCACATAGTTAAGCCGGTGCTTGGCCAGAAGGCTGCACACAATGGAAATGTGGTTTACAGTCTGGACTTTGAGGTGACACCGCACCAGCTGCGGCATACCTATATTACCAATTTGATTCATGCATCAGTGGATCCGAAAACGGTTCAGTATCTTGCTGGTCACGAGAGTAGCAAGATTACGATGGATATCTACGCAAAAGTGAAATACAACAGACCGGAGCAGCTTGCAGGAGTATTAGAGGATGCTTTTGCAATGTGGGAATAAGAGTAAATCAGAGAATGACAGGGTGGAGATGATTGAAAATCTCCACCCTTTTTACATACATTCGACATCCTTGAGAGAAATGCAGTACCTCGGGATAATGAAAACAGCAACACAAAAATGTATGAATTCAAGCAGGAGGAATGAATATGGCAAAGGCAAAAAAGATCCCGGAGGAACTTCCGGAATACGGAACCGTTATGATGAGAGGAATACAATATTACAGGACAAGAATCCTGGATGCAGACGGAAAGCGGGTGGCGATTTACGGGCTGACGCGCGAGGAACTGTACGAACGGGTACAGGAGGCACAGAAAAAGGTAGCGGAAGCTATTTTTCACAGAGAAAATCCGACCGTCGAAGAGTATTGCGAAAAATGGCTGAAGATGCGCTCCGGAACCGTGCGTCCGAATACATTGGACGGGTATGAACGGGCGGTGAGAAAATATATTGTGGAACCGATCGGACAGATGTATATGGACGAGGTGACGGCAGATGATCTTCGCTTGCTGATGGTTCCGGTATCGAAATGTTCCTCCGGTACCTATGGTAAGATGAATATGCTGATCAAGAACATTTTCAACTCAGCAGAAGAAAGCAAGGTGATCCATGACAATCCGTCAAAAACCTTGTCAGCAAGAGGCGGCAAACCGGCACAAAGGAGAGAAGCTTTAAGCGATGAGCAAGTGACAATTTTGCTGGATACAGTTCGCGATCTTCCGCCGTATACCTTTGCAATGATTGGTCTATATGCCGGGCTTCGCAGGGAGGAAATCCTGGGACTGCAATGGGATTGTGTATTTCTTGATGAGAAAGTGCCGTATATTTCCGTAAGGCGTGCGTGGCATGGCGAGGGGAAACAACCGACGGTCAGCACACTGCTAAAGACACCTGCAGCGAAAAGAGATATCCCGATCCCTAAATGCCTGGTGGAGTGTCTGAAGGCTGAAAAGGAAAAATCTAATTCGGAATACGTTGTCTCGAACAGACAGGGAAACGTTCTGACGTTATCACAGTTTGACAGGGTATGGAATTACATAACAGTTCGTTCTACAGCAGAACGCTGTTATTACACTCATGTGAATGGGCAGCCCATCCGATATAAGGTGACACCGAAGTTGGGAGAGCATCATCCAAAGAATCCAAAACTGGTGTATACGATGGATTTCAAGGTGACACCGCATATGCTGCGGCACACGTATATTACCAATCTGATCCATGCATCCGTGGATCCGAAGACGGTGCAGTATCTTGCCGGTCATGAGAACAGCAAAATGACGATGGACATCTATGCGAAGGTAAAGTACAATAAACCGGAAGAGCTAAGCAGCGTAGTAAATACCGCTTTTGGACTGCGCTAAAATACCTCAAAAATCCTCCGATTTCGTGGGTTTACCTACGGGTTTACAAA
>CAVALB010000113.1:0-6029 GCA_963589345.1 uncultured Selenomonadales bacterium | reverse complement strand
GCCAAATAAAATTTCAAAATCAGCCTTAAAAATGCAAGCATTTCACGTCTGATTTGTGAAATTTTGCTTGGCTCTGAACAGTTACAAATTTTTATTTTCCGTCGGAAATTCCGTATTTTTTCATATGCCGCCACAACGTTGCCTTGCTGATTCCCAGCGCCTGCGCGGTTTTTTCGCGGTTTCCGCTGAATTTATAAAGCAGTTCACGGATCCGTACTTCCTGATCCGGCAGGTTTTTTTTCTGTTGGTTCTGTATCCTATCCGCCTCTTTGATCTGCGCACCGTCACAGCCCAAAATCCGCTCCGGATACAATTCCTCCAGAAGCCTCTTCACCGCAATCTCATCGATGGAACGCTTACCCGCCATCAAAATCAATCGTTCGCAGAAGCTTTCTATCTGGAACAGATTTCCCTTCCACGGATAATCCAGAAGGATCTCCATGGCTCCCTTCGTCAGCACATGATAACGGGAATAATGCTCACAGCAGTCACGAATGGTCTCCTCGATCTTTGTCTTAAGATCCTCCTTTCGTTCTCGAAGCGGCGGCACAAAAAGCTCCAGGCCGGATAAAAGATAATACAGATCCTGGCTGATCTTTCCCTCTGCCATCAATTCCGACAACGGACGGGCGATGGTCACCATGACCCGCACATCTACCTTTCTTAGGCTTGCGATATCTGCTCCATGACAGACATGAAAACGGATCAGCTGATACAGGCGGTACTGGTTGGCTGCCGTCAGCTGCTCCACATCTCGGATCAGGAGGGTTCCTCCTTGTACCTGCAGCGCGGCTCCCCCGTTTCCAAAGATCATATTTTTTTGTTCCTCCCCGGATAAGCCTTCACAGGGCACATCTAAAAACGGTTCTCTGGCCCGGATGCTGCTGTTATGGATGCTTTCCGCAAGCATACGTTTTTCGGTTCCGGGTTCACCGATTAACACTACCGGGTGCTCCGACAACGCATAGAGATTTGCCTTGCGAATGCACTCCTGCATTGCCTTTGATTTTTGTAAAATGTCATCAAAGCGAACCAGTGGCGGCAGTGCTCGATTATTTTCCCGTTTCTGATTTCTGTGGGAGCGCTCCGGTGTGACGGCTTTCTTCTTCATTTTATGGCAGGTAACAATGGCACCGTCCACCCGGGAATCATAGAGCACCGGGGCTAAGACTGCAAAAATCGGTGTACCATTCCATTCAAAAAACAGGGAATAATCCTCTCCGTCTCCAAACACCCGATTCCAGGCCTCTTTTCCGATCATGGGCGCTGCCGTACGGATATCCCGCCCCTTAAGCTCTCCTTCCGTCTTGCCGATCATATCCTCCATCAGCGGATTGACGGCCGTAATCAGCCCTGCTCCATCCAGACGGATGACTCCGCTGTAGGAATAATCGAGCAAGGTTTCCATCTGGGCTGCCGTCTTTTTCTCCACGTTCATGGCATATTCCATGTTTTCAGCCGTCGCAAAGGCCTGACGCATGGAATCCTCTGTCATAGAAAGAAACAGCGACGGAACACCGGCCTCCGTTGCAACGGAAACTGCTGTATCTCCTCCGATCACCACATCTGCACCGTCCGAGATGGCCCTTCGCACAATGACCGGAAGCTCCGCGCCCTGATCTGCAAAATATGTTTTCAGTTCTATATTATAAAGCTCATCAAAATAAGACATATCGCAGAACATATTGCGAAAGCCAACCACTGCCACCATCGGTTTTTCTTTACCGGCAATCTGCTTGGCTCGCATCACCAAAAGTGCCATTTCCTGCGCTGTCAGAACGATTTCCACCACAGGTGCATCGGTATACTGCTTAATGATGGAAGCCTGCAGTCCGCGGGCAATGATGATGGTTGCACCATCGGCGATGGAACGGCGGGCTTCCATAACCGTATTTTCTGTACGGATCACCCGCATCTCCTGGATCTCGAATTTCTTTTCCTGCAAAATGTTGTGAGCCTGGTGGATCATCTCCTCCCTGGAGACTAAAAGTGCTATCTTTCCCACGCGTTTTCCTCTTTTCTGTAACCGTTTTTGATGAAATTGTACCATATTCCGTTGGAGCCACGCAACAGATCATCCATTTTCAAAACGCAAAAAGAACCCGCAGGCATTCCAACTGCCCTGCGGGTTCTGCTGTTTTATCTTTCTTTACTGCTGCTCTTTGATATTCTTGGATACGGTGATCCACTGATTGTCGATATGCTCACGGATGGATTTCTTGGCCTCTGCCACATGTCTGGAGCGAATCGCTTTCAGGATGTAATCATGCTCTACCACCAGGATTTGACGCTTGTCAGCGTCCTTGATATATTCGAGGCGATAGCGGTACATCTGCTCACGCAGGTTATTTAAAATCTGAACCAGGCGGTTGTTGCCCGTTCCGTTGTAGATGATATCATGATAATGCTCATCGGTCTCTGCAATCGTCATGGCATCCGCACTCTCGATCGCATTGCGGAATGCCTCCTGAGCCTCCTCAAGCTCTTTGACGTCCTCCTCGGTCATGCGCTGGCAGGCCAGTTCAATCGCAAGCTCCTCTAAGGAACGGCGTACCTCCAGCACGTCCCGCAGGCTTTTTTCAGAAATTTTTGCAACCTCGGCACCCTTTCGCGGGATCATGAGCACAAGGCCCTCAAGTTCCAGCTTCCGGATCGCCTCACGGATCGGAGTACGGCTTACGCCCAGACGATCAGCCAGCTGGATTTCCATCAAACGTTCGCCCGGTTCTAGCTCGCCCTTTAAAATGGCCTGACGCAGGGTGTTAAATACGACATCACGCAGCGGAAGATATTCATTCATATTGACCTTAAGCTTGTTTTCCATGATTTCTCTCCTCTTTCTGATTGTAAAAATTCGTTAAATAAACCTGTTTTGCCAGATCTGACTGCTTACCGTAGCGCAGATTTTCATACGCAGCCTGGGCAGCCGCCGGATTGGTAAAAAGACCGAAAACAGTCGGACCGCTTCCGCTCATCAAGGAGCCGATCGCGCCGGATTCCAGCATGGCATCCTTGATCTCCTGAATGATTGGATATTCCTTTATGGTAACAGTCTCCAACACATTGCCGAGATTGTCTGCAATTCCAAAAATATCCCGATTTTCGATCGCGCGGATGATCGCGTCGATATCCGGATGCTCCTCCGGTTTCAGTTCATTGGCATGAAGGTTTTCATATACAAATTTTGTCGATACATTGATCCCCGGCTTTGCTACCAGTACCTGACACTGCGGTACCGGAGGAAGCTTCGTTAACACCTCACCGATCCCCTCAGAAAGTGCCGTGCCTCTTAAGATACAATAAGGAACGTCTGCTCCGATTTTCACACCGCGCTTCATCAGTTCCTCGGTGCTGAGGCCAAGGCCAAACATCTTATTTATACCAAACAATACAGCTGCCGCGTCACTGCTGCCGCCCGCCATCCCGGCTGCCACAGGGATAAATTTCTGAAGACGGATCTGAATTCCGTCCTGAACCTGAAATTCATCCATCAGAAGCTTTGCTGCCTTATATACCAGATTATTTTCATTTGTAGGAAGATAATACAGGTTTGTTTCCACCTGGATTCCTGCTTGTTCTGTCCGAACCAGATCCACCCGGTCAAAAATACCGACTGTCTGCATGATCATGCGCACATCGTGATAGCCGTCTTCGCGTCTGCGTAGCACGTCAAGTCCGAGATTGATCTTTCCGTATGCCTTTAGGCTCAAATGTTTTATCATGATTTTCTCCGATTGTATTTCTTCGTTACATTGTATACAGTATATTATAGTGCGTTGCCTTGAAATCCGCAAGATGTTTTGACATTCTTTTTGCTTTTGTGACATTTTTACAAAAGAATGTTAAGAACGTGCAAAAAAATATAATTGACTTTCCCAAAAACTTTGCTATAATTAGCCACATATTTATTTCGTATATCGCAGATGCAAGAACGAAGGCGTTCCGGTTTATGGCTGGAGCGCCCTTTTTTTACGTATCAATACACTTCTCTTATAAACTTTGTTCTCCCCCCATACATCTGCGATATAAGGAATAAATAATCCCAAAAATATTAAAGGAGGCTGGTTGTATGAAGAAGCTGGAAATCATCATCAAACCCGAAAAGCTGGAAAACTTAAAGGGTATTCTGGATGAATGCGGTGCTCATGGTCTTATGATCAGTAACATCATGGGTTACGGCACACAGAAGGGTTACACACAGATGTACCGCGGTACGAAATACACGGTGAATCTGCTGCCCAAGGTGAAAGTGGAAACCGTTGTTTCCGAGGATATCGTGGAAGCGATCATCAGCAAGGTAACCGAGCAGATCAACACAGGCAATTACGGAGATGGTAAGATCTTCCTCTATGATGTAGAAGATGCTGTACGAATCCGTACCGGTGAGCGCGGCGACGACGCACTCTAAGGTTGTCAGAAATACCCCACACTGTCTGAGTGCAGGAATACGTTAAAACTTCATACGAACCAGTTTATTATCAAAGGAGATAATGGCGCTAGCCGTATCTCCTTTTTTCTTTCGCTATCCCCCATACAGGCGTTGCTCAAACTGGTTCCGAAGCAAATTAGGAGGTCACGATTATGGAAAACGTCATAAGTGAAATTTTTGGAATCTGGTTCCTGATAGGAGCCTCGTTTGTATTCTTTATGCAGGCTGGTTTTGCTATGGTAGAAACCGGTTTCACCCGTGCAAAAAACGCCGGCAACATCATCATGAAAAACCTGATGGACTTTTGTATTGGTACTGTTGTTTTCATGTTTCTTGGTTTTGGTATCCTGTTAGGTGAGGATACCCTGGGCGGATTCATCGGAATCCCGACCCTTGGCATTATTACTGACTACGCTAATTTCGACTGGTCCAACTTCGTATTCAACTTGGTATTCTGTGCTACCACAGCAACCATCGTATCCGGTGCTATGGCAGAGCGTACCAATTTCTTATCTTATTGTGTTTATTCCGCTATCATTTCCGCAGTGGTTTACCCGATCGAGGCTCACTGGATCTGGGGCGGCGGCTGGCTTGCTCAGAAAGGCTTCCATGATTTCGCCGGTTCCTGTGCTATCCACATGGTCGGCGGCTTCAGCGCACTGATCGGTGCCTGGATGGAGGGTCCTCGTATCGGCAAATACAATGCCGACGGCACTCCGAATGCAATTCCGGGACATAACGTTGTCATCGGTGCTCTTGGCTGCTTCATCCTCTGGTTCGGCTGGTATGGATTCAACGGTGCAGCTGCAACCAACGGCCCGCAGTTAGCTTCCATCTTCGCTACTACCACCATTGCTCCGGCTATCGCAACCGTAACCTGCATGATCTTCACCTGGGTAAAATACGGCAAACCGGATGTTTCCATGTGTTTAAACGCTTCCCTGGCAGGTCTGGTTGGTATTACCGCAGGCTGCGATACCATGGATGCTATGGGTGCTTTCTTCGTAGGTGTTGTTTCCGGCCTTCTGGTATGCTTCGGTGTATGGTTCTGTGATTATGTGATCCGCGTTGATGACCCGGTTGGTGCTGTAGCTGTTCATTTCTGCAACGGTATCTGGGGTACCATCGCAGTCGGCCTCTTTGCTACTACTTCTGCTCCGTCCTGCGAGATCAACGGTCTCTTCTACGGCGGCGGTGTAGATCAGCTGGTTCTGCAGCTTACCGGTGTTGTTTCCGTTCTTCTCTGGACCGGTGTAACCATGTTCATCGTATTCAAGGTAATCGACAAGATCTTCGGCCTGAGAGTTACCGATCAGGAACAGATCGATGGACTGGATCTCCATGAGCATGGAATGAATGCATATTATGGATTCCGCATTGATAAGTAAAAATTTGTAAAAGCATTTATCACATAGGGTTCGAAAGCGCCCGCCCCACCACACATAAACGCATTCACGGCAATTTTCTGTCCGTTTTGCTCCGTCGCCCATTTGACAGGTCTACCGCAAACTCGCTCACTACGTTCGCTCAGACAAGCTCCCGACCTGTCGCTATACTCACAAAACGGACAAAATTGCCTATCGAATGCTTATTATGTGTG
>CAVALB010000112.1:0-6296 GCA_963589345.1 uncultured Selenomonadales bacterium | reverse complement strand
CCTGTCTGAGCGTGCGAAGCACGCGAGTTTGGCCGCAGGGGAGACAATAGGCGGCGCAAGCGCACACGGTAAAAATTCCACAGGGTCTGCGTTTCTGTACGGCAGTCCCGGAACTTCGGACCCCTTTTGATTCTTATGAAACAATTCGTTAAATTGGCATTTTTTAATTCTAAAGAATGGAACACTTATCAACAAACACAGATACATAATTTGATACAAAAGTTAAACGCGATACAAAACAGAACGACTATATTGACAAACTTTCTTAATAAGGTGCTGTTGAGAAAAAAAGAACGATAAAAAGGCAGACTGAGAGGGGCTCAATGTTGACTTGAGTTAAGAAAAAGTTTATGTTTTTGTAAGGGTTAGCGAGAGCTAACAAATGCAGATCATATTCTATAAATATAGGAAAACTAATCTGCAAGAAAAACGGAGGTAGATATGCAGAAGAAGAATATCACGAAAAAAACAGCGGTAATTCTGTTATCAGCAATGGTAGCTGCACAGTCAGGATTTCCTGTACAGGCAGCGGCTTTTTCAGAAGGAAGCTGGGAACAGAGTCAGACGGGTGGCTGGAAATTTCTGAATAAGAATCGTCAGGAACAAACCGGATGGGTTCATACCGCATCAGGCTGGTATTACCTGGATCCGGCAACCGGAAGCCTGGTAACCGGATGGAAAAATATCAATGGACGCGATTACTATTTCACCCCTGCAAACGAGGGAATCGAAGGTCAGATGAAGGTCGGCTGGTATCAGTCTCCGCAAGGAGAATGGTATTTCTTTGATAATACCACAGATACCAAAGAAGAAGGAAGTGCTGTCACCGGATGGAACTGGATTGACGGATATTGCTACTATTTTGCAAAAGCAGAAGATGGAAAAGGCGCAAAGATGGCGGCAAATACCACCACTGCGGATGGATACAAGGTAAACGCCAACGGACAGTGGACAAATGAAAACGGAACTGCCCAGTATCGTTCTACAGGAGGATATCACACAAAAACAACCTTCGGCTCTTCCGGTTCATCAGGAAGCTCCGGTTCCAGTTCTGGCAGTGATTCACGAAGTGATGTGACCCCGGATACTCCGGATACGCCAGTAACACCGGATACTCCAGATACCCCAGTTAATCCAGATACTCCGGATACTCCGGTGCAGGAAGAATATCAGTATCTGCTGATGAACATTCCGTATGCAGCTTTCTACGCAAGTGAAGTAAAAGACAATAGTGAAGAAGTAGATGGAGTATCTTCAGCAACCCTTACAAAGCCAAGATCCGGCAACCTGGTAGCGGGTTCCTATCATGCGAACTCGGACGGAAGCTCGATCGACGGTGTTACCTTCCCGGTAAGAGTAAAGAAGGGAACGGATCTTTCTGCCTTTAAACAGGTGAAGGATACGGATTCTGTAACCATTACTGTCGAAAATCGCGGAAAAAAAACCACCACAACCTATGAAGGAAAAGACACTTTATTTGAGAATGAGGACTTTGCTTACTATGAACTGAGTGAGATTCCGTCTTATTATAAAGAGCTGACGATTTCCGGCGATGCAATGACCTTTAGTGAAGTAAAGGGTACGACGAAGGATGTAAACGGTGTCAGCGCAGAAATATCAACAAGCAGCAGTTACGGCGATTACCAGCTGTCCATGACCGGTCTTCCGGAGTCCTTATCTTCTTCCTCTACAACCGTATATGGCGTGGTTCTTCACACCAAAGAAGGTACTGACTATGGTATGCGTCATCTGGAAAATATCTGGTTAAGAACCAATATTGCCTGGGCAAGCGGTTTTACAACAACCAGCCATGGAAGTCAGCTTTCTGCTGAGCATTATGAATCTATGATGGGCAAAAATATTACCGGAGTTACCTACTATACAAGCGAGGGCATGATGGAGATCCCGTTTGCAGAGGCAGTCTATGTACCGGTGAAATTTGCTCAGGAGATCGCAGTTGCAGAGGGCGTCATGACATCGGCAAAGACCGCAGCAATCAATGGACTGAATGCACTGCCGGCTGATTTTGAAGTAGCATATACGGTTGCTGGACAGGAAAACACCGATGATGTTACCTTCGAGGTGAAAGACGGACAGCTGACATGGACAGGAAGCCCGCTTGCAGGTAAATATACACTGACAATCCAGGATCATTCCGGGAAATATGCACCGGTAGAGGTTTCCTTTATCCTGAATGCCGAAACAAGTCCGGTAGCAGTTTCTGCAAAGGGTGACGGCGAGTACGAGCTTGCAAAGGTAAGTGAAGACACAACCGATGCTCAGGTGAAGGCTTATGTAAAATCCGTTACAGCGGTAAAGGTTGGCGAAACGGTTTACTCTGCAACAGGAAGAGGTTCTGTTCAGATCGTGAAAGCGGATGGAACCCTGGATATGTCTGTAAAGGTAAACGGCAACTATATTTTTGAGAGCAACGTTGCAGCCAATATTACAATCCTGGCAGACGGATATCCGGATGTAGAAGGAACCGTAACGGCTACCACCCGTTATCAGTATGTACTGATGAACATTCCTTATTCTGCATTCTTTGCGAATGAACTGGAGAATAACGATACCAATGTAGATGTGGTTTCCTCCGCAACCAAGGCAAAGCCTTTAAATAAGACGATGACTGCCGGAACCTATCATACCGAGGCGGATGGAAGCGTGATCAGCGGTGTTACCTATCCGGTTAAGATCGATGAGAAGGTACTTGCAAGCTTAACCAAGGCAGACAGCGAAGATGCTCTTTACGGAAATGTGGATTATGCATATTATGTACTGAGCGACACACCTTCCTATTACAAGAAGGCAAACGTAGAGAACAATCAGATCACCTCCTTTGCAAAGTCTGAGACGGAATTGAATACGATCACCTATACATCCGATGCAAATATCACCACCACCAAGCTGGAAGGCAACCATATTATGCATGGCGATTATGAATTACGTTTTACAGATCTGGAGGATTCTTGCATTTTAAGAAATGCAAATACCGTTATATATGGTGCAGTCCTTCATACTTCATCAAGCGACGGTGATGACAAGGATTACGGCTTGCGTTATCAGGAAAATATTTTCCATCACAAGAAGGATAATTTTGAGATCGCCTGGGCAACAGGAAGCGGAGATGGTTTCCTGACAACAGTTAAGGGCGCACAGCTTTCTTATCTGCCTTATGAAGATATCATGGGACGCGATCTAATCGGACTGACGGTATATACAGACCAGGGAACGGTAGAGATCAATTTTGCCAATAAGAAGTATGTACCGCTCAAGGATGCTGAAAACAAAGTAAGCGTAACCGCACCGGAGCTGGATGCAACCGAAACCACCTATACGGTTAACAATCTTCTTTTCGAGAACTATAAGGTTTCCGTGACAGATTCCGATGATAAGGAAGTAGAAGGATTTGATACAGATACTGCTGGAAAGATCTCCTGGAGCGACACGGTGGCAGCAGGTAACTATAAGCTTGTATTTACCGATAAAAACGGAATATACGCTCCGGTAACTGCTTCCTTTACCATCAAGACAGGCTCTGTCTATGTGATGATGAACATTCCTTATGATGATTTCTATAAGGCTGAGTTATCTGATACAGAGGAAACCGTGGATGCAGTAACCTCCGCGACCAAGAAAAAGGCAGTAAATAAAACATTTGTATCAGGCTCCTATCATACCACTTCGGATGAGAATGTTAAGATCAAGGGCGTGACCTATCCGGTAAAGGTAGATCCGGAATATCTGAAAGCAAATGCAGAAAAGTATACGGAAGTAGCAAGCGAGGATGCTCTGTTTGAAAGCGATGACTACTCCTATGTATTGCTGAGCGAAGTACCGTCTTACTACAAGACCTTGGATACGGCAGACGGCACATTTGAGGAGATCACTACGGATCTTCAGGGCGAATCCATTGATCATGTAGATGCTGCGCTTGAAACAAATGGATATCATTGTGCATATGAGCTGGCATTAGATGAGGACAGCCTGAAGGATTCTGTACTCCTGAAGGAGGAGACGGTTGTATACGGAGCAGTGCTTCATACCGAAGATGATAAAGAGTTTGCTTTACGCCATCTGGAAAATATCTGGTTCAATACCGAATTAGGCTGGGATAATGATCAAGATGGATATTATAACGACCTGGTAGGTCAGAAAATCGACTCAATCATCTACTACACCAGCGAGGGTGAGGTAACCGTTACCCTGAGCGCTCCGGTAAAGGTAACCGAGAAGATCGATGTAGAAGTAACAGTTGCTTCTGCTAAGGCCTCCGCAGGAACAGAAGGAACCGCAGTTACCGGTCTGGAAAATCTTCCGGAAGACTTTACAGAAGACTTCGAACTGAACACTTCCGACGGCACGGCAGTGAAAGGCTTTGTCGTAGAGACTGATATGGATGACGAAAAAACAATCCTTACTTGGAGCGACACACTGCAGGCAGGAACCTATGTGCTTACAGTAAAAGATATCAGTGGTAAATATGCACCTGTTATTGCTGAATTTACTTTATTCAGTGCAGCGAAAAGCGTTGAGATCAAAAACAACAAGATCATAATCTACGGCTCCGATGATTCTGATATTACGAGTGATGAGTTAGAAGCATACCGTAATGCTGTTTCTGAGGTTTATGTTGATGGAACAGAGTTATGGGGAATTGACGGAAATGATCTGATCGGGGAAGACGGCAGCATTAACTTTGATGCAGAGCGCAATTTCCATGGCCAGACCTCAGCCGTGTTTAAGGACGGTGCAGATGGTAATTATGAACTGCAGCTGAAAGCAGACGGTTATCCGGAAACAGATACAGTCTACGTAGGAAAGAGCTATGGACCGGATACCGTAGTTGAAGCAGAGGCGGCAGTTACAGGCTATGATTATACGGCCAAAGTGAAGGTGACGGTTAATGCCAACGGCGAAGTTGTGTCTGTAGTGGATAATGAGACAGCGTGTGGTGATAGCGACAACGAATACTTCTGGGGCAAGGCTAAAAAGAAGTTCAATATATTTACAGGGGCAACCGCAGATACGATTGGTGCTGTTGATGTTGATATTAAGAGTGGCGCTACCTATTCTCTTACCGCAGTAAAAACTGCCGTAACAGAAGCCTTAGGTGCAGAAAATAATGACGCGATTGCACTGGTAGATGTCACCGAAGCAGTTGATCCTGCTGCAGTCAAGCTCTACATGGACAAAGATCTTGTAAAGACTGTTAAAGTAGAGAAGGATGAACTGGAAGAATCGGATAATTTTGAAATTCTGGATGTCGCATTAGATCCTGAGTACGAGGAAAACTGGAAAGAGCTTACCCTTGTTATTGTGGATGTAGACGATAAGGAACTCGAAAGCACAACCGAGGTGGTAGATGACAGATTTACCGTAACTCTTGCAGACGGAAGAGTGATCACCATCAGCTTTAATTTCGGAACCGAGGAAGAACCGAAGACAGACGAGATTGTAACAGACGCTGAGGTAACAGACACAACCGGAAAGACCACGGATCAGACCGAAGCAGGAACTGAAACAACAGAGGAAGAAAAGAAAGAAACCGGTTCTGATGAGACTGCCGATGATTCTTCCAAGGATAACAACTCCTCCGATGAAGCAAAGGACAAGACCGACGAAACAGAAGACAAGTCAGATGAGGCAGAGGACAAGTCTGACGAAGCCGAGGACAAGACCGATGCAACCGAGGATAAGTCTGATGAAGCAGAGGACAAGACCGAAGCAACCGAAGACAAGTCCGATGAAGCAGAGGATAAGACTGGCGAAACCGAGGATAAGTCTGATGAAGTAGAGGACAAGAACGACGAAACAGAGGATAAGTCTGATGAAGTAAAGGACAAGACCGGTGAAACCGATAATAAGTCCGAAGAAACAAAGAATGAGTCCGGCAAAACCGAAGATCAATCCGAAAGTCAGGATCAGGACAAAACGTCCAGTTCTTCTGATAATAAGGACAATGCAGAGAAAGTTTCTGAAGCAGGCGATACAGCTCAGAATACTGATGCAGAAGAAACAGACACTCTGAAAAAGGACGAATAATTCGTCTGATGTAACAGAAGCATGCTATGCAAGATACAGGGCTTTTGGAATTTCTCCGAAAGCCCTGTATTCTTATTAGCTGAAAGATTTTTTTATAGCGCAGCCAATAACGTAGAAAGCGCCCGCCCCAGCACACATAAAAGCATTCGATAGGCAATTTTGTCCGTTTTGTGAGTATAGCGACAGGTCGGGAGCTTGTCTGAGCGAACGTAGTGAGCGAGTTTGCGGTAGACCTGTCTAATCGGCGACGG
>CAVALB010000111.1:0-6327 GCA_963589345.1 uncultured Selenomonadales bacterium | reverse complement strand
TAATCAAGCAATCCTAAGAGGTTCTGCCGACAGGTAACTGTCGCCATCTCCAATATTTTTATGGCTATAGTGCTTCGTATTGCAGCGCGGCCAACAAGCTAAACGAAGCCAGTGTCGTCATTGAAGCACAAAAATGTTATGCAGCCAATAAAGTAGAAAGCGCCCGCCCCACCACACATAATAAGCATTCGATAGGCAATTTTGTCCGTTTTGTGAGTATAGCGACAGGTCGGGAGCCTGTCTGAGCGAACGTAGTGAGCGAGTTTGCGGTAGACCTGTCTAATAGGCGACGGAGCAAAACGGACAGAAAATTGCCGTGAATGCGTTTATGTGTGGTGGGGCGGGCGCTTTCGGACCTTCATATATGACGTTGATGTTGCGTATAAATTTTTATTTGAGTTTTTCTCCGGTGAGCATTTCGTAGCTCTGCAGATATTTGTCGATCGTCTTCTGAACAACATCCTCCGGGAGAGTCCAGTCATTACCCGGGTGAGAGGTGAGCCAATCACGGGCGAACTGCTTGTCGAAGGATGGCTGGCTGTGTCCAACCTCGTATCCCTCAACCGGCCAGAAACGGGAACTGTCCGGAGTCAGCATCTCGTCACCAATGACGATGTTGCCGTTTTCATCCAGACCAAACTCAAATTTGGTATCAGCGATGATGATTCCATGCCTGTAAGCATAGTCAGCGCATTTTTTATAGAGAGCGATGGTGCAGTCACGAAGCTTTGCAGCATACTCGGCACCCTTGCCCGGGAAGTATTTTTCCAGATGTTCGATACTCTGCTCGTAGGTGATGTTTTCATCGTGATCACCGATCTCAGCCTTAGTGGAAGGAGTGTAGATCGGCTCAGGAAGCTTCTGGGATTCCTGAAGGCCTTCCGGGAGTTTCACACCGTTTGCGGTGCCGTTTTCTTTGTAGCTGGCCCAGCCGCTTCCTGTGATGTAGCCGCGAACGATGCACTCAAGCGGGAGCATGGTCAGCTTCTGGCACATCATGGTTTTGCCTTCGAATTCCGGAGTCTGGAAGAATTCCGGCATTTCCTTCACATCGGTGGTGATCATATGGTTTGGCAGGATATCCTTGGTCAGATCGAACCAGAATTTGGACATCTGGGTCAGAACCTTTCCTTTATTGGTAACAGTATTGTGGAGGATCACATCAAAGCAGCTGATGCGGTCGGTGGCTACCATGATCAGGCTGTCACCATTGTCATAGATTTCGCGTACCTTTCCTTCTTTAACAGGTTTCATCATTATACCTCGCTGTAAAAATTTTCATCGTGTTACATGTGTGGGGGAAAGCTGTCTGATTTCCTGACAGCTTCTGCTAATAGAATATACGCAAAACAAATAAATAGCAATACTTTTATTAAAAAAACTTATAAAAATTTTTGCTCCGCCTCAGGACTGCTTTACAATTCCGCCTTCCTGCCATATAATGAAGATCATGTGTGTCAAAAAAAAGAAATTGGAGTAAGTGATGATTGATAAAATATGGAAGAAACTTGTAAATCGGGAAACAATTTCCTATCTGATCTTTGGCGTGCTGACAACCCTGGTAGATTGGATCAGCTACTGGTATATGCGACGGATCGGTATTGACTATCGGCTGGCAACAGCAGGCTCCTGGGTCGCAGCTGTGCTTTTTGCTTTTGTGACGAACAAACTCTTTGTATTTAACAGCTTGGATCTGCATCCGCGAAAAGTCTGGTCAGAATTTGCACCTTTTGTAGCATGTCGCGCGGCTACCGGTGTATTTACCATGGTCGCCATGATCGCCATGGTAGATGGTCTTGGAATCAGTCAGGATTTTATTTGCAAAATTGTGGTATCAGCGATATCCCTGGTGATGAATTATGCATTCAGCAAATGGTTTATTTTTAAATGAATTAGAGGAATTGCTCATGATAGAAGAAAAAAAAGGCTCGTTTCAGCAGAATAATGCAAGCGTTTCAGATTTGCTCGCAGAGATGGAGAGTGCGGTAGCCCGGGTGGAGGCACAGCGGGAGCAAACGGACGATGATAGGAAAGCATCTTCGGAGGTTGTGGAGCAGTCGGAGGAAGCTGAGTATCCGGCGGATGGAATGTGGCCAGGAGAGAAACCATCTCCGTATGAGGAAGAAGCAAACGAGATAGAAGCAGAAGAACCGGAAACGGATTCGGAAGAGGAGGATTTTCCGAAAGAAGACAGGAAGGGGAAAAAATCCTTATTTCCACATTTGGTTGTCGGAAAAAAGCATGAAAAAAGACAGGAGCACAAATGCCGCATGCAGGATGAAGGACCGCTTCGATCCTGTGATGCTCTGATCGCATCCTTTCTCGTTCCGGTGATGGTGATGGTGATCATATTTGTGGTGAAAGGGATCTATCCATTTGGAGAGCTTTGCTTTTTACGGTCAGATATGTATCATCAGTATGCACCGTTTTTTTCGGAATTCCAGTACAAGCTGACGCATGGAGGCAGCCTGCTTTATAGCTGGGATGTGGGCATGGGAGTCAATTTTTCAGCTCTGTATGCCTATTATCTGGCAAGTCCGTTCAACTGGCTTTTGATCCTTTGTCCAAAGAGCCTGATCATAGAATTTATGACCTGTCAGATCGTGCTGAAGATTGGACTTTGCGGTCTGTCGATGGCATACTATCTGAGGAAGCATTGTCATACCAATGATTTTGGAGTAGCTTTCTTCGGCATTTTTTATGCGCTCTCCGGTTATATAGCAGCCTACAGCTGGAATATCATGTGGCTTGACTGCATTATTTTGTTCCCGCTCATTGTACTGGGGCTGGAACGGCTGGTAGGAAAAGGAAAGGGAATGCTTTACTGCCTGTCACTGGGCATGTCGATTCTTTCCAATTATTATATCTCCATCATGACCTGTATCTTTATGGTAATGTATTTTATAGTTCTGCTGATACTGGATGAGGATATACATTGGGAGAAATTTGTAACTCGAGGCTTTCAGTTTGCCATGTATTCCCTGCTTTCCGGAGGCCTGGCAGCCGTGGTGCTGCTTCCGGAGATCTTTGCTTTGCAGATGACGGCATCTGGAGAGCTGAATTTTCCGGGAACCTTTACCCAGTATTTTCCGATTTTTGATATGATAGCGCGTCATATCGGAAACGTGGAGACAGAAATCGGCTTGAATCACTGGCCGAATGTTTACTGTGGTGTAGCGGTTCTGATGTTTTTTATTCTGTATCTTATCTGCAGACAGATAGGAGCGAAGGAAAAGGCTGTTTATTGCAGCTTGCTGCTTATTTTCTTTGCCAGCTTTTCCTTTAATATTTTAAATTTTATCTGGCACGGCTTCCATTACCCAAACAGCCTGCCGGCCAGACAGTCGTACATTTACATTTTCCTGGTTCTGTTTATCTGTTATAGGGCCTATATGTATCTGAGAGAAACATCATGGAAGCACGTATGTATGGCATTTGCCGGAGCTGTGATCTTTATATTGCTGGCACAAAAGCTTGTGACGGAAGACCACTTCCATTTTATTGTATATTATGCAGCTATTGCATTTTTGGCTCTGTATCTCGGTGCCATTGCCATGTATCAGAAGGGCAGAAGGTATTACATACCGGCGCTGCTTTACGGACTGTCGCTGGTTTCCATCGAGGCAGCCATCAATATGGCAGTCACGAGTGTGGATACCACCAACCGAACTGCTTATACTGATGATAATGCAGCCGTAGAAAAGCTGGTCGATACGCTTCAGCCAAACGATAGCTTTTTTAGGGTTGACAAGGTAAAACGGAAAACAAAAAATGATGGTGCATGGATGAATTTTCCGTCGGTTTCTCTCTTTTCTTCCACGGCGAATGCAGATCTTTCAAAGATTTTTAAGAAGCTTGGCTGCGAAAGCTCGGTGAATGCCTACAGCATTACCGGCAGTACACCTCTTGTTGATGCTTTGTTTTCTGTAAAATATGCACTTTATTCCGAAAAACCGGAAGATGGTCCCCTTAGGACTGCCATAGGGGAAGAGGACGGTACCTGGCTGTATCAGAATCAATACACCCTGCCTGTCGGCTTTTATGTGGAACCGGATTTTGAGTCCAAGTGGGATCTGGATACCGGAAATCCGGCAGATGTCCAGAACAGTCTGGCAGATGCTTTTGGAACGGATCCGGTATTGGAGCTTGTTCTGGATACCACGATCGATGGCAGCAACCTGACGTTTACTCCGGAAATGGGCGGAGAATATTATGTTTATGTGGAAAATAATAAGGTCGATGAAGTGACGGCAACAACCTGGAAGGGACCGAAGGTTTTTAATAACGTAAAACGAGGATATCTGCTGGAGCTTGGATACTGCGCATCCGGAGAGCCGGTTACTCTGACTGCCGAGGATGGCAAAGAGGAAATGTGGGCCGATGTATACCGCTTTTCTGAAAATGCGCTTGGCACGGTTGCGGCAAAGCTTTCTGCGCATCCGTGGAAGTTGACAAGCTGGACCGATAATTCTTTAGAAGGTACCATTACCTGCGAACAGGATGGTCTGATGTTTACTTCCGTTCCTTATGACGAGGGCTGGAAGGTATTGATTGACGGTGAAGAACAAAAGCCGGTTAAGATGCTGGATGCTTTTATCGGCATAAAGCTGAGTGCAGGAACCCATACCGTGACCATGGAATATATGCCAAAAGGGCTGATCCCCGGTGCAGTTGTTACAACAGCCAGTGCGGCAGTTTTAATCCTGGTCGCCCTGGGCGGATACGCACTGCGTCGTTACCGGAAGGCGGATCTTTACGATCAGGAATCCGATGAATAACAGCATATAAAAAGTGTTGCGGCACAGAAAAATCGGTAACTGTTCCGTATCGTATATAATAATTAAGAAGAGGAGATAAACATTATGAAATTATGGGGCGGACGCTTCACAAAAGAAGAAAATCAGCTGGTACACAATTTTAATGAATCCCTGTCTTTTGACCAGAAGTTTTATCATCAGGATATCCAGGGCAGCATTGCGCATGTGACCATGCTTGCAAAGCAAGGCATTGTATCGGAGGAAGATCGAAAAGCCATTATCGACGGATTAAACAGTATTCTTGCTGATCTCGAGTCCGGTAAACTGGTATTCACCAAGGAACACGAGGATATTCATTCTTTCGTAGAAGCAAATCTGATCGAGCGTATCGGAGATGCAGGAAAGCGCCTTCATACGGGCCGCAGCAGAAATGATCAGGTAGCTCTGGATATGAAACTTTATTGCCGCGATGAGATCGATGAGATCGATGTTCTGGTGAAGAATCTGCTGGAAGAACTGTTAAAGATCATGGAAGAAAACGTCGATACCTATATGCCGGGATTTACGCATCTGCAGAAGGCTCAGCCGGTTACTCTGGCTCATCATATGGGCGCTTATTTCGAGATGTTCTCCCGCGACAGAGGGCGTCTGCATGATATACGCAAGCGCATGAACTACTGTCCGCTGGGATCCGGAGCACTGGCAGGCACCACCTATCCGTTGGACCGTGCATACACTGCCGAGCTTCTTGGATTTGACGGTCCGACCTTAAACAGCATGGACTCCGTATCAGATCGTGATTATATCATCGAGCTCTTATCTGCGCTGTCTACCATTGCCATGCATTTAAGCCGTTTTTCAGAGGAGATCATCATCTGGAACAGCAATGAATACCGTTTTGTAGAGATCGATGATGCTTACAGCACGGGCAGCAGCATCATGCCGCAGAAGAAAAACCCGGATATCGCAGAGCTGGTACGCGGCAAGACTGGACGCGTATATGGCGCACTGATGTCTATCCTCACGACCATGAAGGGCATTCCGCTGGCATATGACAAAGATATGCAGGAAGATAAAGAGCTGACCTTCGATGCAATTGACACGGCAAAAGGCTGCCTGGCTCTGTTTACCGGCATGATCTCTACCATGACCTTTAATAAAGAAGTGATGGAGGCCAGCGCAAAGAATGGCTTTACCAATGCAACGGATGCTGCAGATTATCTGGTAAACCACGGTGTTCCGTTCCGTGATGCGCACGGCATTGTGGGTCAGCTGGTGCTGTTCTGCATCGATAAGGGTATTGCACTGGATGACATGACTCTGGATGAGTTTAAGGCCATCAGCCCGGTGTTTGAGGAAGATGTATATGAAGCAATCAGCATGAAGACCTGCGTAGAAAAGAGAACCACCATCGGCGCTCCGGGTCAGGAGGCCATGAAGAAGGTGATTGCAATCTACAAAGAGCAGCTGAAGTAGCGAAGGCCAATTAAAAAAAGCATTTTAACATAACGTAATAGGGTCCGAAGTTCCGGGACTGCCGTACAGAAACGCATACCCTGTGGAATTTTTA
>CAVALB010000110.1:0-6424 GCA_963589345.1 uncultured Selenomonadales bacterium | reverse complement strand
GTTCAGGTCCGTGTGGTAGCAATACCTTGTGGGTTCGACTCCCATCTTCTGCATTGTAGAATAAGAACGCGTAAGAAATGAAAAATCATTTTTTATGCGTTCTTTTTTTGTAACCGTACAGAGCCAAGCAAAATTTCGTAAATCAGCCTTGGAATGCTTGCATTTTCAAGGCTGATTTTGACATTTTATTTGGCTCTGAACAGTTACTATTTCCTAATACCCTCTCTGCGTCTTCGCCTCATCCACGTAATCGGAATTCGGATAGTTCATGATGATATCGGTAAAGTACTGGGTCGCTGTCTCCTGGTCTCCGGCAGTGACATAAGCCATACCGAGCTTGTAGATCACCTCAGGATTGTCTCCCTTGATCTGCAGACTCTTCTGGTAGTAAACCTCGGCACCTGCCGTATCTCCGGCAGCGAGCGCCTCGTCTCCCAGATTCATAAGAACCCCATATCCGTTTTCTGACATGTCCTTCTGGATCCAGGCCACCGTTTCGTTCAGCACTCCATCATTCAGGACGGACCAGTCCGTATCCACATAGAGAAGCACTGCCGTCTTCTGATCTTCATCCTTATATGCCTGCAGGATCTTTACCAGATTCTGATATTGGCTTAAGGTTCCTCCGCTGGAATCCTGTAATGTTTTTAAGTTTTCTTCCGCCTGGCTCTGGGCGTCCTTCGCCGCCTCCATCTGCTGATTCAAACTGTCGATCTCGATATTTTTCTGATTCAGCTCCTCCAGTGTGCTTTTCAGCTCCTGGTTATGCTTGGCATTCAAAGACTCGGTACTAGCCGGCATGACCAGAAAGAAGATGACCATGGCACCAAGCACAAGACCTACCAGAATGTTTAACACCGACTGCCAGCCTGTATTTTCCTTATAGGTCGGCGGCATAATAATATCATCATCCTGCATCTGTCTGTGGGAAAACGCATTTTTCAGCTTTCGTTTTTCAATATCTGCTTTTCCTGTATTGTGCTTGGTCACATCCATGTAATGCTGCGCCCACGGGTTGTACCGGTCGATCTTTAAAGCCTGATACAGACAGCGTCCGGCCTTGATGTAATCTTCCTGATGCAGATACAAAAGTGCCAAAAGCTCCTGAGCCTTGACATACTGTGGGAATTCTTCCACCATACGCATCAAAAGAAGTATGGCTAGATCCTCGTTGTCATTTCCTGCGTAGATCAGTGCCTGGTTGTACTTTTTGGCCGCCTGATCAGCCAGCTCTAAATATCCCCTTTCCGCATGTACCTTTCGCAGATATTCTTCCGCCAGATTATCCTGCTCCTGGAGGTTTAAACTGATGACCCACTGCGTAAGTGCAGCTCCAACTTCGCCGATCTCGTTGTAGATCAAGCCTAGCAGGTTTCTCGCATCAGTCTGGTATTTATCAAAGCGCAGACTTCGTTTCAAAGCGGCCACTGCACCGGTCAGATCCCGGTTTCTTGCCTTTTCCAGACCAATATTATAGTAGGCATTGGCAATCTGCCGGTTTTTTGTTCCTGTTTTCATAGTCGTTTCCTGTTACTCCCTGTTCTTTAACAGTTCTACCATCAGATCTGTCATGTCTGTCAGATCCTCTTTTACAATCTGCGTTTCCACATCGCCCACTTCCAGGCTCGGCTGGAACCGTGCGATCTCTTCTTCAAAATCCAGCATCCTGTTTCCTCGCTTTCTTTTGTCTTACAGTAACTATGCCTTCAAATATCCCAATATTTCTCCAATAAGATACAAAGATCCAACCATATACAGGCGGTCACCCTCTTTTTTTTCGGAAAGCACCTTCCTAAGCGCAGCCTTTGTAGAATCAAACGCTTCCACCTGACTGCAGCCTGCCTCCTGAAACTGTTTCACCAGTGCATCAGCCTGCAGTCCCCGCTCACTCTTTAACTGTACCACGGTAACCTGCTCGGGGGAAAGTTCTGTGCAAAGCAAGCGTATCATCTCATGATAATCCTTGTCCGAAACTGCAGCGAAGAGAAGTTTCATGTGTGAACGAATGTCTGCTGCTTCCTGTACATCAAGTGATCTTAAATCCGACCGCTGTGCCGACTGTATTTCTTGCGTTGACAGCCCGTTTTGTTCCTTCACAGCCTGGATAAATGCCCGGATGCCGCCCGGGTTGTGAGCGCCATCCACCCAGATATCCGGTGCGACCTGCTGCATCCGTCCGGTCCAGTGGACCGAAGCCAGTGCATTTTTGTAAAGATCAGCCGTCACTCCGTTAAGCCCCAGCACCTCCAATGTCTTTACGGCCAGAGCCGCATTCATGGCCTGATACGGTGCTGCAAAGGAAACCTCACGATAGGAATCTTTCATCGTGAGTCCGTAAGCTGCGCTGCCAAGTCGTTTTGCTTCCTTCGCGATCACAGCCCCTGCTGCCGGGTCATTATTATCATAAATCAGCGGCACCCCCGATTTGATGATGCCTGCCTTTTCCGCTGCGATCTGCTCCACGGTATCGCCCAGATACTGGGTGTGATCGAGACTGATGGAAGTAATAACACAGGCCAGCGGATGGCGGATCACATTGGTTGTATCCAGCCGTCCGCCAAGCCCCGTCTCCAAAATTACAAAATCCGGCTTTTTCTTACCATATAAGTCCATAGCCATCAGAAAGGCGAATTCAAAAAAGGTCGGATGCGCATAACCCCTTTTCATCATGATATCCACGACTGTCTTTACCCGAGAGAAGCTCTCCGAAAACTCAGTCTCCTGCACCGGTATACCGTCCACCAGAAAACGTTCTGTCACATCCATAAGATGTGGAGATACAAAGGTTCCGACATGATATCCCGCCTTGAGGAGGATGGCGGTCAGATCTGCACAAACGGAACCTTTTCCGTTGGTACCTGCCACATGGATCATCTTTAACTGCTCATCCGGATTTCCCATCTCCTCCAGAAAATGCCGCACCTCATCCAGTGAGTTTTTCTTTTTTGTCCAAAGCGGGATTCCAAGGAGGTAATCCCGCGCATTTTTGTCTATCATTGTCCTACAAGCCTGTTTCCTTACAAATTCGGTAACTGTTGCTCAAATCAAAGCCAAAATGGAACCAGTTTCTGCTTTGTTACTGCAGCTGAGCAAGACGTGCCTTCACCTGCTCCATCATCTGGGTATACTTTTCAAGCTTTGCCCTTTCCTCGTTGATCTTTGCTTCCGGAGCCTTGCTTACGAACTTTTCATTCGACAGCATGCCATTGACACGGGCCAGCTCCTTGGTCAGGCGATCTTCTTCTTTCTGCAGACGCTCTACCTCTTTTGCAATATCAACCAGCTCCGCAAACGGAATATAGATGGAGGCTTCCGGGATCACAACAGATACTGCATCGTCAGCAATGCCCTGCTTGTCAGTCTGTAAGAAAACCTCGCTTGCATAGCCAAGCGTTGCAAAGAACACCTTGCTGTGCTCAAAGATGTTAAGCAGCTTCTGATTCTCAGAAACCACATATACCTTTGCTTTTTTGCTCGGAGCTACGTTCATGGAGGTGCGTACGTTACGGATCGCACGAACGGCTTCCTTAATAGTCTCTACCGCATATTCTTCCTGTTCGAAATTCCATGCAGTCTGATACTCCGGCCACTTTGAGATCATGATGGAGGCTTCCTCATCCTGGAGGTTGCAGAAGATTTCTTCGGTGATGAACGGCATATACGGATGCAGCAGTTTTAAGGCATTGATCAGGACTGTTTTTAAGGTCCAAAGGGCTGCAGCCTTGGTGCTGTCCTCGTCATTCCACAGACGTGGTTTTACCATTTCGATGTACCAGTCGCAGAACTCCTCCCAAATGAAGTCATATACCTTCTGAAGGGCAATACCAAGCTCAAATTTATCCAGGTTCTCTGTTACATCCTTCGCAAGGGTATTGACCTTGGAGAGGATCCATTTATCAGCCATGGTCAGGTCATCTAAGGAAACCTCATGGACCGGTGCCTTCTCCATGTTCATCATGATGAAACGAGATGCATTCCATACCTTGTTTGCAAAGTTGCGGCTTGCCTCGACACGTTCCCAATAGAAACGCATGTCATTGCCCGGTGCATTTCCGGTGATCAGAGTCATGCGCAGGGCATCTGCACCGTACTTATCAATAACCTCCAGCGGATCGATACCATTGCCAAGGGATTTACTCATCTTGCGTCCCTGACTGTCTCGTACCAGACCGTGGATCAGAACCGTATTAAACGGACACTTTCCTGTCTGCTCGTATCCGGAAAATACCATACGGATTACCCAGAAGAAGATGATATCATAACCGGTAACCAGCACATCCGTCGGATAGAAGTATTCTAATTCCTTGGTCTTCTCCGGCCAACCTAAGGTAGAGAACGGCCACAACGCAGAGGAGAACCAGGTATCCAGGGTATCCTCATCCTGCTTTAAGTGAACACATCCGCACTTCGGGCATTTCTCCGGCATGGATTTTGCAACGGTAATCTCACCGCACTCCTGACAGTAATATGCCGGGATACGGTGACCCCACCAGAGCTGTCTGGAGATACACCAGTCACGGATTCCCTTTAACCAATGCAGATACGTTTTTCCGAAGCTTTCCGGAACGAACTTCAAATCTCCGTTCTTTAATGCAGCGATCGCCGGTTTTGCCATCTCCTCCATGCGGACAAACCACTGCTGTTTTACCATCGGCTCAACGGTGGTCTTGCAGCGGTCATGGGTTCCTACATTATGAGAATGCGGAACCACCTTTACCAGAAGTCCCAATGCCTTTAAGGCCTCGACCATAGCCTTGCGGGCTTCATATCGATCCATTCCATCGTATTTGCTTCCCTTGCAGTCAATGGTGGCGTCATCATGCATGATGCAGATCTCAGCAAGGTTATGACGACGACCTACCTCAAAGTCGTTCGGGTCGTGAGCCGGAGTAATCTTTACGCAGCCGGTACCAAACTCCTTGTCAACATACTCATCTGCGATCACCGGGATCTCGCGGTCGGTTAACGGCAGCTTCAGCATCTTGCCGATGATATCCTTATAACGCTCATCCTCTGGATTGACTGCAACAGCAGTATCACCCAGTAAGGTTTCCGGACGGGTGGTTGCGATTTCAACAAAGCGGCCTTCCTCGCCTACGATCGGATAATTGATGTGCCAGAAGAAACCATCCTGCTCCTCATGCTCTACCTCCGCATCGGAAATGGAGGTCTGGCATACCGGACACCAGTTAATGATACGGGAGCCCTTATAAATGTAGCCTTTCTCGTAAAGCTTTACAAATACCTCAAGCACTGCGTCCGAACAGCCCTTATCCATGGTGAAACGCTCTCTGTCCCAGTCTGCGGAAGAGCCCAGCTTGTGAAGCTGCTTAATAATACGGGTGCCATATTCCTGTTTCCAGTCCCAGCAAGCTTCCAGAAATTTATCACGGCCCAGGTCATGCTTGTCCACGCCCTCTTTTCTCAGCTTGTCAATGACCTTGACCTCAGTTGCGATGGCCGCATGGTCGGTACCCGGCTGCCACAGCGCCTCATAACCCTGCATTCTTTTATAACGGGTCAGGATATCCTGCATGGTATTGTCCAGCGCATGTCCCATATGCAGCTGTCCGGTGATATTCGGCGGAGGCATAACAATGGTGAATGGCTTCTTGCCCTCTCGTTTGCCGCGTTCTGCATCGGCATGGAAATACTTGTTGTCCAGCCATTTCTGATACAGTTTTTCCTCAATGGCAGAAGGATTGTAATTCTTTTCCAGTTCTTTCATGATCATTTCCTTTCTGTACAGGTAGAAATTTTCTTTTTCATGGCGGTTTTCCCGAACAATTGCATTTCTTCTATAAAAAGAAAGCCCTCCATGCAGAATCTGCATTCTGCATAAAGGGCGAAAAGTTCCGCGGTACCACCTTTGTTTCTCACTTTGTCACTGCTACCTCAAAAAGCAACAGCTGTCTCCTTAACGCGGATCAGACGGGAATCCCTACTTGGGATTGATCCGGAATGCAGACTGCTTTTTAAAATGCGCTGCGTTCCAGACATGATTCAGGATTCCGGCTCCGAAGCTACCTTCCGTGCTTGCCCTCTGAAACCGTCTTCCAGCCCATGGACGGTTCTCTCTGACAGAAGCCTGCGACGTACTCCTCTTCTTCTCAGCCTGTTTGCATATCGTGGTATATTTTAAATCATAGAGCGCGAAGTTGCAAGAGGTTTCAGGATATTTTTCTACACAGAGCAATAATTTTCACAGCAAGTTTCCCCTTAACTGCTTCTACTATAAACGTTCCAAAAGTCCAAAAGCAACCACAACACAAAAATAATCCAAAAAGTTGTGTAAAAAGTGTTGACAATTAAAACAATAAACGTTATACTGTGTAAGCACTGTTGAGTGAGGCATCACTCGGACAGCCGATATGGGGTCTTAGCTCAGCTGGGAGAGCATCTGCCTTACAAGCAGAGGGTCATA
>CAVALB010000109.1:0-6443 GCA_963589345.1 uncultured Selenomonadales bacterium | reverse complement strand
CCGACAGGTAACTGTCGCCATCTCCAATATTTTTATGGCTATAGTGCTTCGTATTGCAGCGCGGCCAACAAGCTAAACGAAGCCAGTGTCGTTATTGAAGCACAAAAATGTTATGCAGCCAATAAAGTAGAAAGCGCCCGCCCCAGCACACATAATAAGCATTCGATAGGCAATTTTGTCCGTTTTGTGAGTATAGCGACAGGTCGGGAGCCTGTCTGAGCGAACGCAGTGAGCGAGTTTGCGGTAGACCTGTCAAATGGGCGACGGAGCAAAACGGACAGAAAATTGCCGTGAATGCGTTTATGTGTGGTGGGGCGGGCGCTTTCGAACCTTCATATATGACGTTGATGTTGCGTATAAATTTTTATTGTTTTACAGCCACAAACTGCAGATGAAGGTTGCGGCCAGACCGCCAAGGGACATAATGACGTTACTGATGGATAATGTCTTCAGGCCTGTCTTCATGTCGTATCCCATGCAGTTTGTATATACCCAGAAGTAGCTGTCGTTTACGTGGCAGCAGAGGCGAGCGCCTGCTCCGGAGGCTAAAAAGATCAGGATTGGGTCAAGACCAAGGCTTGCAGCAATTGGTGCACATAAGGTTGCTGCGGTGGTAACTGCTACGGTACCGGAACCCTGAACTACTTTCAAAAGTCCTGAGATCACAAACGGAATGAGGATGAAGGGGAGACCGGTATTTAAAACCATCTGAGCCAGGCTGTCGCCTGCACCGGATACTTTTAATACCTGGCCGAGTGCACCACCCGCAGAAGTTATGAAAACGATCGGACCTGCATCCTTTAAGGTCGCATCCATCACATCAATGATGACTTTTCCGCCCAAGCGTTTTCCGAGTGTGATGATAGCCAACACTGCACCAATCGCCAATGCAACATTAGAATCACCGATAAAAGACATAACTGTCAGGACCAGGGAACCCTCCGGAAACATCATGCTACAGGTCGTATTTAAAAGGATCAGCAGAATTGGCACAACAAGCGGCATAAGGCTTGCCAGGGTTCCGGGCAGATCAGTATCATCTTCTATATTAAGAGCATCTTCTTTTTTCTGCTCCTCTTCATCACGAAAACTATAATAGGACTCCGGTTTGTTACGGAAATAAAACTCTGCAAAGATCCATCCGGCGGCTGTCATAAATACAGCAGCAAAGGCACCGTACAGGATAGCCCGACCAATGTCGATTCCAAGCAGTCCGGCTGCCGCCAGAGGTCCCGGTGTCGGCGGCACATATACGTGAGTAGACAAAAGTCCGGCGGACAGGCTGACCGCTAAAATTGCCAGCGGGATCCGGGTCTTTTTGTGGATTGCTTTTACAAGCGGTGTCAGAATAACAAATGCTGCATCAGAAAATACCGGGATAGATACCAGATAACCGGTGATTGCCATGGCAAGCCCCGCGCGTTTCTGGCCAACCAGACGAACTGCATCCAGTGCCATGCGGTTTGTTCCCTTCGCTGCATCCAGATAATTTCCTAACATAATACCAAAAATAATTACAATACCGATGCTCTTTACAGTACCGGAAAAGCCGGTGGTGATTGCCGCCACGGTATCAGCTCCGCTCATACCGGAGAGCAATCCCATAACCAATGCGGTTGCCAGCAGTGAAATAAATGCATTTGCCTTTACCTTCACACAGAGAATCAGCAGCACGGCCATTCCGATAATAAATACAAATTCCATTGGCATAATTATATTCCCCCATTCTGCCGCTTAATGTGCAGCTTTCTCCTGTTCCATACGTGCCCGCATCATCGGCTTGATGCCTCCTGCTTCCAGAATCTTCATTGCCTGGTCACCGAGACGATCACAGGTATACACCTTACCGGTCTCTTTTACTGTCACGGTTCCTTTTTCAATATCCAACGTCAGCTCCTGACCGGCCTTTACTTCCTTGCTAATTCCCTTGCAGACAATAAGCGGAAGACCTAAGTTAATGGAGTTTCTGAAGAAGATGCGCGCAAAGGAATCTGCTAAAACTGCGGCTGCTCCCATATTGATCAGCGCGATGGGTGCATGCTCACGGCTGGATCCGCAGCCGAAGTTGGTTCCTGCCACTACAATACCGCCCTGTGGAAAGTTTGCTGCAATGGCTTCGTCCACTCCGCACAGACAGTGACTTCCGATTTCTTTCGGATCGGTAATCGCAAGAAAACGTCCCGGATAAATCTGATCGGTATCGATATTATTACCAACTACAATGATATTTCCTGTAATCTCTGTTTTCATTTTGATAATCCCCCTTATAAATATTTTCTCGGATCGGTAATGCAGCCATTTAAGATACTTGCAGCAACGGTTGCCGGACTTGCCAGATAAATGTCAGCATCCGTAGATCCCATGCGTCCCGGGAAGTTTCGGTTCGTGGTGGTGATACAGGTCTCGCCCGGAGCAAGAATTCCCTCATGGGCGCCCAGACAGGCACCGCAGCCCGGCGTGGTGATCGTCGCACCTGCTGTCATCAGGCTCTGGATGTATCCTTTCTCCATGCAGGCCTGCATTACCTCAGCGGAAGCCGGAACCACAACCAGTCTTGTATACTCCGGAATATGCCTTCCTTCAAGAATCTTTGCTGCCTGAGCAATATCCTCTTCACGTCCTCCGGTGCAGCTTCCGATGTAACCCTGATTTAAGGTGATGGTCTTGTCTTTGATCACCTCGGTGAGCGGAGCTACATTATCCACACTGTGTGGGCAGGCAAGCTGCGGTTCTAACTCCGATACATCAAATACATAGCTTTCTTCATATTTGAAATCAGGATCGGTATACTGTACCTCAAACGGTCTTACAGCACGTTTAGAAACATAGTCCAGGACTTCTTTATTCGGCTGCATATAAGCAGTTTTCGCACCCATTTCTACCGCCATGTTGCAGACAACCATACGACCGGAAACACCAAGATTTTCTACATAGCTTCCGGTAAAATCGATTGCTTTGTATACCGCACCGTCTGCCTTGACTCTTCCAAGTACGCTTAAGATGACATCCTTCGGATAAACGCCCGGTTTTGTTTCACCTTCCAGACGCACCTCAATGATCTCCGGAACTCGAAACCACAGTTCACCGGTCATCAAGATCGTTGCCATATCGGTTGCACCACAACCGGTTCCCATGGCACCAAAAGCTCCGTGCGTGGTAGTGTGGCTGTCGGTTGCAACAACGATCATGCCTGGATAAATCACACCCGCCTCCGGCATAACCTGATGGCAGACACCGCAGTTGGTATCAAAATGGAATCGTAAATTGTTTTTCTTTGCAAATTCTCTCATTTCACCGTGATTTGCTGCACTTTTGATATCCGGTGCCGGTGCGTAGTGATCAAATACGAAGGCAGCCCGTTCGTTATCCCAGACCTTTTCGCCTCCCATTTCGTAAAAAGAATAGACCGTCTGCAGATACAGATCGTTGATCTCCGCAAAATCAACCTTAGCTGTAACGATTTCTCCTGTGCTGACCTTTTCGCGTCCACTGTTTTTTGCAAGAATCTTCTCAATTGCGTGCATCTTTGACCCTCCTGATTTTTATTTTGCATTTCGTATTTTGAATATCGTATACGATATACGTTTCTGTAATTCGAAGATTATCACTTTCGAGAACCTTTTTCAAGTAGTTTTTCTTAATTTCCTGATCTTTGGCAGTAATTCACATTTCTTATAAGGGATTTTTAGCAAAAGTAACTGAATATCGTATACGATCTGTTTGACACTGTTTTTTGGAAATGGTATCATTTAAAAGAAAGACAAAACTATTTATAGAAAATCTCCCATGGAAAGGATAATTTATATGGAAAGCGTCGAACTGCTGCCGGCACGGATCCGGATCATATCAATTTTGAAAAAAGCATTATTTTCTGGAGAATATAAGAGTGGTGATGAACTAAGCCTCACCGAGATCGCCGGAAAATTAGGAGTAAGCCGCACTCCGGTTCGAGAGGCCTTTCAGGCCTTGGAAGCCGAAGGGCTGATCGAACTTCGCATGAATAAAGGGGCTATTGTAAAACCCATCGATAAAAAATACATCACAGATCATTACGAGATGCGCATCCTTCTGGAATCCGAGGCGGCAGCCAGAGCTGCTAAAAATGGCATGCCGGAGGCAGATAGCCTGATTGAAAAGCTGCAGGACATCCAAACGCGTATGGAATCTTTATCTTCAAAGGAATATGAAGATCTAAATCTTGAAGTACATACCGGCATCTGGACTGCTGCCGATAATGCAAGGCTTTATAAAATGCTGGCCAATCTTTGGAATGGTCCCAGTGTTGCATTTACTTCGCCCAAGCTGGAGCATTATATGAAATCCACCCAAGAGCACATTGATATCCTGACGTGCATTAAGAATCATGATGTAAAACAGGCAAAAAAAGAGATGGAAAAACATATAGAGCGAAGCATGAATAATATTCTGAAGAGCTTTCATTTTTAATCAAAACGGGGAGAAGATTCATGGAACGAGACAGTGCACAGAAACAATATGACAAAATGACAAAGACACCGGTTCACCAACTGGTGCTGCGGCTGGGACTTCCAACTACTGTCAGCATGCTGGTGACAAGCATTTACAATATGGCAGACACCTTTTTCGTCAGCCAGCTTGGTACCAGTGTCAGTGGAGCAACCGGTGTGGTATTTGCGCTGATGGCCATTATCAATGCCTTTGGCTTCATGTTCGGACATGGTGCCGGAAGCAATATCAGCCGGAAGCTTGGTGGTCATGATGTGGAGAGCGCGCGCCTCTTTGCCTCCACCAGTTTCTTTTTGTCCCTGTTAGCCGGAGGATGTATCGGCATATTCGGTTTTTTGTTTCATGCGCCTCTCATGCGGCTCCTTGGAAGTACGGAATCCATCCTGCCCCATGCGATAGAATACAGCACCTGGATTTTGATCGCTGCACCAGCCATGGCATCCAGCTGTGTAATGAATAACATTCTGCGTTATGAAGGAAAGGCATTTTTTGCAATGCTGGGACTGGCCTCCGGCGGTATCCTCAACATTTTCGGTGATATGTTTCTGATCTTCGGGCTGAACCTGGGTGTGCGCGGTGCCGGAATCTCCACGGCCGTTTCCCAGTATATCGGCATGGCGATTCTGATCAGCCCGTTTCTCAGAGGGAAGGTACAGAGCCGCATTCATATCCGCTATGTGACTCACAACTTTGCTGATATCAAAAATATCGTGACTACCGGCTTTCCAAGCCTGATGCGGCAGGGACTTAACAGCGTTTCCGTGATGATCTTAAACCAGTGCTCTGCTCCCTACGGCGATGCTGCCATTGCCGCCATGAGCATTGTTACACGGATCATCAACTTTCTATTCTGCATTGCTCTTGGCATCGGCCAAGGTTTTCAGCCTGTCAGCGCATTTAACTATGGTGCAAAAAAATACAGCCGTGTACGGGAGGCCTTTTGGTTCAGCATCAAGAGCAGCTTGATCGTCATGAGCGTTTCTGCTTTCGTCGGAATCGTATTTTCTGCTCCGATCGTAAGGATGTTTCGGGATGATCCGACCGTGATCAGTATTGGTGTCACAGCCCTGCGTATTCAGTGTTTTGCTCTATTTTTCATGCCGTTTTCCCTGTGCGGAAACATGATGTTTCAGAGTATCGGACGAAGCGGAAAGGCTACCTTCCTCTCGATGACCCGAAGCGGATTGATTTTTATCCCGGTATTGTGGATTCTCAGCAACTGCATCGGACTTCTCGGTATCCAGATGTCTCAGACCATTGCGGATGCAGTCGCTGCCGCCATAACTCTGCCAATGGTTGTGAAATTTTTTGGCACTATGCCGGAAGACGAAAAAGAAGGGGCTGCACAATAAAAATTTATACGCAACATCAACGTCATATATGAAGGTTCGAAAGCGCCCGCCCCACCACACATAAACGCATTCACGGCAATTTTCTGTCCGTTTTGCTCCGTCGCCCATTTGACAGGTCTACCGCAAACTCGCTCACTGCGTTCGCTCAGACAGGCTCCCGACCTGTCGCTATACTCACAAAACGGACAAAATTGCCTATCGAATGCTTATTATGTGTGCTGGGGCGGGCGCTTTCTACTTTATTGGCTGCATAACATTTTTGTGCTTCAATAACGACACTGGCTTCGTTTAGCTTGTTGGCCGCGCTGCAATACGAAGCACTATAGCCATAAAAATATTGGAGATGGCGACAGTTACCTGTCGGCAGAACCTCTTAGGATTGCTTGATTATAATCCACCTGGAGAAAAAGGACACGTCAAGGTCGCGTAAGCGCTCGTATAACCTTGACGTGTCCTTTTTCTTCAGGTATCCTACTGCAAGCAATCTAAGAAGGGATAAATATATTATTGCCTGCACTTATTTTGTTATAAAGCCGATTTATCAAAAATTTGTAACTGTTCAGAGCCAAGCAAAATTTCATAAATCAGACGTGAATGCTTGCATTT
>CAVALB010000108.1:0-6453 GCA_963589345.1 uncultured Selenomonadales bacterium | reverse complement strand
CAGCGCGGCCAACAAGCTAAACGAAGCCAGTGTCGTCATTGAAGCACAAAAATGTTATGCAGCCAATAAAGTAGAAAGCGCCCGCCCCACCACACATAATAAGCATTCGATAGGCAATTTTGTCCGTTTTGTGAGTATAGCGACAGGTCGGGAGCCTGTCTGAGCGAACGCAGTGAGCGAGTTTGCGGTAGACCTGTCTAATAGGCGACGGAGCAAAACGGACAGAAAATTGCCGTGAATGCGTTTATGTGTGGTGGGGCGGGCGCTTTCGGACCTTCATATATGACGTTGATGTTGCGTATAAATTTTTATTGCGCAGCTCTTACTGCATTCTGGATGGCTTCGGCCATGACCTCTGCTGCCAGTGTTCCGGCCATGTTTAAGTCAGCGGGAACAGTACCGATGGAAGCGGCATAGATGGAGTCTCCGTCAGCCATGGTATTAACCGGATTGATGCAGCGGGCGTATCCGCAGCGAGCCATGGAAGCAAGCTTGTTTAATTCGGCTTTGGAGAAATCTCCGTTGGTGATGATAGCCCCAATGGTAGTGTTTGTTTTGCTGTTTGGATCATTCTGAAACAGATCGGTTTTTTTACTGAGTTTATACAGCTCTTCTCTGGTATCGAAAAATCCGTTCCCGTCCGGCTTCTTTGGCCCGGCGATTTTCTTTCCGGTTTCCGGATCAAAAATATCTCCAAGAGCATTTAATACAACGACTGCGGCAATCTTCAAGTCGCCGATGGAGACGGCATACAGACCGAGACCGGTCTTGGTGGCGTTCTCTCGTCCGCAGATTTTTCCGACACTTGCACCGGTTCCGGCACCCACAATGCCGGATACCGGGTGAGGATGCTCTGCATCTGCACAGGCCGCATAACCCATGGCGGCGTCCGGGCGTACATCGGCGCGGCCAACACTCAGATCATAGATGCAGGACTGACAGACCAGAGGGATCTTCGCAAAGCCGGTATCATAGCCGATGCCATGCTCCTCAAGATAATGCATAACGCCGTCGCTGGCAGCCAGGCCAAAGGCAGAACCGCCGGACAGAACGATGGCATTTAGCGGATTGTCAGCTGTGAGGGGAGAAGCAAGCGGAGTTTCCCTGGAAGCGGGGCCGCCGCCGCTGATGTCAACCCCGGCTTTTGCACCCTTGTCAAAGAGCAGAACCGTCACGCCGGTCATAGCCTCATAATCCTGGGCATTGCCGATACGAAGGCCGGTAAGATCGGTAATTGGAATTTCTTTTACAGAGTCAAATAATTTCATAATGTATCCTCCTCAATTTATGTTAACAGTTAAGCCGCAGAAAAATCTGCGGCTTAGATTCGATAAAATGCCTATTTACGCTGATGCTGTTATCGGTCTGCAGGCCGCTTTACTGGCGGAATGCTGCGCCGAGTGCGCGGGAAACAGCACTTCCGAGGATGGTGCAGGCCACTGCCTCGATGGCACCCTGAAGTCCTACAAACAGTACGACGAAAAGGAGCGGATTGGCTGCTCCGAGTCCGGAAGCGATCCCCTGGATATAGTCGGTGTTATAAAAGAACAGCACGAGAGAACCCATGAAGAACAGGGTATTTAACAGAGGACAGGAGAGGCTGGCAACGATATAGGCACCGTTTTTTGAAATTCGCTTTACAGCCTGGAAAATGAGACCGCAGAGCCATCCTTCTAAGATACGCGGAACCAGGCAAGTGAATAACAGTCCAAAGGGATTGATCTGCATGAGTGCAGCACTGAATGCAGAACCGCCGGTCAGAGCCATAGCTACGCTGGTGAGGCCAAAGGCGGTACCGCAGATCGCACCGGCTGCAGGTCCTAAGATGATGGCACCGACAGCGACCGGAACGGTCAAAAAGGTGATGGTAAGACCTGGAGTGCGCAGGTATCCAAGCGGTGAGAAGGCCATGACCACGATGATGGCTACCATCAGGCCGAGCTTCACCATAAAGGAAGTTCGTGCATGGGAAAGTTCTGAGTTAATGGGACTTTTTGTTGCTGTTTTCATTGTTTTCTCCTTTGTCGCTGATAAAACGGCATGATCCAAAGCAATCGGATCACTGTCCCCTGTTTTTCAGCCTTTGTAAGTTTTTGGGGATTGTACAATGAACGGGATCTTAAGAATGAGAGACGGAGCAAAAGGGTATGAATTGACATAAAAACATAAAAGAGCTGTTGCAGCCGAAACGGTCTGCACGGGTCTTATGACATTCCTTTGCAGTATGTTGCAGTCAGGCAGCATCACGGTTTAAAACGCAGGAGATGAGTTTTGATACTGTAACCGACATTATGATTTCGCAGCACTGCATGAGCAAACATGCTGCAGCCTTGTCCAAATTGCGAATTGATACATTTTCCTAAGAATAACGTTCAACCTAACTATAACATAAATATTAGAAAGGGCAAGTGTTTCTTAAAATACAAGAGCATTTTTGGAATATTCATGTTATAATGGTGAAGCGCATTTATACTAACCTGGAAGAACTGCATTTTTTCCTGATTTTTATGAACATTTCCAGAACAGGAACACATCGTTGCAGCTTCTGACAGAAAAGCCGAATGCAGGAAGAGAGGAAAATTTATGAAAAAAACAATGACAACGCTTTTGGTGTGTGCCGTGACTGCGGCAGCCTTGTCCGGATGCTCTGGCAGTAAGACCGCTGAGACAGAGACAACTGCAGTGGAAACAGCAGCAGAGACATCTGCAGCACCGGACACAGCAGCAGAGACGGAAGATGCAGATGCAGGTTCCGAGGAAAGCTCAGAGGCTTCTGACACAGCTTCTGATTCCGAGGTTCTTCATGTTGGATCTTTAAAGGGACCGACGACCATCGGTCTGGTATCCCTGATGGATAAGGCTTCAAAGGATGAGGCAGAAGGATCCTATGAGTTTACAATGGTGACGGATGCTTCCGAACTGGCAGCTCAGATGGTTTCCGGTGACCTGGATATTGCATTGGTTCCGGCGAATCTTGCCAGTGCCCTGTATCAGAAAACAAAGCAGGGAATCGAAGTCATTGACATCAATACGCTCGGTGTGCTGTATGTGGTTTCTTCGGACGATTCTATCCAGAGTATTGCTGATTTAAAGGGCAAGACCCTGTATATGACCGGAAAGGGATCTACACCGGATTATGCCCTCCAGTATCTGCTTGGTGCAAACGGCATGACCACAGATGACGTAACCATTGAATACAAATCGGAGGCTGCTGAAGTTGCCGCTGTTTTAAAGGAAAATGCAGATGCCATCGGCCTTCTTCCGCAGCCGTTTGTGACAGCAGCCATGGCTCAGAACGAGAACCTGAAGATGGTTTTAAATCTTACGGAAGAGTGGGATAAAACCCAGCCGGAAAACGGCAGTTCTCTGGTAACCGGTGTTACCGTATGCCGCAAAGCGATTCTGGAAGAAAATCCGGAAGAGATTGAGACTTTTTTGAAAGAGCAGAAGGAGTCGGTTGAATGGGTCAATGCCAATGTTGCAGATGCCGCAGAGCTTGTGGCAGCGGCCGGTATTATCGAGAAGGCTCCGATCGCAGCAAAGGCCATCCCGTATTGCAGTCTTGTCTGCATTGACGCAGAGGAGATGAAAACGAAGCTCTCCGGATATCTTGAGACTCTGTATGAACTGGATCCGTCTTCTGTAGGCGGACAGCTTCCGGATGATGCATTCTATTACTTACATGACTAAATTAAGAAGAGGACTGATCATCAGTTTTTGGCTGATATTCTGGCAGATTCTTTCTGTGCTGGTGCACAATTCCATTATGCTCGTAGGGCCTTTTGAGGCCCTGCATGCATTGTGGCACCTGCTGCCGTCAGCTGATTTTTGGTATTCGATCCTGGGATCCCTTTGCCGGATCAGCATAGGCTTTCTGTCGGCCTTTTTAATAGGAATTTTGTTTGGAAGTCTTGCATACAGGAAGACGCTTCTGGAAGAAATTCTGGAGCCTTTTATGTTGTTTCTTAAATCGGTTCCGGTCGCATCCTTTGTGATCCTTGCTCTGATCTGGGCCGGATCTGAGAATCTTTCGGTCGTGATCTCCTTTGTGGTGGTATTGCCGGTCATTTACGTCAATACGATAGCCGGCCTGAAGAGTACCGATGTGAAACTGATCGAGATGGCAACCGTGTTTCGTATGCCGTTTTGGAGGAGGGTGCGTTATATTTATCTTCCGGCACTGCTCCCTTATCTTGCCGGCGGCTGCCGCATTGCCATTGGCATGAGTTGGAAATCCGGTGCAGCTGCAGAAGTGATCGGACTTCCGAAACATTCAATCGGAGAACACCTTTATATGGCAAAAATCTATTTGGAGACAGCAGACCTTTTTGCCTGGACCCTGGTGATCATTGTGCTCAGTACATGTTTTGAACGGTTGATTTTGCATTTGCTTGGCAGACTCATTTTGCAGAAAGGGGATGCAATCCATGAAGATCAGAATATGTGACCTTTGCAAACAATTTGACGACCGACCGGTGCTGCAGCATGTCTCTATGGAGCTAAAAAGCGGAAACATCTACTGCCTCATGGCACCGTCTGGAACCGGGAAAACAACGCTGTTTCGAATTTTGATGGGTCTGGAACAGGCAGATTCCGGAGTGATCACGCTGGAGCATACACAGGAAATGCAGGGAAAACATATGCAGATCAGCGCAGTGTTTCAGGAGGATCGCCTCTGTGACAGCTTTTCAGCACTGGAAAATGTGATGATGACAGCAAAAACGGATATGACGCGCGAAAAAGCACGAAAAGAGCTGCAGATTCTTCTCCCGAATGTTGATCCGGATCAGAAAGTCTTTAAACTGAGCGGAGGACAGAAGAGGAGAGTAGCCTTATGCCGTGCACTCTGTGCCCCCTTTGATCTTTTGATCCTGGATGAGCCTTTTACGGGATTGGATGAAAAAAGCAGAAATAATGCGATTTGCTATCTGAAACAGAGAGGTGCAGGAAAGATCATATTTTTAAGTACACATCAGAAAGAGGATATTTCTGCTCTGGGAGGAATACCGGTTAGCCTGTGAAGGCTCGTTAAAAAAGGATCGAAATTTGTATGCAGATAAATCTGTCGCAAATTTCAATCCTTTTATGTTTTAATAAGCAATAATTTCGCAGCCGTCTTCGGTGACCAGAACCTGGATTTCCCACTGAGCAGATGGGAGTCCGTCTTCCGTATATACCGTCCAGTCGTCCTCATCGTCTACATATACATCCGGCTTGCCCATATTGACCATGGGTTCAATGGTAAACATCATGCCGGGAACCATGAGCATCTCGGTTCCGCGTTCGGATACATAGCTGACCCAGGGCTCCTCATGGAACTGAAGACCAACACCGTGACCGCCGATCTCGCGTACTACGCTGTATCCGTTCTCACGGACAAAATCGTGGATGGCAGCGCCCATATCGCCAAGAAACTTCCAAGGTTTTACTTCCTTTAATCCGACTTCAATGCTCTGTTTGGTAATCTCCACCAAACGTTTTTTCTCTGGAGAAACCTCGCCGATGCAGAACATACGGGAAGAATCCGAATAATAACCATTTAAGATGGTAGAACAATCTACGTTGATGATGTCACCATCCTGCAGTACTCGATCCGGATCCGGGATGCCGTGGCAGACAACCTCATTGATTGAGGTGCAGACACTTTTTGGAAATCCCTCAAAATTTAACGGAGCCGGGATGGCACCGCGCTTTGTCGTTTCATCATAAACCCACTGATCGATTTCCTCGGTAGTAACACCGGCCTTAATGTGTTCAGCCACATAGTCTAATACGGCAATGTTGACCCTCGCACTGGCCTTGATCTTTTCAATCTGCTCCGGAGTCTTGATCATCTCGTGCTCCGGCACGATGCAGCCCTTATTTTCGTATGCTTTCAGTTTTTCATCAAAATCAAAATGACATTTCTTGTACTTCAGCCCGCTGCCGCACCAGCAGGGACTGTTTCTTTCAATCTTATGCATGGAGAACCCTCTTTCCTTCTTTTAATCTCTGCTATCAAGCCTATCACGGAAAAAAAGTTTGTCAAGGAAAAACGGCGCTTTTGAGAAAATGCCAATTTAACGAATTGTTTCATAAGAATCAAAAGGGGTCCGAAGTTCCGGGACTGCCGTACAGAAACGCAGACCCTGTGGAATTTTTACCGTGTGCGCTTGCGCCGCCTATTGTCTCCCCTGCGGCCAAACTCGCGTGCTTCGCACGCTCAGACAGGTCCTCCGGGGAGACGCTATGCTCGCGCACACGGAAAATTCCAAAGGGTCTGCTTATTCTGTACGGCAGTCCCGGAACTTCTATTGTACTGGCTAGCCGACAATAACCATGAGAACATTACTGTATTGGTTGAATTTAAATGGATTAATTTTGCTTTTGCTAAAACATGCAAGCAGTAAGATATTGTCTATCCCTTCTTAGATTGCTTGCAGTAGGATACCTGAAGAAAAAGGACACGTCAAG
>CAVALB010000107.1:0-6576 GCA_963589345.1 uncultured Selenomonadales bacterium | reverse complement strand
CTTTATAATAATGGAGATGTGACAGGTGTTGTCAGCAATAGAAGGGCATACTTTGCTGATCCGGGAATTGCAAATTATATTTCCAGTATGGTCACGGTTCCGAAGGACGCAATCGAGGGAATGTTGACAGAGACATTTGCGTATGCAGAATTAAACCGTTTGTACCAGACTGCTCCGGGAAAAAAACGTGTTCGGGGTGACAAGCCGTGCTTTTCCACATGTGGAGATTATGAGCTGGATTTTGTGATCGTCGATCAGGATGATGTCCGCTATGGACTTGAAGTGAAAACTGAAAATAATCGAGCAAGATCACTAGAATATTATAAAGATAAAGGTTTGGTCGATAAAGGATTTCGGTGTGCGGTTTCTCATGGTGGTCAGGGATCACGTTTAGCGACAATACCAATTTATACGATAGGATGCCGTTTCCCATATGAGACAGTGTGAAATTGATGAATGAGTGGACGGGAGGACAAAATGCAAATCGACTTAGAAAGAAAAGCATACAGTAAATTGCTTGCATGGAAGAATGAACCGAACCATTCCACGCTTGAAGTGTCAGGTGCAAGACAGGTTGGAAAGACTTATCTGGTCAACAAGTTTGCGGATCGGGAATATAAAAGAAAGATTTATGTAAATCTTCTGGAACTCTCTGGAGAATTATTGGTGAGCCATTATAAGGATCTCATGCAGGATATGAAACGGGGAGAACGGTATGAGAATCCTGTATATGAGTTAATTAAACGATATGACCCTACGTTTGTTGATGACTCAGACACGGTTGTGATCATTGATGAGATTCAGGAATCAGCAGATATTTATAACCGAATTCGGGAGTTCACAAGAAATCTAAAGAGTGATTTTATCATTACAGGAAGCTATCTGGGGAGAATCCTAAACGACGATTTTAAATATTCGGCAGGGGATCTGGACGCAATTGATATTCAGACGCTCAGTTTTGAAGAGTTTTTAACGGCATTAGGAAAGAATAAGCTATACCAGCAGATGGATTTATATGGAAGTAGTGATGAAAAGACTTACCAGGAACTGGAAGAACTCTACCATATATACTGCACGATTGGTGGATATCCGGCTGTTGTACTGGCTTACATGGAGACAGGCAGTATTTCACAGTGCCAATTGACTCTTGAGAAGATCGTCCGCCTGTTCGCAAACGAGAGCCGGAGATACTTTAAAGACATCCTGGAATACGATAGCTATGAGAACCTGTTTACGAGTGTCGCAAGACTTCTTGTGAGGGAAAAAAAGGGATTTGAGGAAGACAGTTTCAGTGAAGAACTTCAAAGCCTTGTTGTGAGAGAATACTCAAGCAATCTTTCAAAAGCTGCGGTAAACCGGGCAATTGACTGGCTCCACAGTGCAGGGATTATCGGATTTGCCGGAAAACTGACTGGATGTGATATTCTGTCTTACAAGGCAAAATCAAGAGCGTTCTTCATGGATCTGGGACTTACAACGTATTTCCTAACCCAGACAGGATGTAGCGCAGGGGATATACAGGGAGTAGTCAATGAAAATTTCGTGTATCTTGATCTGAAACGGAGAATTTCATTTCCAAGGGAAATTGCATTGGAAACCCCGGCATTTTCTACATGGGGGAAATATGAGATCGATTTCTTTGTAAAGTCGGTTCATGCAGGCCAACACACATATGCTGTTGAGGTTAAGGCTGGAAAAAACAGTGGAAAGACCGCGGAGGAGATTCTGGAGAAGAGAAAAGCAGATTATGTTCTGTATGCGAAGGGGAATACGCATGGCGGAATCCATGGAAATACTTACACGATTCCGATTTATGGGATAGCGAAGTTTCAGTTTAATTAGAGGAAATATTTTATAAAATTTGAGAGCAGAAGCTATGTGGATAGCAGTTGCTCTCATTTTTTGTTGGTGCAGCAGATGAAAATCTATGCATTAGTTGCCTGCTGTAAGTCCTTGCGATATCTATAATAGGTGTTTCGGCTGATGCCGATTACCTTCATGCAGTCAGTCGGACATAGATCTCCGCCAAAGAATTTGTCCCGCTTGATGATGATATTTTTTGCCTTCCGTTCCTTTTCTGTAATACAGCGACCATGTGGACGACCGAGTTTTTTCCCGGCTAAGCGGGCGGTTTGCAGGCCTTCAATAGTACGCTGACGGAGATCGTCAACCTCTTTCTGTGCCTGGTCAAAGGCGATTTTAATTTGCTTTTCAGCCAGTTTCATCAGATACTGCTCCACACCTTTAAGAATCAGATCAGCATCAGTACCGGTCATTGGAATATCAATCTGAAGGGATTCGCGGTACACAGCAGTATCGATTTGTGGCTCATTTATAAATTCTAATGTAATGCCCCGCTGATAGAGAGCTTTGTAGTCTGCAAATCCTTCATCCGAAGTACGGGACATTCGGGATACAGAGTCGAAGACAATTTTATCATTTTCTTTTACCAGTGAGATCAAGTTTACCCACTTGGGGCGGTCCTGCGTTCGCCCAGTGTAAACTTCGATGATCATTATGGCATCTGGGTAGCGGGATTTAATGTTGCGAATCTGGCGGTCGATATTTTGTGAACTTCCTAGAAGATGTCCCCTAAAGAACATTCTGGATTAGAAAAACCTTGAAAAATCAGGCATTCTTGGCAAAGCAGCTTGCCATTTGCCTGATTTTTTGATACTATTTCTTTAGGGTATTTATACCCTTTAACTTTTCCGAAAAATAGGAGGGAAAAATGTTCTTGAAATACAAGGTTGCGATTCCGGAAACACCAGGGAAATTGGTCCGTAAGAATCGTGGTGGCCAGACATATATCGAGTATGAATACGAACGTGTTTACGATCCGGTGAAGCAGTATACCTATCCGAAACGCGCCTCTATAGGAAAGGTAGATCCAGATGATCCTACAAAAATGACACCGAACGAAAACTTTCTGAAGTACTTTCCGGATGAAGCACTGCCAGAGGAGGCGGACCGGTCGGACAGGAGCCCTTATCTGAACATAGGTCCCTATGTTGTTTTGCAGAAACTGATTCGTGAAAGCGAAATGAAGGAACTTCTGACAGCATATATGAATGACGATGACGCCGGATTTCTGCTGGATTTAGCGTCCTACAGCATCATTTCAGAGAACAATGCCGGTCAGTATTATCCGGATTATGCATACTCCCACCCGCTTTTTACTCCCGGAATGCGGATGTATACGGATTCGAAGGTGTCTGATTTCCTTCAGAATGCGAAGCCAGAACAGATCGTTGGATTCCTGAACAGTTGGAATAAGGGGCGGAATAAGCGTCAGAAGATCTATATCTCCTATGATTCCACGAACAAGAACTGCCAGGCGGGTGATATCAATCTTCTGGAGTACGGAAACGCAAAGGTTGATGCAGGACTGCCGATCTACAACTACTCGGTTGCTTTCGATACCACGAATAGAGAACCGCTTTTCTATGAACAGTATCTCGGAAGCATCAACGATGTATCGCAGCTTACCTGCATGATTGACAAGGCGCATGGTTTTGGCTACCGGAATCTTGGATTTATTCTGGACCGCGGGTATTTCAGCAGAAAGAATCTGACATATATGGATCAGATGGGATATGGCTTTTTGATTATGATCAAAGGAATGAAAAGCTTTATCCGGGATGTCATCCTTGAAAACATGGGATCCTTTGAAAACAAACGGAGCCAGTACAATGACCGCTTTGACGTGTATGGCACGACGATAAAAAAGCCTCTCTTTGAAGGGGAAGAACGCAGCAGATTCATTCACATCTACTATAGTGATGGACGGGCCTACGGAGAAAAGCAGGAAATCAAGCAGAAAATAAAGCGTTTGAAGGTCTATCTGAAGCAGTGCGTAGGGAAAGAATGCGAATCATTTGGACCGGAAATCCAGAAGTATTTTTATATCCATTACGAGGACGATGGAACGACGCTGAAGCTGGCGGAGGAAAAAACGCAAGCCATTGAAGAAGAACTCTCTCTGGCAGGATATTTTGCCATAGTATCATCAGATAACATGACCGCAAAGGAAGCCATTGAGCGCTATAAGAGCCGGGATGCATCGGAAAAGCTGTTCCGTGCGGATAAATCCTATCTTGGAAACAAAAGCATGCGCGTTGGATCAGATGCAGCGCTTTCTGCAAAGATTTTCATTCAGTTTCTGGCACTGATCCTGCGAAGCAGGATGTACACCGCTCTGAAAGATAAGTGCGAGTCAATGCTCAAGAAGCCGAATTACATGACCGTCCCTGCAGCACTGAAAGAATTGGAAAAAATCGTAATGATTCGACATCTGGACGGCGTATACCGATTGGATCATGCAGTCACGAAAACACAGAAAATCATCTTAGATTCTTTCGGACTGAAAGAGGCAAATGTGCACTACTACGCGCGGGAGATCGGAAAACTTCTGCAGGAAGCCGAAGGAACCAAGTAGAATAAAAGGAGCAAAGATATGTCGAGAACACGGAGAACGGCAGTGCAGGCATTGGAACTGAAGATTGAGCAGGCAGAAGGAAAAGTATCGAAAACCAGGGCAGCGCATGAGAAGGCTGTTGATGAACTCAAAATGTTGTACGATATCAGGAAAGCCTATCAGAAAGATCTGATCCTGAAGGCTCTGGAGACAAGCTCACGGTCGTTGGATGAAATATTGTCTTTCATCAATACGACGCCCGAACCGGCTGCAGAGGGTGAGGGCTAGAAACAGACCTTATCCAGATACGGCTTTAGGGGATTTTTTCTAGGAAGTTCACATATGAGCGAAAACACCACCAGTACCACAAAACAAACCTGGCTCGACAAGGCGTTGACCGTAGTCGAAAACGTATGTAACAAGCTTCCCGATCTGGTAATCCTGTTCTGCTGGCTCTTCCTCTTCACAGCGATCATCGGTACGATCGCAACCGCAGCCGGCGTAAGCCTGATCAACCCTGCAACCGGTGAGGCTGTTGTCTCCCAGAACTTCTTCTCGGTAGACGGACTCCACTGGTTTCTCGATAATATGGTAAAGAACTTTACAGGGTTCGCACCGCTCGGTCTTGTAATCTCCATGACCCTCGGTATCGGTCTCTGCGAAGAATCCGGTCTGGTAATGTCTCTCTTAAAGGGCTGTTTAAGTGACGTTCCTCCGGCTCTTGTTCCGTATCTTATCGCATTTGTCGGTACAATCGGAAATATCGCTTCTGATACCGCAAACATTATCGTTCCTCCGATCGCGGCACTTCTTTATATTGGTGCCGGAAAACACCCTGTTGCCGGAATGATCTGCGGATATGCCGGTGCAAACGCAGGCTTTACCGCCAATGTTATGGTTGCCGGAACAGATTCCCTCCTTCAGGGACTTACAAATAATGCGATCCTCGGTTTTATGCCGGATACAACATTTCAGGTTGATGTTACCTGTAACTGGTTCTTCATGATTGCTTCCACATTCGTCTGCACGATCGTAATTGGTGCCGTATGTACATTTGTTGTGGAGCCGCGTTTCGGAAAATATGAAGGTTCTGAGGATGAAAAGATTGAAAAGCTGACCACAGCCGAGAGCAAAGGACTCCGCTGGGCAGCGATCACAGCGATCGTATACATCCTTCTTCTCGTTGCCGGCTTCTTTACCGGTCCTTTATCCGGTGAAAACGGTGCGTTTGTCGGATCCCCGCTCTTAAAGGGATTGATCCCGATCCTGTTCGTATTCTTCGCTCTCTGCGGCATCATGTACGGCTTCGGATCCGGTAAATTTACGAAATCCGGCGATATCAGTAAGGCAATGAATAAACAGATGTCCGCTATGGGTTCCTATATTTCCTTCTGCTTCTTCTGCGGACAATTCCAGGGCTTATTTAACTGGACAAAGCTCGGAACACTACTCGCGATCGGCGGTGCTGATCTTCTTCAGTCCGCGGGCTTCACAGGCATTCCGTTATTTGTCTGCTTTATCTTCGTCGTAACCTGCGTTAATATCTTCATGTCATCCGGTTCCGCAAAATGGGCGATCTTCGCTCCGATCTTCGTTCCGATGTTCATGCTCCTCGGTTATCATCCGGGCTTCACACAGCTGCTCTACAGACTCGGAGATTCCCCGACAAACGCAGTTACCCCGATGTCCCCGTATATCTGGATGGTTCTCGCGAGCGCACAATCAAAATACGTTAAGGATTTAAAAATCGGTACTCTTATTTCCAACCTTCTTCCGATTGCTGTTATCCTTGAAGTAATCTGGGTGATCTTCTTCATTATCTGGTATCTTATCGGTCTTCCGATCGGACCGGGTGTTGGGGCTGCTCTTCCGGCAGGTATCCTTTAATCCTTTCAAAAGTACATAATTGATCTGCAAATTCATCCGCCGGGATACAAAAACGTATTCTGGCGGTTTTTTTGCAGGAACACGCCTTCACACCTCGCCACACTCCGTTTCGCCCGTTGTTGAACACACGCAGCCAGCACTTAGAAACGCCAGGGTCTCATACAATTTGGCTCGGTATACGCATAAATAAAACGGACCGCTCCGCTCCGGAACTGCCCGTTTTATCTTTCTTCTCTACTTTTCTTACTTTACAAGTCCCTTAATAATAGAAG
>CAVALB010000106.1:0-6600 GCA_963589345.1 uncultured Selenomonadales bacterium | reverse complement strand
TGCTTCACCTGCGCAATATAAAGGCTCGACACCTTCATCCCATCGTTGTGCTCTGCCACATACTGTTTAATTTCTTCATAGGTAGCTTTGCTTTCCGCTGATGTAACATCCAATTCATCCATATTCACAGTCACATTCACATGATGCTTCGCTTCGTGGAGTTTGGACAAAAGACACACCGTCTCGATATGCCCAGTCTCCGGAAACATATCCACAGGCCATGCTCCTTCACTCTGATATCCTGCCTTCTTAAACACACCCAGATCTCTTGCCAGCGTATCCGGTCCACAGGATACATAAATCACTTTTCTGGCTTTCACTGCAGCCACTGCTCTTATAAACTCCTCTGTACTTCCGGATCTTGGCGGATCCATCAAAACAACATCGACACAGTCGCCGGCTTCTGCCATCTGCATCATGAATTTAGTCGCGTCGCTGCAAAAGAAACGGATATTCTTGATATCGTTGCATTTTGCGTTCTGTACAGCATCACGCACAGCGTCGGCATTCAGCTCTACACCGATGACCTCCCTGGCTTTGGATGCCGCAATGATTCCGATGGTGCCAATGCCGCAGTAAGCGTCTAACACCCGTTCCTTTCCGGTCAAGCCAGCCAGGTCAATGGCTTTGCCGTACAAATATTCTGTCTGAATCGGATTGACCTGATAAAAGGATTTCGGAGAGATGCGGAATTTACAGCCGCACAGTTCGTCTTCAATGAAGCCTTTTCCATAAAGAACGTGTTCTTTCTCTCCCAGTACCATACTGGTTCCCCGATTATTGATGTTCTGAACAATTGTGGTGATCTCTGGATGTTTCTCGCGTAGCGCCTTGACAAAATTATTCTTAGAAGGAAAGATTGGAGATGCCGTAACCAGCACAACCATGATCTGACCGCTGGCAAAGCCGCGGCGGATCAGCACATGGCGCAGGAGGCCGTAGCCGGTATCCTCGTCGTAGGTGCGGATCTTAAAGGATTTGAGCATACCGCGGATCGTACCGATGATCTCATCGGCCTTTTGATCCTCGATCATGCAGGCTTCCACCGGAATGATATGATGGGTTTTTTCTTCATAGATACCGGAAATGGCTTCGCCCTTGCGGTATCCGAATACGGCATGTACCTTATTGCGGTAGTGAAACGGGTCTTCCATTCCTTTGATTGCATATACCTTGCAGTAGCTTCCGAGAAGCTTCTGCATCTGACTCTGCTTCATCTGGAGCTGTTTTTCATAAGGCAGATCCAGATACTGACATCCACCGCAGCGGTGTGCCACCGGGCAGAGACTGTTTTTTTGCTGCTGTTTTGGCTGATTTTTCTGCTGTTCCTGCTGCTGTTTCTTCTGCTGTTTCTTCTGTTCCTGCTGATTTTGCTGTTTTTTTGCCGGATAAACCGAAGCTGTTTTTTTTCTCCGGTCCTCCATCTTTCCGTTTCTATCCTGTTTCACGACACTCAAGCCCCTTGTCTTTTTTCTGTTTTTTTATATAATGATACCAGGGTCAAAAGGTCGAAAATCCGATGCAAGCTTGCCTGCAAGAGGATTTTTGATCTTGGGACCCGCAAAAAACATGAGTAAGTAGCCATTTTTGAAGAAAATGAGCGAATTACGAATGTTTTTGAGAATTGCGAGAGTGCAAAGCACGTAGCAATTCGGTATCAATGGAGTCAAAATACCTTTTGACCCCAACATCATAACTATATTTTTATTATGAATCTTCAGGAGGATCCCCTATGACCAACACAGACACCGATACCTTTTTTATTGATCCGGTTCTCTATACTGGGCGCCCGGCAGACTGCAGCGGACGACTGGAAAAGGAGATCCGCACCTATGATCTTTTAGATGAGCTCAAAATTCCCTACTGGCGGCTGGATCATGATGCCACTGCTACCATCGAGGCCTGCCGGGATGTGGATGTCCGGCTGGACATCGAGATCTGCAAAAATCTGTTCCTCTGCAATGCCCAGAAAACAGACTTTTACATGCTCATGATGCCGGGACACAAAAAATTCAAAACTGCAAAGCTTTCCAAACAAATCGGAAGTGCTCGTCTTTCCTTTGCAAGTCCGGAATTCATGGAAGAATTCTTAGATATCACGCCCGGTTCTGTCAGTGTGCTGGGACTGATGAATGACAAGGGCGGCCGCGTACGTCTGCTCATTGACCGGGACGTGATTGACCATCACACCTTTATCGGCTGTCATCCATGCATCAATACCTCCAGCTTAAAGCTCTATACGAAGGACATCCTGGAAAAATTTCTTCCGGCTGTCCATCATGAATACACCATCGTCAATCTGCCCTGGGAGGATTAGATTCTCCTATTTTTGCAGCGGTCTGGTAACCTCTTTTAACCAGGCCGCTTCTTCTGCATTGAGATGAGGAGCGATTTTTTCATATACCTGTGCGTGATATTCATTCAGCCATACGAGATCCTGCTCCTCCATCAAGGATACATCCACCGGTTCCAGATCGATCGGTACATAGGTCAGGTACTCAAAGCTTAAGAACTGACCATACTCCGTCTTTTCATCTTTTTTGCAGTAAACCAGGTTTTCTGTTCGAATCCCGTGGCTTCCCTCTATATAAAGTCCTGGTTCATCGGAGCATACCATGCCCGGCATGAACGGAGCACTGTCCTGACGTTCCGGCACAACCCGGTAACGAATGCCAATGGGACGCTCATGTACATTCAGAAGATACCCTACGCCATGACCGGTTCCGTGATTATAATCCAGGCCGCGCTTCCATAGCGGTTCTCTTGCCACGTAATCAAGGCTCAGGCCGCTGCATCCTTCCAGGAATTTTACATGTCCAAGGCGCAGCATACTCATAAGGACCAGCGTATAATGCTCTTTTTCCTCATCCGTCACCGGCCCTAAAGCAATGGTACGTGTGATATCTGTGGTACCCTCATAATACTGTCCGCCGGAATCTACCAGGTACAGACCTCTCGCCTGAAGACTTGCGCAGTGTTCGGGCACTGCATGATAATGACAGAGTGCTGCATTTTCTCCGTAAGCAGAGATGGTGGTAAAGCTGATATCCAGAGCACCGTGATCCAGGCGCATCTGATCCAGATGATCTGCCACACTGCACTCATCCATTGGAATCTTACCGATATTTTTTTTCAGCCAATAGATGTATTTTGTCATAACCACACCGTCTGTGATATGCGCCTTCTTCATATTTTCAATCTCGGTGTCATTTTTTTGTGCCTTGGCATATACGGTCGGATTCATCCGGTCGATGATCTGGTTCTGTTCACGTAAGCTCTCATAAATGGCAAAGTTCACGCGGCTCTTTTCTAAGAGGATCCGCTCTCCCTTAAGTGCCTTTGCATCTGCATAAATGTTGTTATACGGTCGGACTGTGACGCCCAAAGTGCCTAAGTATGCACGAACCTCATCAGAGATCACCTGCGGATTCACATAGAAGAACAGATTTTCTTCCGTCACCATCAGATAAGACAGCACCACCGGATTACAGGGAATGTCGTTTCCGCGGATATTTAACAACCATACAATATCATCCAGCGTGGTAATGATATGCACATTTGCATAGGCCTTCTTCATGGCTGCACGCAGATTTGCGATCTTCTCGGATGCAGACTGACCGGCATAGATTTCTGAAAGGACCCAGACCGGTTCTGCGGAAAGCTCTGGACGGTCTTTCCAGATATCTCCGATCAGGTCGTGGTCGGAACAAATTGCTGCTTTTTTTCTGAGAAGAAGCTCCTTAAGGTTTTCTCCGATCTTGCTGCTCATGACACGCCCGTCAAAGCCCAGTATGCCTCCCTCCGGCATATGTTCTTCCAAATATTGTTCCACTGTTGCAACCCCAGGCTGTCCCATTTTCATAAGCTGTACGCCGCTTCCCCTAAGCTCTGCCTGAGCCTGTACAAAATAACGGCCATCGGTCCAGAGTCCTGCCCAGTCCTTTGTGATCAGGCAGGTTCCTGCGGAGCCGGTAAAACCTGTGATATATTTTCTGCACGCGAAATGCTCTCCTACATATTCGGATTCATGAAAATCTGCTGTTGGCACCAGATATGCATCCATATGGTAAGTCTCCATCAATTTTCGAAGACTTCCTATTCTGTTTATAATCTCATTCATGAGCTCATCCTCTTTTCCTTATAAATCTGCGTTTCCTTTTGCTGCATGGCATCCTCGATCGCTGCTGCTATGCCCTCACTGTAGGTCGGATGGGCACGCATGGCCAGGGAAAGCTGCTCGGCTGTCAATCCGTTTGCGATGGCTGTGGCCATTTCTCCGATCATGTCTGTAGCACGCGGACACATCATCTGCGCACCCACGATCGTATTGGAGTATGCCTCAAAGATCAGACGGATAAAGCCATTTTCTTCTCTGGCAATGATGGATTTTCCGTTCTCCCCCATGTCATAAACGCCGCAGCGCACCTTCATGCCAAGCTCACCAGCGCGTGCCGCGGTGATCCCGACTGTGGCGATCTCCGGATCGGTATAAATGCAGCTCGGCACGATCGGAAGTGATACATACATGCCGTTCGGCACAGCCTCAAGGCGGATCGTATGCGGTTTTCCGGCCAGATTTTCTACGACGTAAGCCGCCTGTGCCATAGCCACATGCGCCAGCTGAGTCTGAGCCGACACATCACCGATGGCAAAAATCCCCGGCTCACTGGTTTCAAAATCCGCATTTACAATCAAGCGTCCCTGCTCCGTTGCAAGCTTCATATCCTCTCCGAACAAGCCCTCTGTATAAGGGGTTCGTCCGATCGCCACCACCACCTGATTTGTCGGGATTCTGGTCATTTCATCCGTATTCAAATGCTGCACTGTACAAAGAAGGCTCTCCTCACGGCTGATCTCCTCCACAAAAGAATTGCAATACACCGTGATTCCCTTTTTGATCAGCTGCTCCTTCAGTGCTTCAGACACTTCTTCATCCATCGGTCCCAGAAGATGGGGACCTTTTTCTACAATGGTCACCTGAGAACCGAGTGCCCGAAACAGAGTGGCAAATTCCACTCCGATCACACCGCCGCCCATGATCACGATATGATCATAATTCCAGGTAGGAACCGCCAAGAGACGGTCGCTGTTAATGACACCCGCAAGATGGATCCCCGGGATATCCGGCATCAGAGGCCTTGCCCCGGTAGCCAGGATGATGTTTTTCGCCCGCAGATATTCTTTGCCGTTTTCGCCCATAACCTCCACGGTTTTTTCCCGGCGAAGGACTGCCTTGCCGTTTATAAAGGTAATCTTATTTTTATCGAACAGCTTCCGGATCTCATCCCGATAACGGCGTACCGCACGCTTTTTGTATTCCTGCATTTTCGAGAAATCAAAGGATACCGAATCTGCAAAAATGCCGAACTCATCCACATGCTGCATCATAGAAAACATACTGGAGGCATGTAAAAGCGCCTTTGTCGGAATGCAGCCTCGGTTGATGCAGGTTCCTCCCAGCTTATCTTCGTCCACGACCGCCACCTTCATGCCAAACGAGGCTCCCCGGATGGCTGCTGTATAACCGCCGGGACCTGCCCCGATCACCACAAGATCATAATAGGTTGCCATATACTCCCGTCCTTTCTAAAACAGGTTTAATGCCTTACAGGCCTTGTATACACCGTCTTCCCCAATGGGTGCTGTAACATAATCCGCCGCCTCTTTTAACTGCGTATGTGCATTGCCCATGGCCACACCGATGCCGGCTGCAGTTACGATCTCATAATCATTCATGCTGTCTCCAAAGGCGATGGTATCCTCCATCGGAATCTTCCATATGCTGCACAGCCGTTTTAAGCCCTCTGCCTTTGACGCACTCTTCTCGATGATATCGGCACCCTCTCTGCTCGAAAACATCGGCAGCTTTAACATTGGGAAAGCTTTCTCCATCTCTTTTGCCCCGGGTTCATGGCCGATATAGGCAAGCGTACGTACCGGCATATCAAGAAGCTGCCACGGATCCCGAAATTTCCGGTCTGACATCTGCCAGCGCACCATGTCATGACGGGTTACACACCAGGGATTCACAAAGTAATCCGTATCTCCCACTGTCATGCCAACCGCATAATCCTTTCCTTCGGCAAAATGGAGCAGATCCTTTACAAGATCCAGTTTCATACAGTGCTCATAGATCAGCTTCTCACCGACGGTGATCTTCGTTCCGTTTAAATGAATGATCGCATCGGGCCTTACCAGGTCTGCCAGGCCTTCACTGAATTTTCCATCCATATCCCGGCCGGTAGCGATCACAATGTAATATTGCTTTCTAAGCAGATCAAGCGCAGCTATGGCGCTGTCCGGAATTTTATAATCGGCATGATTTAAAAGCGTCATGTCCATATCAAAACTGACAATTCCTCTCATTGCTTCTCTCCGATTTCTTTTTTTGTAATCTCCATGATAACAAAGTAACATGGGACTGTAAAGTATCGTTTTTGATTCATAAAATGTAATTCCTGTGAATCAAAAAAAGCACGGATCACCCATGCAGCCACAGGAAACCGTGCTCTTTTTTTCAGATAATCGGGGCAACAGGATTTGAACCTGCGACCTCTCGGCCCCCAGCCGAGCGCGCTACCAAGCTACGCCATACCCCGG
>CAVALB010000105.1:0-6632 GCA_963589345.1 uncultured Selenomonadales bacterium | reverse complement strand
AAGCCTATAAAATTTGTGCAGATAAATGCAAATTTATATAGATTTATCGTAGCGGCTTGATATATTTGGTGGAAAATGGAATTCAAGAATCATTTGTGTTTTAGCGGCCAAGAAAACATTACGCTACGGTGAGCTTAGGAAGGAAATGGGCAATATCACGGATGCTGTGTTGGCTTCCACGCTGAAGACATTGATTGAAAATCAGATGATTAAACGTAAATCCTATGATGAAATACCCCCGCGAGTAGAATATTCTCTTACAGAAAAGGGTGAATCGGTGGTTCCGATTTTGCAGAGTGTCTGTCACTGGGCTGGTGTCTTTTATCATGAGGATACGAACTCGACAATGATTCAATGCAAAAAATGCGATCATAGGTAGGTGAAAAGAATGTTTGCCTTTGCGCACAAAGACAAACTTTGTTCACCGTTTAAGAATAGAGTGTACGACCCGTCGGCATCCTATGATGCCTATGACGAATCGGACGACACAGAGGAAAACGCAAGGGGCGGTTTCTTGAAAGGAGTAGGACGATGACAGTTGTTTTCTGGGGAATACTGATTCCTTTTCTCGGCACAGCGTTGGGCTCGGCTTGCGTATTCTTTATGAAAAAATCCCTTGGTGATCTGGTGCAGCGCTCACTCGCAGGCTTCGCCGCCGGGGTGATGGTGGCAGCTTCTATCTGGAGCCTGCTGATCCCTGCCATTGAGCAGTCAGCAGCTATGGGAAAATTCTCTTTTTTCCCGGCAGTTGCTGGTTTTTGGTTTGGCATTTTGTTTTTGCTCGCCTTGGATCATCTGATCCCTCACCTCCATGTGGGCAGCGATCAGGCAGAGGGGCCGAAAAGCAGGCTGGGCCGCACCACCATGATGGTGCTGGCAGTGACCTTACATAACATCCCGGAGGGCATGGCAGTTGGCGTCATGTACGCGGGCTTCATCGCGGGGGACGCGCAGATCACGACAGCCAGCGCGCTGGCCTTGTCCCTCGGCATTGCCATTCAGAATTTTCCCGAGGGCGCAATCATCTCCATGCCCCTCCGAGCGGAGGGAGAGAGCAAGAGTAAGGCATTTCTCGGCGGCGTGTTTTCCGGCGTTGTCGAGTCTTTTGGCGCGGTGTTGACAATTCTTGCGGCGCAGCTGGTGATCCCGGCGTTACCGTATTTTCTGAGCTTTGCGGCGGGCGCCATGCTCTATGTGGTGGTGGAGGAGCTTATCCCTGAAATGTCGCATGGAAAGCACTCCAACATCGGCACGATTTTCTTTGCTGTGGGCTTTAGCGTCATGATGACGCTGGATGTGGCGCTGGGATAAGGAGGAAACAATGAAGTTTAGGACATTTGGAAATCCAAGAAATCCCGCCGTCTTGTTTTTTTATGCCATGGGCGTGATGGGAGACAGCAGCGAGCCAGTTGCAAAATATTTGCAGGAGAAATATTTCTAGATCTTGCCATTGCTTTTCTGACAAATACAGAACTGCCGGTGGAACACGTTTTCTTTGACGGCGGACAGTTTGCACAGATATCGCTGCCGCTGCGGCGGATTATGACGCCATTTCTGTACCTCGCCATAAAAAGCCTGTACTGGTCAAAACAGGTTAGTGAGCAGGTGACACCGCTCATATATGTGTTTGCGGTTCTGCTTGTTTTAAAGTACATCACGTTGTGATAGGATAATGCTTTCGGCGGTAAGATGCTGCTTTATGCGGGGCACCTTACTGCCGATTTTTTAATTCATAGGACGCAATTTTCTATGAATCCGAAACGAGTGTAGATGCGCCAAGGCGCCTTCTTTTCTATGTCGTGCCGGTACAAGAAAGTTGAAGAATCAAGCTTGATTATGGTACAATACCTATGAATTTTATTATTCATGGAGGCAAAAACAGTATGTCAGTACGGATTTCTCTATTTCTGTGACAGACCGGATTTCCTATTCCGGATATGGACAGCAGATCCTGTTGTGCATGATCGGTATCCTGTTGGTCGGCATAGGTGTGTGGATGGAGGTACATTCGAAGAAAATCACGCTGGCAGGAGAGGTATTGATTCTTGTAGTATGTAAAGTGGCTCCAATTAAATTTGGCAACATGAAGGTGATATTAGACGTGTCGCTGGTGGTGATTTCCTACATTTTGGGACTCATCTTTGCCGGAGGAATCAAGGGAGTTCGTGAAGGAACGGTAGCAGCGGCGCTTTTTGTGGGCTTGATCACAAAGCTGATTAACCGCATCTATGAAAAGGTTACCAGATAAATGCCGATATTTGTATTTCACGGTGCCTGAAACCAAACTGGACACCGGCGCTGATATAAGAACGGAGAAACAGACCATGCAGACTATGGAAGGAGGAGTGACACGTGAAGCAGCGAACTTACATCGCGATCGATCTGAAATCTTTTTATGCCTCTGTGGAATGTCGGGAACGTGGGCTTGATCCGCTGGACACAAACCTGGTGGTGGCGGATGAGAAACGGACAGATAAGACCATCTGCCTTGCGGTTACGCCGACATTAAAATCCTTTGGGATTCCGGGACGCGCCCGCCTTTTTGAAGTAAAACAGAAGGTGCAGGCTGTCAATGCGGGGCGAAAGCAGAAGCTGCGCGGAAAAGAATTTTCCGGAAAATCGCATTTCTATTCGGAATTGCAGAAAGATCCGACGCTGGCACTGGATTTTCTGATTGCACCGCCGCGCATGGCCTATTACATGGAATACAGCACAAGAATTTACTCCATTTACATGAAGTATGTGGCACCGGAGGATGTGATCGTCTATTCTATTGATGAGGTATTCATTGATGTGACATCTTATCTGGATACCTATGGGCTCACACCTCGTGAGCTTGCCATGAAAATGATCCTGGATGTGCTGGGGAATACCGGCATCACAGCGACGGCAGGCATCGGCACCAATCTCTATCTCTGTAAGGTAGCCCTGGATGTCATGGCAAAGCATATCCCGGCAGACGAGAATGGTGTCCGGATCGCAGAGCTGGATGAGATGACTTACCGGAAGGAATTCTGGTCCCATCGTCCGATCACGGATTTCTGGAGAGTTGGGCGTGGCTATGCGAAGAAGCTGGCAGACTACGGCATGTATACCATGGGGGATGTGGCGAGATGTTCCGAGCAAAACGAAGACCTGCTTTACCGGCTGTTCGGCATCAATGCGGAGCTTTTGATCGATCATGCATGGGGATGGGAACCTTGCACGGTGGAAGCAGTCAAGGCATACCGGCCGGAAAATAATAGTATCAGCTCCGGACAGGTGCTGCAGTGTCCTTATGATGCAGAAAAAGCAAGGCTTGTGATGCGGGAAATGGCGGATGCCCTTTCTCTTGATCTGGTGGATAAGCGTCTCGTGACAGATCAGATCGTGATTACGGTTGGCTATGATATTGAGAACCTGACAGACCCGGAACGCAAAAAAAAATACCGCGGACCGGTTGTCACAGACCGCTATGGACGACAGGTTCCAAAATCTGCCCACGGCACAGAAAACCTCGGCGTCTTTTCATCCTCCACACAGAAAATCATGGAGGCGGCTTCAGTTCTGTATGACCGCATCGTCGATAAAAACCTGCTGATCCGCAGGATGAATATCACCGCCAATCATGTGGTGAGTGAAGCCTCGGCTCCGCGAAAAGAAGGAGCATATGAGCAGTTAAATCTTTTCACAGACTATGCGGCATTGGAGAAACAGAAGAAAGCAGAGAAGGAAAAGCTTGCGCGGGAGCGTAGGCTTCAGGAGGCAGAGCTGAACATCAGGAAACGCTTCGGAAAGAATGCCATCTTAAAGGGAATGAATTTTCAGGAAGGCGCGACGGCCAGAAGCAGAAATGAGCAGATCGGAGGGCATAAGGCGTGAACGAATATGAAGATATCCTGCATCTGCCGCATCATGTTTCGAAGAAGCATCCGCAGATGTCCATGCTGGAACGGGCAGCACAGTTCTCACCATTCGCGGCATTGACCGGCTACGATGCAGCGGTGGAAGAAACTGCCAGACTGACTGACCGGCGGATTGAACTGGACGAGTATGAAGCGCAGCAGTTGGATGAACGGATTCGGAAGATTTCCGAACATTTGCAGGAGCATCCGAAGGTCAGCATTACCTACTTTCTGCCGGATGCCAGAAAGGATGGCGGCGAATATGTCACCGTGACGGGCAGCATAAAGAAGCTTGAAACTTATGAGCGAAGGATCATCCTGATGGATGGTACATGGATCCCTATCCATGAGGTGATCAGAATAGAAGGTGAGGAAACATATGCGTCGACATGACAGAGAGATAACCGATATCGGTGAGATTGAGAACATGATCAGTCCTAAAATGGCGGAGGCCGTGGCTGTCATCCGGATTGATGTAGCGAGTTTTACGGCGAAGGCTCGCAGAACCTGAAACAGTCAAGCAGAAACAGACAAGCAAAAAACAGGAGTTAAGGCCTATGCAGAAAATAGATTATGATCTGACATTGGATATCAATGACCTCAATCCGCATGCCATATGCGTGATACATGTAGACTTAAATGAGAATAAGGAACCGGCGGACTGGACCTTTGTTTACTGCAATGAGCCATTGGCCAGGCTGGAGGGGGTTGCCAGGGAGAAACTGATCGGCAGGAGATTCTATGACATATTTCCAAACGGTGATCGAAAATGGCTGAAGCCCTACTATAAGGCGGCTTATGAGGGAATCTCTGACGAATTTGATGATGTTTCTGAGGAGATTGATCAGTACCTTCATGTAGAAGTCTTTCCGACCGGAAAAGAAGGCTATTGCGTCTGTGTTCTTCGAGACATCAAGAAAGCTGTATTTGAGGAGCGGGAAAGACGAAAAGAGCTGGAACAGCTTGTGCAGAAGCTGGAGGAAGAACAGAAGGTAGAAAATCAGGTACGGATGTATGCGGCGGCCATGGGGGTCGAGTACCCATTGGCGGTGGAAATGGATTATCTGAACAACCGATACCAGATGATCGAATATGAAAACTCGATCAACAAGACCGCGGATGAGAATGGAAATCTGGATGCGTTCATTCGCATAGGTGTTTCTACAATTCCGGATCCCAAACAGGCAGAATCGTTTCGGACGATCTTTGACCGGGAATCAGTGATCGCAGCATTCCGTTCCGGCAAGACAGAGCTTGAATTAAAGCATAAGCAGTACGGAGATGACGGGCTTATTCACTGGGTGGATACCAAGGTGATCTGTGTGGAATGCACTAAAAAAGCAATCAAGGGAATTGCATTGTCAAAATGCATTGATGCAGAGATCAAGAACGAGCAGCTTCGCATCGATGCGGAAAAAGCAAATCAGGCCAAAAGCAATTTTCTTCTCCGTATGAGCCACGACATCCGTACACCCTTAAACGGCATTCTTGGCATGATCGACATTGCGGAGCAGTGCGAAGATGATAAGGCCAAACAGCGGGAATGCAGGGAAAAGGCAAAAATGTCCGCGCAGATTTTGTTAGAGCTGATCAATGAGGTGCTGGATATGGGAAAACTGGAGTCCGGTGAAATTTCGCTGGAGAATATTTCCTTTGATCTTGCGGAAATCTGCAGGAGCGTTGCAGGTACCATCAGCAGACAGCTGCAAGGCAGAAACATTGAAGTGATTGAGGAGGATTGTCACATCTGCCATCGCAAGCTGATCGGAAGTCCGGTTCATTTCCAGCGGATTATGATGAATATTCTGAGCAATGCGATCAAGTACAACAGAGAAAACGGGAAAATCTATATCACCTGCAGAGAAATTTCGGACGATGAAACGCTTGCCAAGATAGAATTTAAATGCCGGGATACCGGAATTGGTATGACTCCGGAATTTATGGAGCACATCTTTGATCCCTTTGCGCAGGAAGATGCTACAGCCAGATCCGAGTACGGAGGTACCGGTCTTGGCATGTCTATCGTAAAAAACATCACAGACAAAATGGGCGGAACCATTTCTGTGGAAAGTGTCAAAGGAGTCGGCTCAACCTTTGATGTAGTGGTTCCGTTTAAGATTGATCAGAATGCGTCAGGCAGGACAGACGAAAAAGAGGAAAGTATACCGTCTATTCGGGGCTTTAAGCTGCTCCTTGCTGAGGACAATGCGCTGAATATGGAGATCGCAAGATTTATGCTGGAGGAAGATGGAGCAGAGATTATTGCGGTTGTCAATGGACAGGAGGCCGTGGATGCCTTTAAAGACAGTGCTCCATATGAGATCGACGCGATCCTGATGGATGTCATGATGCCGGTTATGGACGGCCATGAAGCCACCAGACAGATTCGTGCAACGGACAGGGCTGATGCAAAGCAGGTTCCAATTATTGCGATGACGGCCAGCGCCTTTGCCGAAGACCGGATCGCTGCCAAGAAGGCCGGGATGAATGAACATCTTGCAAAGCCCTTTGATACAAAATTGATGCTGAAGACCATTACGGGATGTGTCAACGAATACAAAAAAAGACAGGGGGTAGCGTGCAAAACCCATGAATTTGTTGAATTATCAAGTGAAAAGTGATAAAATAACAGTATCTTATGCGTATTTAGAAAAAATCTTATTTGTAACTGTTCAGAGCCAAGCAAAATTTCATAAATCAGACGTGAAATGCTTGCATTTCTAAGGCTGATTTTGAAATTTTATTTGG
>CAVALB010000104.1:0-6730 GCA_963589345.1 uncultured Selenomonadales bacterium | reverse complement strand
GTATAAGCTAATCAAGCAATCCTAAGAGGTTCTGCCGACAGGTAACTGTCGCCATTATCAGTATCCTTATAGCTATAGTTTCTGTATTACAGTGCGGCCAACAGGATAAACGTAGTCAGTATCGGTACTGGAGCAAAAAAACGTTGCATAGCCAATAACGTAGAAAGCGCCCGCACCAGCACACATAATAAGCATTCGATAGGCAATTTTGTCCGTTTTGTGAGTATAGCGACAGGTCGGGAGCCTGTCTGAGCGAACGTAGTGAGCGAGTTTGCGGTAGACCTGTCAAATGGGCGACGGAGCAAAACGGACAGAAAATTGCCGTGAATGCGTTTATGTGTGGTGGGGCGGGCGCTTTCGGAACTTTATCGATAACGTTGACGTTGCATATAAATTTTTACTTAATGCGATATTTCTCCACCACATCCATGTTCAGCTCTACACCAAGACCTGCACCCTGCGGCACAAGGTAATTCATCTCACTGTCACACCGGATCGGTTCCTTTAAAAGTTCTGTTCTCAGCGGATTGTAATTTTCCTCTGACTCGATGAACGGAACATTCGGCAGGGAGGCTGCAAAATGGACATTGGCGGCAGTCAGGACTGCGGAGAAAAAGGTATGAGGGGTAAACAGCTTGTCATAAGCCAGTGACAATGCTGCGATTCTGCGACATTCTGTAAATCCGCCGCTCCATCCCAGGTTTGCCTGCACGACATCCAACGCGCCACGTTCCAACAGTTCCTTGTAGCGTGCCAGTCCTTGTTCTGATTCACAGCCTGCAACTTTCGTACGTTTTAATCCGGCTGCAATCTTTGCATATCCTTCTATATCGTCAGATCTGGATGGTTCCTCGATCCAGTAGATGTTATACTCATCAAAATATTTCTCGGCTGCCAGCACTTGATCCACGTCCCAGGTACAGTTCATGTCAACCATCAGCACTCCATCCTTGCCGATCGTCTCACGGACTGCTGCGACACGCGCCATATCTTCCTCGAAAGAAACATTGAAATCGCCTTTTTTTACATAACGATGCGGCATGCCGATGTTATTGCGGCTTCGACCGATCTTCATTTTAAATGCGGTATAACCTTTCGCCATGTAGCCTTCCATCTCACGCTTTAAATCATCGATACTCTTTTCCGGAGCGTAGAAGCCTGCACTGGCATAACCCTTGACCTTGTCACTGTTGGCGCCCAGCAGACGATATAACGGAAGTCCTGCGGCTTTACCGGCAATATCCCAGAGCGCAATGTCAATGCCGCTGATCGCACCCATCACGATACCGCGACGTCCGTTGGCAAAATTGCTCCACACCATAGTCTCCCAAAGCCGCTCAATGTCCAGCGGATTCTGTCCGATCAGAAGACCCTTCAGCTGGTTATCAATGATGTCGGCCATAGCTGTCATGGAGGCACCAAAGGTTGCGCACTCTCCAAGTCCCGTAATCTTTGCATCCGTTTCTACCTGGATCAGCAGCGCGCCTCTTCCGAAGCACGCAGACTGACCGTCAGCAATAAAAGACTCATAGGGATATTTCAGGATAATTGTTTTGATATCTGTAATTTTCACGATGAGTTTCTCCTTATTTCAACAGTGTCGGAATCAGTAAAGAAAGCGGCGGGAAGTAGGTAATGATCATAAGATCCACAACCAGAACTGCAAAATACCGCATCAAATACTTCATCATACCCTCAATCTTTACATTTGCGCTGTCACAGACAACATACAGGTTTACACCTACCGGAGGTGTCATCATACCGATAGCCAGGTTCGTCATCATGATGATACCAAAATGGATCAGATCGATGCCAAGAGTCTGGGCAATCGGTGCCAGGAGCGGAGCCAGAATTACCATAGCTGCGCCGGCCTCACAGAACATACCAACGATCAGCAACATTACATTGATCAGAAGCAGGAATACATACTTACTGTTGGAAATTCCTAAGAAGGTTGTTGCCAGAGCCTGCGGGATCTGCTGCTTTGCCAGGATCCAACCGAAAATGGTGGATGCAGACATGATCAGAAGAACGGTAGCCATAGTCAGAACAGACTCATAAAAAATCTTCTTCAAATCTTTCAGCTTGATTTCTTTGTATACAAAGACACCAACAACCAATCCGTAGAATACCGAAACAACCGCTGCCTCAGTCGGAGTAAAGAATCCGGTATAGATACCGCCCAGGATGATAACCGGCATCAGGATTGCAAGGATTGCCTCTTTAAACGCCTTTCCGCGCTCAGCCCAGCTTGCTTTCTCAACCGGAACAAAGCCCTGTTTCTTTGCTAGATGATGTGCCATTGCCATAATTGTTCCGCAAATAAACAAGCCTGGAAGAAAGCCTGCCTTGAACAGATCTCCAATGGACTGCTCCGCTGCAACACCATACTGGATCAGACCGATACTCGGCGGGATGATAACACCAAGCTCTGCGGAAGAAGCAATGGTACCGGCTGCAAAGTTGCGGTCATATTTGTGCTTGAGCATCTCCGGAATGATGATGGCACCGACTGCCGCTGCCGTTGCTGCACTGGAGCCTGAAATTGCTGCAAAGAATGCACAGGTTGCCACAGCTACCATAGCCAGACCTCCCGGAATATGCCCTAGAAAGCTGTTACATAAATTCACCAAACGGCGGGAAATACCACCGGAGCTCATCAGGTTTCCGGCAAGCACGAAGAAAGGAATTGCCAGCAACGTAAAGCTTCCGGTACCGGAAAACATTCTCTGGATCACAATTGACATATTGGTACCGCCGTCAGCGGCCAGTGCCAGCACGGAGGAACCGCTCAGCACAAAAGCAATCGGAACTCCTGCGAAAAGCAGGATTACCATACTTATAAATAATACTGCTGTCATTTTACGTCCTCCCCTGTAATCTGATAGTAAACTACGATCATGGTATTGATCAGCATAAACAGTGCACCTGTCGGAATGGAGGCATACATCAGTCCCATGGACATTTTCAGTACCGGAGTGGTCTGGTTCCATACAAGACCTGCAGTCTTATAACCCATTACGATCAGAAATACCAGGATTGCTGCGGTAACTACCTGTACTACGATGGATGCTGCTTTCACTGCATTTTTCGGAAGCACCATAAACAGAATTTCTAAGCCCACCAGGGAACCTTTGCGCACGCAGAGTGCGGATCCCAGAAATGTTGTCCAGATCAGCATGTACTTTGATAATTCTTCGCTCCACGGAATGGTGGCATGGACAAGGCGGAAAACCACCTGTCCAAATACAACCACCGACATCACGGCAAGCATCAGTACAACGACCCATGTCAGAAATCCGTTTACTGCTTTATCGATTCCTTTAATCATTTTCGTCATAGCCTGACTGCCTCCTTTGTTATTTTGCTGCGTTGATCTTCTCAATCAGATCGCCAAACTGAGAATTATATTTCTCATATACCGGCTGTACTGCCTCGATGAACGGAGCCTTGTCTACTTCGTTGACTTCCATTCCCTTCTCTTTGCAGCCTTCTAACATCTTGTCTAACTCTTCACCTGCTAATTCACGCTCATAATCTACAGATTTCTTCATGGCATCTGCTACGATATCCTGCTGCTCCGGACTCAACTTGTTCCAGGTGATCTCGCTCATCATAAGCGGACATACCGGATAGAAATGCTCGGTCAGGGACAGATATTTCTGAACTTCATAGAAACGAGAGTTATAAATGGTGAACAGCGGATTCTCCTGACCATCTACAGCACCTGTCTGAAGTGCAGTGAACAGTTCACTGAAACTCATGGAAACGGCATCCATGCCAAGCTCACCAAGCGCATCCACGCATACAGAGCTCTCAAGAGTACGAATACGAAGTCCCTTGCAGTCATCCGGGGTCTCAATCGGCTTCTTGGAGTTCGTCATACTGCGGAAGCCCAGATCGTAGGTACCGAATACCTTGATTCCCTGACTTTCCAGATTGCCAAACAGCTCCTGTCCTACTTCGCCATCCAAAACCTTGAAAGCTTCCTCACGGGTATCAAACAGATATGGCATGTTAAATACATCCATGTTGGAATCAAAGCCGCTAAGTGCTGCTGCAACAGCCACGCTGATATCCATGGTGCCCATCTGTAAAGCCTCTACAGATTCACGCTCATCACCAAGAGTACCATTCGGAGCTACCGTAACCGTAATGGAGCCACCGGATTCTTTCTCAACCAGATCCTTGAAATAAAGAGCTGCCTGCTGGTATGGATGACCCTCTGCCTGTCCATGACCAAAGGTCAGCTCGATCGAATCTCCCACAGGAGCCTTTGCCTCGCTGCTATCCCCTGCTGCTTTGTCAGCGGCTGCTGCTGTGGTTGCTGTATCTGCTGCTGCGGTAGTGGATGTTCCGGAAGAACTTCCTCCACATCCGGTCATGCTGGTAACTGCCATTGCGGCTGCTAATACTACGCCAAGTTTTTTGTTCATTTTCACTTTTCCCTCCTGTTTTTTACAACATCTTTTGTATGATTTTATGTTAGCATATTGACTTTTAAATGAAAAAGGATTTATCTTGTATACATCATAAATACAGCTTTAACATTTTAACCTGTTCTTTATGCAATTTTATGTTAAAATGGGGGGGGGTAAAGGAGAGGAGTTTCTATGAGCACAAATCTGAAAAATAAAGCGTATCAACTGATAAAGGAACGGATCATTTCCTGTCATTACATGCCGAACACCTTTTTAAACGAAACCGAACTGATAGAAGAAATCGATGCCAGCCGCACTCCGATTCGTGAAGCACTCAACAAATTGGAGCAGGAAGGCTTTGTCCAGATCATCCCCAAAAAAGGCGTTATGGTAACAGGACTCACGCTGGTTGAAATCAATCAAACATTTGAGGCCCGTATCCTGCTGGAGCCATTTATCATCAATAATTATATGAACCGAATTGACAAAGAAGCATTGATCGATATTCAAAAAGCCTCCGAACAGCTTGTTCAGACCGAAGCATCCGCAAAAACGCCGGAAGAGTTCTGCTATCTTGATGACAAACTTCATCGACTTTTAAATAAGGCATGCCCAAACAAATTTTTCAACGATATGTTGGATCATATCTATGATCAAAATCAGCGCATCCGCCTTTTTTCAGGTCAGGATATCTGGAGCCGACATATCGAGGCCGCACGAGAACATATTGAATTGATCCGCTACATTTTAAATGATCAACGTGAAGAAGCATCTGCTGCAATCACCCTGCACCTGATCAAGTCCAAGGAGGCAGCTGTAAACAGCCTGTTCCAAAAGCAAATTTCCGCAGTGTAATGCACATTGTAACGCAGCAAATAATCAAAACGAAGTCAATATCGTCATTGGAGCACAAAAACGTTATGCTGTCAATAACGCAAAAGTTCCGGGACTGCCATACAGAATAAGCAGTCCCGGAACTTCAGACTATGAGATACAGTTTTACAAATTTTATTATTATCGGGCAGTGCAGGCACAGGTGATCACTTTGTTATGGCCGATGCATCAGCGAGCCACTGTCTGACCGTATCCATACTGACCTGTGCAAATTCTGCAATCCTGTCAATCGTGATTCCACCGTTGTACATGTTAACAGCCATTTTTCTGGCTTTTTCATTCCGTCCTTCTTCTCGTCCTTCTTCTCGCCCTTTTTCCAGTCCTTCTTCAAGTCCCTCTTCTCGTATTCCGTCAATAAATACTTTTTCGTTAAACTCAGTAATACACATGTCTAACACCTCCGATTTATGTTTTACTAAGAATTTCTTCAAAATATCGTTTTCAATACAATAATTGACTGATGCGTTTACAGCTTCCTCAAACTTCATCTGCTTGCTGTTTCTCCGAATCATATTAATCAGTATCATATAATCTTTCAAGGTCTTGCATTGATCTAGGAGCTGATCATTTTTTCCCTCGTTTAGGTTGATCAAGTGTGCCGTCCATTCAAATTCCCCGTCTGGATCTGTTTTCATGAAGGCATCGGAAAGTTTTAGCTTCATGACAGCAGGATAGTCCTCTGTTCCATTGTAAAAGACTGTATAACGCGGAGTAGGAATTCGAATCAGTTTCTTACCATAAATATTCAGCTTATTCTCTGTGATATACCTGCTATACATTTTTCCAAAATACATCAGGCCTCTTACCGGCATGTTGGGATTAAATGTACTTTGCTGTTCCCACAAAGAAAGGCAACTGTCCAATAGAATGGAAACATCGTTTTTCATTTTGATATAGATGACATCGTCAATCGTGTAGATCTGCAGGTCATCCGCATTTTCGTATTCGGTATTACACAGCGCATTGTATAAAGACAAGATGTTCTCTTTATACTGCTCGTCACCAAACAACAGGCAAAATAATCGGTCTTTGTATTTGGTATTTACCATAATTATCCAACCTTTCCTTGATTTTAACATATTTCACGTGCAATTGAAACGGAATATTTCTGAAATATATCCTCTTGCATGTTCTATTGTAGTGCAACTGAATTGTCAGCAAAGAGTTTTCTGATGCCATAACAGGCAAATAGAGTAAAAGAAGATCAGATTGATGATAGAAACTCTGCTTATTGCTAAGCATAACACATTTATTTTTAATCCGCAAGAAATAGACTTCGACAAAGATTGACAGCAAATGCCCATTTAGCAACTTGTTTTATAAGAGGCCGAAGTTCCGGGACTGCCGTACAGAAGCGCAGACCCTGTGGAATTTTTTCCTCGTGCGCTTGCGCCGCCGATTGTCTCCCCTGCGGC
>CAVALB010000103.1:0-7141 GCA_963589345.1 uncultured Selenomonadales bacterium | reverse complement strand
GCCGAGGAGTACGCGGGTCAGGCGGGTACTCATTTCATTTTTCATGAAGAATACCATGGCGGCGCCGAGGGTGGTGCCGATAAAGGGAATCAGGATGCCGATAGCTGTGGTTTGCATAGATATATATCCTCTCTTTTTGGGTGGGAGTGTGCATGGGAAATGTCCTTTTTTTAGGAACCGTCGTTATTGTACCATATGAAGTCACTGGGAAAAAGTGAAAAAGTGAAAGAGGACGGGACGAAAAAACGGTAGGGATAGGTGAAGTTCTATCTCTACCGTTTTTCATTACTTTGCTTTTATAAGATTCCTACACTCTGTAAGAATAATATAAACAGCATCAATGGTGCTATGAAGCGGATCATAACGTTGTAGAGGGTTTTGCGGCCCATTTTGCAGCCGGTTTTTTCTACTTCGTTGATGACGAGTTTTGGACCGAGAATCCAGCCGACGAGGATGCAGGTCAGGATGGATACGATGGGCATGAGGATATTGTTGCTTAAGTAGTCCAGGATGTCGAGGATCTGGGCAGTGGAGCCGTTTGGCAGGGGGAACTCGAAGTACAGGGCGTTATAGCCGAGGCAGACGAGGATTCCGATGGCCAGTGAGATCACGCCGCTGGCGATACAGCCGGTTTTGCGGGTAATGTGAAAGTGATCCATGAAGCTGGATACGATAGCTTCCATGATGGATACAGCAGATGTGATCGCTGCAAACAGTACCATCATAAAGAATACGATGCCGACAACGATGCCAACGCCGCCCATTGCGTTGAATACCTTCGGCAGGGTTACGAACATGAGGCTCGGTCCGGCGGACATGCCTTCGGTGCCCATGAAGGCGTATACAGCGGGTACGATCATCATACCGGCGAGAAAGGCTACGACGGTGTCGAAGATCTCAATCTGGTTGATGGACTTGTTCATGTTGACGTCGTCCTTCATGTAGGAGCCGTAGGCGATCATGATACCCATAGCTACGCTTAACGAGTAAAACAGCTGGCCCATGGCATCCACAATGATCGATAACAGCTTCTTTATGGTCATGCCGCTGAAATTCGGGATAACATAGATCTTAAAGCCTTCGAGCGCGGTTCTTGTCACGCCGTTTTCATCGGTATGGTTGATGGTCAGACCAAAGACAGCGATACCGATGATCAGAACCAGAAGCACCGGCATCAGGATCTTGGAGCATTTCTCAATACCGTTGTCCACGCCAAGATAGACGATAACAAAAGCTGCTGCCATGAATATAAACATAAAGATCAGCGGTGCTGTTGTCTGGGTGATAAAACCGGTGAAATAGCCATCCTGTGCGGCTGCACCGCCTTTTCCTGTCAGAAATGCGGTAAAATAATGCAGTACCCAGCCACCGATCGCGCAGTAATATGGCATGATGATGATCGGTACGACGCACGCGATCAGACCTAAAAATCCCCATTTGGGCTGCAGCTTTCTGTATGCTGTCAGCGGGCTCTGCTTTGTCTTTCTTCCGATCGAAACCTCGGTTATCAGCAGGGTGTAACCAAAGGTCAGTGCCAGTATCAGATATACCAGCAGAAAAATGCCGCCACCGTCCTTTGCGGCCAGATAGGGAAAGCGCCAGATATTACCGAGTCCGACTGCACTTCCCGCTGCAGCCAGTACAAAACCAAGAGAACCGGTAAAACTTCCTCTCTTCTTGTCCATAATTCTCCATCTCCTTTTTATGAATATCCACCTATTATATAGAAAGAATCTGCAAATGAACAGACATAAATACAAGTTTTCCTGTATTTTGAGCATTTTTTACCGGATACTTCACGATTTTGAAGTATCCGGCAGTCTTTGCAGCCTTATATTTTGCTGAAATATGCGCATCGTGTTTTGTCAGTCCAGCAGCCGGTGCACCTCACCGGCCATCAGCTCTGCGAACCGGCAATGCCCCTCTTCGTCCAGATGCAGACCGTCAATCGGGCTGACGGTAACATGCTCTGCAGCATTGATAAAGGCACAGCCCTCCTCTTTTGCAACCTTTTCATAATACGGTGCAACCTTAGGGGAAAGCTCCACACCCCAGGTATCCCCGTAATATTCCCGGTACGGATGATCGGCAATCGTCTCGCGGATATAAAACGGCGATACGACCAGAATCTTACAGTCCGCTTTACCGTTCGTGGCTGTTTCGTTGGCCTCCCGGACACAACGGATCAGACTGCGGATCTCTTCGGCAATACCCTCCGGCGTCATGGCAAAGCAGGTCTTCATATCGTTGGTTCCCAGCATCAGGATCACCAGATCCAGCGGCTGATGACTGCGCACGCAAGGCGCGAGATATTTAAGACCGTTCAGATACGGCTCGTCCTCCGGTGTGATGGCTGCGGTACGGCTGTTTAACCCCTCCTCCACCACCAGATAATCCTCGCCCAGAAGCCGTGAAAGCTGCTTTGTCCAGCGCACCGTCTCATCAAAGCGCCCCTCCGTTGCCGGATTATGTCCGTAAGTGTTAGAATCTCCAAAACATAAAATTCGTTTCATGATGTCACCTTACAATACGCTGGCCAGAAAGCTCTTCGTACGCTCTTCCTTCGGATCAGAAAAGATCTGCTCCGGTGTGCCCTGCTCCATAATCACACCCTCGTCCATAAACAGAACACGGGTAGCGACCTCGCGGGCAAAGCCCATCTCATGGGTAACGACAGCCATCGTCATTCCCTCATGCGCCAGCTCTTTCATAATATTCAAAACCTCGCCAACCATCTCCGGATCAAGCGCCGATGTCGGCTCATCAAAGAGCATCATCTTCGGCTTCATCATCATGGATCTGGCAATCGCAATACGCTGCTTCTGTCCACCGGACAGCTGGGACGGATAGGCATCCGCTTTATCCGGCAGTCCGACACGCTGTAAAAGCTCCATCGCCTCTGTGTGGGCCTGCTCCTTGCTCATCAGCTTCAGCTTAACCGGAGCAAGCGTCAGATTCTGCTCCACAGACAGATTGGCAAACAGGTTAAAATGCTGGAATACCATACCCATATGCTCGCGGATCTTATTGATGTCGGCATGCGGCTCGGTGATATCCTGGCCATCAAAGATGATCTGGCCAGAGGTCGGTACTTCCAGAAGATTCATGCAGCGCAGGAAGGTCGATTTACCAGAACCGGACGGTCCGATGATAACCACCTTTTCTCCCGGTGCAATATGCTCGTTGATATTTTTGAGGACATGGTTGTCGCCAAAAGATTTTGTCAGATTCTTAACGGTGATCACTCTGTCTCATCCTCCTCTCTACTCTGCCAAGAATGGCTGTCAGGATCATAACCATAGCCAGATAGATCAGGGCAATGGCCAGATACGGCACGATTGCCTGATACGTCTTACCCTGGATGATCATAGCGCCCTTTGTCAGATCCTTCAGACCGATAACGGTAACGATCGAAGTCTCCTTCAACAGGGTGATCAGCTCATTGCCCAGCGCCGGAAGTACATTTTTGAAAGCCTGCGGAATGATAACGCTGCGCATGGTCGTTGCATAGCTTAAGCCCAGTGAACGTCCGGCCTCCATTTGTCCGGCGTCGATCGACATGATACCGGAACGGATGATCTCTGCCACGTATGCGCCGGAGTTGATACCGAAGGTCAGTACTGCACAGGTCACCATGTTCTGTGTCGTACTTCTTGCGGCTGCCCAGATGACAAACCACATGATCAGAAGCTGTACCATGGTCGGTGTACCACGGATGACGGTGAGGTAGATCCTCGCCAGTACATTAAAGAAACCTAATACAGGTTTTTTCCTTTTTCCCTGCTGCTGGTCATGGGCAGAACGGATGATCGCCAGAACGATACCCAGAACCAAACCGATAAGCAATGCCAGTACAGTCGTCAGTAAGGTAATACCGATACCCTGTACGAAATAATTGTAGTTATTGTCCAGAATAAAGGTCTGATAAAAGCCAGTCTGTAAATCTTCAAACATTGTTCGGTGTCCCCCTTTCTCATAAAGTCCAATATAACTGATGTTGGGGTCAAAACCATAAGTAACTTTGCCCCTATTTCTATAGTACCTTGAAAAATTCATATTTTGTAGCATATTGCTGGACTTTTGAGGAAATATGTGGGATATTCCATGCCTTGTTTTATGCAAGTATCGGATTTTGGGCATAGTTTCCAAAACCCTTCACATAATTGAAGAATTTTCGGAAATTCAATGCTGCTATTTTAGAACCGAAAAAGAACTTGCCTCGCTGTTTCCCTCGAGGCATCTTTTCTAAATGGTAATTCCTGCGTATATTCGACGGAACAGTTTCTACGCCATTACGAAGTCTTGCATAATTTTTGAATTCCTGGCTGTTCATGCTCCGTTGAATTTTTGCACGTTCATGTGCAGTTTTAGATGTTACTATTTTGGCAACCCGCTTAAAAATCTTCGGCTTGCATTGATCCTGATACGGACAGTTGGCACACTGCTCATGTAGAAAGGAAACGGCGCACTGATTGCTTTGCTTCATATAAGAACAGCTTTTCGGTGCATAACCGGCTGGACAGCGAAGGACTTTTGTTCCCTCTTCGTTGAATTCAAAATCAGCAAGAATATCCGGAGCTGCTTTCCCTGTCAGGCTTGTGGTAATCAGTTCTATGTTTTTATCGGCTGCAAGCTGTGTATTTTCTGCTCCACTATATGCACCATCTGTAACGATAACAGTCCTGTCTTCCTGTTTATCCATCTGCTCAAGATGCTCCTGAATAAACTGGCTGTCACTATGGTTGTTTTGGTCATACTGGTACTCTGTTACAACGGAACCATTCGCTCCAACAGATTCCTCAAGGTTGGCTGCATATCCTCGATGCTCTTTCCCTGCTTTGCTTCGGAAAGTGGCTTCCGGATCAGAAGGATTCTGCATCATGGTGGATTTCATGCCTCCGTCTTCTTTTGTGCGGAGTCTGCGTTTTTCATTTTCAACAATGGTCTGTTCTGACAGGCATCTAACAAACAGATCATACTCTGTTGAATCATTGTAATCAGACTCACACAAGGCAAGAAATCTGTCTGCATCCAGTAAGAGCTGCTCTATACGAACATCCGCATCGGTACTGCGCTGGTGATAAATCACTCTGTTAAAATCGTTAGGGTCTGTGTAGTGTTTTATATCGTCAGACAGAGCAGAACAATTGATCTTACTCACATACATCGCCAACTTTGCGATGCAGGTGTATATCAGTTCCATCCGGCTGAGTTTGCGGATGTTGGATTCAATCATCATGGAATCCATGCGCCTGATTTTACCGCTGATTCCCATCAGTTTTGCAATGGAAGCACTTAAGTCTTTCACACAATCATGGTAGAGATCCTTGCTATGAAGTGTTTCATAATCATAACACCTCTTGCGGAAACGGCTCAAGGTCTTGTCACTCAAAGGTTGCTCTTCAAAACTTGTTGTATGCAGCGCATACTGGATTCGAAAATCCAGCATAAGATTTTCGACCATCTCATCATCAGAATAATCAAAAAGTTCTTTGATGATGAGAGCACCAACAATCACGTTGACCGGAGTATTCGGTCGGGATGCCTTATCACTGTATAATACAGAAAAACGCTTTTCATCAATAGCGGGAAATATTTCATCTGCAAAGACTTTTGCCCAGGATTTTTCCAGTGCTTTTTGTTCTCTGGCAGTTAATCCGGAAAAACTATCTGTAAATGACATCTGCTGGTAAGCGTTTTCTTTGAACGACATAGAGATTACCTTCTTTTCCAAGCCACACAGTGGCTTTGATACCTCTATTATACAGCAGGAAAAACATTTAGGCTTGTATTTACTACAAAATATATGAACTTTTCAAGGTACTATAGAGGAGCTTTTGACCCCAACATCATAGTTATTTATTGCTATACGATCCGTACACTTCTATTACTGCATTGTTTGTATTTGATACATACAGTTCGTATTTATTACCTTTCGTTGTCTTAAAAGTGGTCGCGGCTATATGTTTTGCCTTTATATAATCCTTTGTTCCTTTGGTTTTATTAATAAGTCCAACTTCTACGATCTTATTCGTCGGTTCTATAGTTAAATTTACTGTCACTTTGGTTCCAGCTGCTGAAATCGTAGCAAGCTTTGAAACAGTTTTGGAATTGACTGTTCTATCCACAAGCTGCCCTCCAGCTGTCCGTATAATCTCACTCTCCTCATCCTCTTCAATCGTCAGGTCATCATCAAACACAGCTTCATCTGTATATATCGTATATTCCGGTACATAATCCGGCTGATGTTCGATCTTTATCATATCGTCTGTCAATGCAAACACAGCCTCATATCCCTGTACGATCCCCATACCTGCCGCCGAAACAGATACCGTACCCGCCAGCAGAAAACATACTGTGCTTAAAATGACTACACTTTTCTTCCCTGGTTTTCTTCTGGCATTTTTCTCCATTTTCTCTATCCTTCTCCTCACTTCACTCATATTCTCTGCAGCTGCCACACCAGGAACTTCGGAAGATTCCTGTACATGTAAAGCAATTTTCAGTAAAGTATAGATATATTTTCCCTGATCATGGTTTTCACACATACAGTAATCGCAAAAATCTTCTCCAAGCTGACTGTTTTTCTTTTTCATATATCCGCAGAAAAACAAAGGATGAAACCAGTAGACCACAGACGCTATCTTCACGATCATCCGAAACAAAACATCCCTGTGCTGATAATGGGTCAGCTCATGCTGATAGATTATACTCGCTTCTTCATTTGTGTAGTGACCGTTACCCATATAAATACAGGGATTCCAGATGCCGCTGATACAGGGATTCTGGATCATTCCATTCTTATACAATCCTATTCTCTTATGAATCTTCTTCTCCTGGCATACTTTTTCCAGTATCTCCCGTTCTTCCTTTCGACATTCCCGCTGACTGCACTTTATTCTTCGAAGTATCCGCATTTCATGAATCAGTTGGACACTCTTTTTACAGAAGCCAATACTCCAGAATAGCAAAAAGCTCCAAAAAACATAATCCATCTTCCGTGTAGTTCCGCTTAGATATTCTCCTATCCATCCTCCGCGAAAATCTGTATGCATAGCCATCGTCACGCCATAAACTACAGGAATCATAAATGAAAGTATGACCAACTGAAATGCATAATATTGCAGCTTCACATTATCTT
>CAVALB010000102.1:0-7533 GCA_963589345.1 uncultured Selenomonadales bacterium | reverse complement strand
GAACTCTCCGGCATTGCTGTCATAATAATTTATTGTTGTCATATCGCTCATATTCCGTCTAACCTCTCGCCTTTTGTTTACGCCCATGCATTATAAAATCTTCTCCTTAAACACCTGTTCCTCGTGCTGTATCCTCAATACAAAATCTGCGTAATCATCTGCCTCTTTCGGAATGTTCAATCCACATTTTGTTACTGAAACATCCTCTCTTGGAAAAACATTATTTTCGTAGCTTGTGCCTTTATTTAATTTAAAAACCTGAGCATCCGTATCATCTGCCTCCGGATAAAGATAAAATCCCTTTTTGGCATCAAAACGAAACATATAGGCAAGTACCTGCAGATAATCCTTACCATTAATATTCTGAATCGGTTTATATTTCGCATCAGCTATCACACGCTGCCCATTATTCTTCCCTATAAAATCCGGATAAATCCATCCAACATTTCCAGCAAACAGACGTTGGCCCCCATTTTTTGCTTTATTCCTAGGATGGTAAAATCCTTCCCCTATTAATATATTTACATATTCTTCCCAGAGCCATGCCCCATCAAACAGAATCCCATATACGTTTCTTTTTCCAGTTCCGTATTGATGCTGCTCATCTCTGAGAATCAAAATACAAAGGCGCTGCAGCGAGCGATATTCATGATAATAGGCATGTCTTACTACATTTTTTATGTTCTTATCGATTACTTTTTTTCGATCACCTGCTCGATACCCCGGTGTTGCCTGAATAATCTGGTCTACCTCGTCCTTTACCGTACCTAAAAGCAATCTTCCACATGGCTTTCCCTTGATAAACTCCACTGTGTGACGAATCAATTCGATTAAATAATTGTCGTAGGAATATTCCCTCTGAGAATATGCGATATTTCCGGTAAAAGGAATATTTCCCTTAATATGTCTTGCAAGATCTATGGTGCCTCTTACATTTCCATCATTATATTGCTTACGGATATATGTCTTAAACAGACCTTTTCTCATTGCCGCCTGCAAATACCTTGGAAATAGGAACAGTAATAAATGAAACAATTTATCATCCTGATTGACACTTGTTTCAAGATTTATAAAGTTTGGGAAATCCAAGACCTTTTCAAGTAAGTACTGAAAGAAAAAATCTTTGTTGCCTTTGCTAAACCTTGATTCTATGATGATTCTTTGATCTCCCACACCCAGAAATCCCATGACATTTCCAGAAGCATACATATCATTACAACTTTGTAATATCATCTGGTCTCTTTCCAGATCCTCTGAATCACTGATGCATGAAGGAAACACAAATACTCCTTCTTTTTCCAGTTCAACCAGCGTTTTATCTGCAATGCTACCTGCTGCATCCTTCACGGAATCGAAATTGTGTTTTGAACTATACTGATTATCCTTAATCACTAACTGTTTCATCCGAATCACCTTCACTGACAGTCAGATAGCCATATGCTCTTGCAAATTTCCTCATACAGTCCTCTTCATCATTGAGGCCACGAACATATTCCTGTAATAATGGTTGCAGATAATCCGTCCACAGTTCATCAAATCCTAATGTCTTAAGTTTTAGAAAATAGGAAGCTCCTATCTGGTAATTTTCATTCAGATCCGAAACACGGACAATTTCAGCATTTAGCTTATCCATTCTTGCAATAGCTTCCGCCTTCAACTCTTCATCACCTAATGATTCCAGCATGTCCTGTGTGTCTTCTGCCCGAACCTCCACAAACCTGAACCTTCTGCGCATAGCAAAATCAAAGCTGTCAACAGATCGGTCTATATCATTCATCGTTCCTATAATATACACATTTTCCGGTATATAAAATTTTTCATTTGGATCCATATGCATATTAGAATACTGAGTAGATACCTCTCCGGACTTTCCACGGTATCCTGGATCAATCGTGAAAAATAACTCGCCTAAAATTTTCGAGATTTCACCCCTGTTGATCTCATCTATGATGAATATATATTTTTTCTGCATTTCCGGAGCTGCAGCTAATATCTGTGCTTCCATCTTCCGTGATTTAATTGCCTTGTACAATGCAAAATCATAAGAATATGCCTGTGTAGCAAACTGTTTTCCAAAGAAATTCGTGATATCGCTTACTTTCTCAAATACAACATCCGACTCAAGCATTTTCTGTAATTCTTCAATATTCAGACTCAACTTATCGATGGTAGCATTTCCCGGTATGGAGATGTCAATGTGCTTATCATCTACATTTGCGATTGTAAACTCACTGCCTTTGATGGTTTTGAATATTTCCTCGCCAAAATCTATACTTCCAAAAAATTCTGTCATTGCAGTTCTTGCAGAAATCTCCTGTTCTACCACTTCCTTCGATTTTTTTGAGTCCTCAAAATTCTTTCTGGCTTTATCTACAAACTTCTTAAATATACCATCCTGTAGCTGGAATCCCATTGTACCATCATCATTCATAACAGGGCGAAGACCTTCTACAAAATCTGAATAATCATAACTTGGATGAAACTGTACAAATTCGATCTGTTTCTTCTGTTCATCCGAAAGATCCGTATATTTGTCTGTATAGCCATCACTAATGATGTCTGCAGCAATTTCTTTTGCCAAATATGATTTTCCGGTTCCCGGTGCACCTCGAAAAATAATATTTTTTGATTCAAGCAATATCTTTGAATACGGATTTTTACAACCTCTGGCAGTTTTTTCTTCTTCCTCCACAACAATTGCATCTGTTACGGCCTGATTCTTTTCCTGCTCTGTCTTATCACGATAAATAAAGATAAACTTGTCCCCTTCATTACCAAACCTTTTCAGACATTCCTGGACAAATATCAATGTAGAAAACAGATTCCATGCATAAATTACATACTGCGGACCGTTCTCTCTACGATATGTCATATGCTCCATTGAGTTTTTATATTTCAGAAACTCTTCAACTGTTGAAAAGATTCCACACATCATCTCATTTTCCGGTGTGTATTTGCAAATAGGAAATCTTTCCTTATCCCAATCTGACAGACTGTTGATCTGATTCTCAAATATCTGAAACGCAAGTCTTGGTAAGGTCTGATTCGTATTTCTCCGCTCACCTTTATTATATTTTCTGCGAATTGTCTCTCCAGCTGCATTTACAAAATAAGCATCAATCGGTTTATAATTATCACCCAAAAACAGGTTATTCATTGTAAATCTATCATCAGTCGATACCACTTTTTCTGCCGTGATTGTCATTTCAAATTTTTCCTGTTTTAGTTCAATCTGATAACCTCTTGTCTCAAAGTAATTTTTAGCCTCAACAGCGTTAAATCCATCTGTTATGATATCACCACCATTTGCAAGGTGATTTGCGACAGCAATTACATATTTGGGTGGATATTTTTTCCCATCCTCTGTAACAAGCGCATACTGTGTGCTCTTATTTTTATCTGGTACACCATGCTCATCAATGTATTTTATCGCTGCAGTAATATTCTGTTCGTCAATCTTTGGTATTGCCATTCTAAATCTCCTCCCTCTATATTTTGAGCAGCAACCGACAATTAGTACCATCGCTTGATATCTGCAATATATAAAAATCAGCGTAAGCGTTATCAGTTACTTAACTACAAATTTATAAACCGGATAATGTCCTCATTACCAGATCCACATCTTTATTTTCCAGCTCCTGGATAATATGCAGATAGGTCTTCTGCGTGGTTGTCATGCTGGCATGTCCCAGGCGTCTGGCCACACTCGCAATAGACACTCCTGCAAATAATAATAACGATGCATGAGTATGTCGGAGTCCATGAATGGAAATCACAGATATCCCGCAGGCCTTACAATGTCTGGCAAGTACATCATTTACTGTAGAATTATAAATTTTTTCTTCTCCGACAAATATCGGCTTATCCTCCGGTAATGTCTTAACCAATTCTGAGAATTTCACAACAATCTGCCAGTCTATCTGGATCTTTCTCACAGAAGATTTGTTCTTCGTGGGAAGGAAGCCTCCATCCCCTTTATAGTCCCAGGTCTTACTGACAGATAACGTCTGTCTCGCAAAATCAAAATCTGCCGGAGTAATCGCAAGTGCCTCTGAAAATCTCATTCCGGTTTTTGCGACCAGTAAAATAAACCAATCCCAATTCGGCTCTTCCTTTATGTCCAGATGCGCTATCAGTGTGTGGAGTTCAAACTGATTCAGGTACTTGATTTTCTTTACCTTTGGTGTTTTCCCTTTGATAATGGCTTTTCTGGTAGGATCTCTTTCTATCAGCCCTTCATCTACGGCATCCAGAATTGCTCCTTTTAACTGGTGGTGAAAGTCAAGCGTCGTCTGTCTCTCATGCTCCTTGGCATAATCATTCAAAAGCTGTTGATATGCTGTCCTCGTCAGGTCTGAGACCTTCAATTCCGGGATCAGTTTCTCTACCCACTTTTGTGTCATTTGATATTTTGCCAGAGTTGCCTCTCGTATCGCATCCTTTTTATATACTTCAATCCATTGTTTATAATAATCGCAGAACAGGTCTGCACTGTTCCTATCATTCGGCATAAGCTACCTCCTTTTATTGTGCTGCTTACGCTGATAGGAACAGTATAGACTTTTTAATGACTGGTCAAAGGTGCTATTTCGTCATCCAGTGTTTTCTTTAATTCTGCCAGCAATTTTGCATAATACTTGAACTTCGGGATTGCTCTCTCCTGTACTGCCTTATAGCTGGTAAAGTCTGCTGTAATCTTGATGGCATTCTCATTTGGAATCTCACCATTGCGGTAATGTGTAGCTGCATACATCACATCATCTTTTGACGCATACCATTCAATGCAGAAATCAGTTACCACCTTCTCAATACAATCATGTTTCATATTTTCAACGATATTGAGAATCGATTGTCCCTTGTACTTATCCTCGTCCTGCTCAATCTCACTTACCAGAGTCGTCATGATCTCTGCAACCTTTGGATTCTCCTTCCGCAGGTCTTCTATGTACTGTCTGACTTCCTCAAGCTGTTTCTGCCGCTGCTCCGGAGAGACTTCTGTATCATCATTTGGAGTAACAATATTCTGAATCAGATTGATGATATACTCATAGTCAATCTTTGTATGGGAATATGCCATAAGCTCATAATCCAGATCAATCACAGGCAGGTCCGGTTCAATCGGATCGTCTCCATCCGGTTTCAGTTCTTCTTTTACATTCAGATAATGTCCAACATAATCCTCATATTCTGCTTCTGTGATTCCATAGTCTTCCAGCATACTGTCATTATACTGTGAGAATGATTTAAGCTGTGCAAAGAGCTTATCAAAGTTCTGGAACATCTTTGCAAATACCTGCTTTTCCTTTTTAGACATGCCCGGAATCTCTGCCGGTGTCTCCGCAGATGCCCTAAGTGCATTCAAGGACTTCCTAAAGGCTGGCTCGATCTCTTCCCACTCTGCCAGAAGTGCCACTTCCGTACTTCCTGCAGAATAGAGTTTTACAGCATTATCTACGCTTTCCTTGAAAAGCTTCGGTGCCTGGAAGGTCACAATCTGACCATAGGCTTTATTCTTATCAAAAATACGGTTTGTTCTTGAAAATGCCTGGATCAGATCATGTGGTCCCATCGGCTGTCTGTCAATAAAAATCGTGGACATGCACGGTGCATCAAATCCTGTCAGAAGACGGTCTACCACAATCACCAGATCCAACTGCTCATTTCTACTCTTAAACTTCGCATCCTTTCTTGCCAGACGTTTGTTCAGGTTGCCGTTGTAGCCCTGTATCTGGGAAAGCTCATATTTTGTACCGAACATCCCATTGTAATCATCCAGAGATTCCTGCATTTTTTGCTGGTTGACATGGGATCCCTCTTCATTCTCTGTCACAGAATAGGTAATGGCAAACTTCGGAAAATCTGGCAAAACCTGCTTGATTTTTTCATCGATTACGAGGGTTGTCTCTCCATTTTTTACTTTCTTTAGGAGATCATAATATTTCTGTGCCATCTGAATAGAACTGGTTGTCAGAAGCCCCTCATAGGTCTGTCCCTTTCCATTCTGAAATCCCAACTTGTTATAGGACTTATTCAATATGACATCCAAGACGCTTAACATATGTGTCTCATTTTCATATGCTCCTGCATCCGTCTCATCCGATATATTTTTCGGTCCATTATGCTCCACCTGAAAACCTAAAACAGCATTATCATGAATCGCATTCTGGATCGTGTACCGATGCAGACGCTGTCCATATAACTCCTCTGTTGTACGAGGCAGATCTCCCATCTGCGGATATGGATTTTCCGCAAATCTTGGTGTTCCGGTAAAACCATACCAGAGAGATTTTCCAAAGAAACGCTCCAACTCCCTCTTTGTTCCCGGTGTAACAGCTCTGTGGCATTCATCCACTACAAATGCAATACGCAGGTTCTTAATTTTCTGATATTCGTTAGTTCCCTCTTCCAATCTCTTTGTAATGAGTCTCTGCATCTTCTGAATGGTAGTGACAATCACCTGTCTGTCATCAGACTTTAGTTTCCTCTTTAAATCAAATATATTATCCGTCTCGTCCACATCAATCAGGTCATTATTCGCGTAGGCCTGGAATGCCATGGTCGTCTGCGTATCAAGATCCTTACGGTCAATCAGGAAAATCGCCTTATCAATAGATGGAATATCCATCAGGAGATTCCTTGTTGCTTTATAGGATGTTAAGGTCTTGCCTGAACCTGTTGTATGCCATACAAAACCAGACTTTCCAGTCTTAGAAGCTTCCCGGATTGCCTCAATCGCATGGATCTGATAAGGTCTAAGCAGAATCAGACGTTTTGCATCCTCATCCAGTACCGTGTATCTGGCAATCATCTCATGAGCCTCTGGAATGCGCAGAACGCTCTTTGCAAAATCTATATAATCTGTTACCGGATTATTTTCTTTGTCCAGCCAGCCGCTGATAAACTTTGGATTCAGTTCCGTATCAGAAGCAGCACTGAAATATTTGGTATCCACGCCATTGCTGATGACAAACATCTGAACTGCGGAGAAAATGCCGGTAAACTTACCCTCACCGATATATTTTTTTATCTGCCAGAATCCATCCATATAAGAATGCTGCTTATTTTTCAGTTCTATATGAATCATAGGTAGACCGTTGATCATAAGGGTTACATCAAATCTTCTGTCCTGAGCTTTAATCTGTGCATCCTCATCCGTCAATGCCCTATACTGGTTAATTACTTCATAGACACTGCTGCCGCCTGCAATATGCTCATGGTTCATCACCACAAGATGCAGCTTCTCTGTATCACGCTGCACATGCACCATGACCTTGCCATTTTCACCTACCAGCCATTCACCGGCTTTATAGAAGGAGGAAAACTGCAGTTGGTTCTTCACCTGGTCAAACTCAGCATCCGACAGACTTTCCCCATTCAGTCGATCCTTGTTATTCTGCTCCAGAATATAACGGAAATTATTCCAGAGATCTTCTTCTGTCTTCAGATCCGCTCGATATGTCCACTGGGAATCTCCATAAACCAGTTGGTCTATCAGTTTCTGTTCAATAATTGATTCTAATTCTGCCATAATTA
>CAVALB010000101.1:0-7541 GCA_963589345.1 uncultured Selenomonadales bacterium | reverse complement strand
GCATTTCACGTCTGATTTATGAAATTTTGCTTGGCTCTGAACAGTTACAAATAAAGCATAATTGATTCGAAATCGGAGTAATGTCAGGATTATCCTGATATTGCTCCGATTTTGATTTGACAAATGAATAAATTACCGATATTCTTGTTCTATAACAGTAATCGTGGGGAAGGTAAGTAAAACTATGGAGCTTGGCGAATTTTATGAAAAGTATAAACGAGAGTATTACAGGAAGCTGCAGGGTTTCCTGTATAATCTTGGACTGCCGTTTCATGCGGAGGACATCATTCATGACGTGGTGGTGTCTTTAATCACAGACAGCAAAAAGCAAAGCTGGTTTGAAGACCTTCCGGAAACGGAGCAATGCCGGTATTTTTACACCAGCCTGAAAAATCGCATGATCGATATCATTAAAAGAGAAAATCGCTACAGAGAATATCTGCTCCAGCTTCACTGTAAGGCAAAGGAAAAACAGCCGGAAGCTCTGGATATGGAGGTCAAGGTCTTGAACCGGATGGACTTTGAAAACCGGCTGAACCGTGTGGTACGGGTGCTTCGTACAGAAGAAAAAAAGCTGTTTTCTCTTGTTTTGGTGGAAGGCGTTTCGTACAGCGAGTTTGCCAGGCAAAGCCGGATCAAGGAAAGCACAGTGGCCATGCGCGTTTTCCGGCTGCGAAAAAAACTGCAAAGGTTATGAACTTATTATAAAAAGCGCTTGAAAATTAAAATAACCTGTGTTATTATAGTTTCAATTTTCGGAGAAATGTCTTCGAAATTTACATGAAAAAGGCAAAGATGGAGACTCTTGCCAGCAGGACTTCGACAGGAAGAGGGCGTCACCGACTGAGAGCGCCGTCAGGTTGGACTCTGGCTCACAGGGAACACTCCGGAGCCGGTACTTCGAAAGACATGATCCGTTAAACAATGGGATATGTGCGTAGGGGTATCCGCTTGGCACACGTTACGTGCTTTCAGAGTGGAGACTCTTTTGTTCTGTTTCAGGAAGAACAAAAGGCAGATCTCAATGCGGGTGGTACCGCGGAACATAAAATCAGTGTCCCGTCCCGGAATATGTAACTGTATTCCGTGGACGGGATTTTTGCATTTATCAGAAAAAACAATGCAAACAATACGATCTGCGTGGATACAAACCAATCATATCAAGGAGAAAACAGTATGGATTTTTTAACAGGCGTAAAGGAGAAGGAAACCGTCAGTGTCAGTGAAATCTTAAACGGAGATTATGTGGGGAAAACCGTAAAGTTAAATGGTGCGGTTCATAATATCCGTGACATGGGAGAGTTTGCATTTGTGATCTTACGTAAGGCAGAGGGGCTGGTACAGTGTGTCTACGAAGAGGGCAAGACCGAGTTTGACTTAAAGACCTTAAAGGAAGAGTCAGCAGTGGAGGTAACCGGTACCGTGGCCTTAGAGGAGCGTGCACCGCAGGGCTTTGAGCTTCGTCTTACCGGAATTCGCGTTTTATCGGAGCCGGCAGAGACCATGCCGATCGCGATCAATAAATGGAAGATGAACACTTCTCTGGAGACAAGACTGGGACTTCGCCCAATCTCCTTAAGAAACGTCAGAGAACGTGCGAAATTCAAAATCCAGGAGGGTATTGTAAGAGGCTTTCGGGAGTTTTTATCCTCCCAGGGCTTTACCGAGGTTCATACCCCGAAGATCGTTTCCCGCGGCGCAGAGGGCGGTGCAAATGTCTTTAAGCTGAATTACTTCAATAAAAAAGCAGAGCTGGGACAGAGCCCGCAGTTTTACAAACAGATGATGGTAGGCGTGTTTGACCGGGTATTTGAGGTAGCACCGGTGTTCCGTGCCGAGAAGCACAACACCACCCGTCATTTAAACGAGTACATCGGTCTGGATTTCGAGATGGGCTACATCGACAGCTTTGAGGATGTCATGGCCATGGAGACCGGATTCTTAAAATATACCATGGAGCTTTTAAAGAAGGATTATGCGAAGGAGCTGAAAATGCTCGGCATCGATCTTCCTTCCATCAGTCAGATTCCGCAGGTACGCTTCGATGAGGCAAAGCAGCTGGTATCGGAAAAATACAACCGCAAGATCCGCAATCCTTTCGATTTAGAGCCGGAGGAGGAAGTTTTGATCGGCCGTTACTTCAAAGAAGAGTTCGACAGCGATTTTGTATTTATTACCCACTATCCGTCGAAGAAGAGACCGTTCTATGCCATGGATGATCCGGCAGATGATCGTTTCACCTTAAGCTTCGACTTGCTTTACAAGGGTCTTGAGATTACCACCGGAGGACAGCGTATCCACGATTACGGCATGATCCTTGAGAAGATGGAAAAACGAGGTATGAACCCGGAGGACATCAAGGATTACCTGATGATCTTCAAATACGGTATGCCGCCGCACGGTGGTCTGGGTATTGGCCTGGAGCGTCTGACCATGCGTCTGTTAGATGAGCAGAACGTGCGTGAGACCTCCCTCTTCCCGCGTGACGTGACCAGACTGGAGCCGTAATCGGAGTGTCTGTACAGGCAGGAATGAAAGCATGAAATCGTAACCGATCAATCCGGAACGGATCATGATCATAATGAAGGATACAGGAAAGGAAAAAATAATGGCAAATATCATCAGTGATGAAACCATAGAATACGTAGGAATCCTGGCAAAGCTGGAGCTCTCGGATGAGGAAAAGGAAGAAGCTAAAAAGGATATGGGTCGGATGCTCGACTATATCGATAAGTTAAATGAGCTGGATACCAAAGGCGTAGAGCCGATGTCTCATGTATTCCCGATGACCAACGTATTTCGTGACGATGTGGTGACCAACGGGGACGAACGTGACAAGATCCTCTTAAATGCACCGGAGCAGAAGGACGGAGCCTTCAAGGTGCCGAAAACGGTGGAATAAGAAGCAGCAAAATGTGGAAAAGCCACAGAGATTTCGAATCATCTGTGGAAAACAGCAAAAATGTACTCTCGGAACCTCTTTATATCTGTTTTTGTAAGATACATAAGAGACTCCGAGATATAGCAGATAAAATGGAGGAAACAACGTGAGTATCCTGGATTTAACAGCCGTAGCACTTGGAAAAAAGATCAAAGCCGGTGAGATCACGGCAGTAGAAGCCACAAAGGCAGCTCTGGCACAGATCAAAGCCTTAGAGCCGGTATTAAACTGCTACGTGACGGTAGATGAAGAGGGTGCGCTAAAGCGTGCTGAAGAAGTACAAAAACAGATTGAAGACGGAACCCTGACCGGTCCTTTAGCAGGTGTTCCGGTGGCAATCAAGGACAATATGTGCACCGAGGGACTTTTGACAACCTGCAGTTCCAAAATCCTTAACAATTTTAAGCCAACCTATACGGCAGAGGCTGTAAAAAACTTAGAGGCAGCCGGAGCCATCATTCTTGGAAAGACCAACATGGATGAGTTTGCCATGGGAAGCACAACGGAGACCTCCGCATACGGAGAGACGAAAAACCCGTGGAACACCGACCATGTTCCGGGCGGCTCCTCCGGCGGCTCCTGTGCCGCTGTGGCAGCAAACGAGTGCTTTTTCGCTCTGGGTTCCGATACCGGCGGTTCCATTCGTCAGCCAAGCTCCTTCTGCGGGGTAACCGGCATCAAGCCGACCTACGGTACCGTTTCCCGTTACGGACTGATTGCCTACGGTTCCTCCTTAGATCAGATCGGACCGGTGGCAAAGGACGTGACGGACTGTGCAACCATTTTGGAGACAATCGCTTCCTATGACAAGAAGGATAGCACATCCATCAAGCGCGAGGACTATGATTTCACCTCAGCTCTGGTGGATGACGTGAAGGGCATGCGTATCGGTATTCCGCGCGATTACTTCGGCGAGGGTCTGGATCCGGAAGTAAAGGATGCGATCTTAAAGGCAGCAAAGGTGCTTGAAGAAAAGGGCGCTATTGTGGAGGAGTTCGATTTAAGCCTGGTAGAGTATGCAATCCCGGCATACTATGTCATCGCTTCCGCAGAGGCCAGCTCCAACCTGTCACGTTTTGACGGTGTGAAGTACGGTTATCGTACAAAAGAATACGAAGGACTTCACAACATGTACAAAAAGAGCCGTTCCGAGGGCTTTGGCCCGGAGGTAAAACGCCGGATCATGCTTGGATCCTTCGTCCTTAGCAGCGGTTATTATGACGCTTACTACCTGAAGGCACTCCGCACGAAAGCACTCATCAAAAAAGCCTTTGATCAGGCTTTTGAAAAATATGATGTCATCTTAGGACCTGCAGCTCCGACCACAGCACCGAAGCTTGGTGAGTCCTTAAGTGATCCACTTCAGATGTATCTGGGCGATATCTATACCATTTCCGTAAACCTTGCCGGACTTCCGGGCATGACGGTTCCGTGCGGAAAAGACGCAAAGGGTCTTCCAATCGGCCTGCAGCTGATCGGTGACTGCTTCAAGGAGAAAAACATCATCCGCGCCGGATATGCATATGAATGCAGCAGAACCTACGAAGAACCGGAGCTGGCAAAACAGACAGAAAAGGAGGCACAGTAAGATGAGCAAACAGTATGAGACCGTCATTGGTCTGGAGGTTCACGTAGAGCTGGCCACCAAAACCAAAATTTTCTGCGGATGCTCCACGGAGTTCGGAGGAGCACCAAATACCCATACCTGTCCAGTCTGCACCGGTATGCCGGGGTCTCTTCCGGTACTGAACAAGCAGGTGGTAGAGTATGCGCTGGCAGTCGGCCTTGCCACCAACTGCGGCATCAACCAGTATTGTAAATTTGACCGGAAGAACTATTTCTATCCGGATAACCCACAGAACTATCAGATCTCTCAGTTATACCTTCCGATCTGTCATGATGGCTGGGTGGAGATTGATACCGCAGCAGGAAAAAAGAAGATCGGCATTCATGAGATCCATATGGAGGAGGATGCCGGTAAGCTGGTTCACGATGAGTGGGAGGATTGCTCCTTAGTAGACTACAACCGAAGCGGAGTGCCGTTAATCGAGATCGTATCTGAGCCGGATATGCGCAGTGCCGATGAGGTCATTGCTTACCTGGAAAAGCTTCGTCTGATCATCCAGTATCTGGGTGCGTCCGACTGTAAGCTTCAGGAAGGCTCCATGCGTGCCGATGTCAACCTGTCCGTCCGTGAGGTGGGCGCACCGGAGTTTGGAACCAGAACCGAGATGAAAAACTTAAACTCCTTTAAGGCCATTGCCCGTGCCATCGAAGGAGAGCGTACCCGCCAGATCGAACTGATCGAGGATGGCAAGAAGGTTGTTCAGGAAACCCGCCGCTGGGACGACAACAAGGAATCCTCCCATGCAATGCGTTCCAAAGAGGATGCCCAGGATTACCGTTATTTCCCAGATCCGGATCTTGTTCCGGTATGGATCCCGGACGAGTGGATTGACCGTATAAAGGCAGCACAGCCGGAGCTTCGCACCGAGAAGCTGGCACGCTATGAGAGTGAGTACGGACTTCCGCAGTATGATGCAGAGATCCTGACCGGTTCCAAGCATCTGGCCGATGTATTTGAGCAGACCGTAGCCATTTGCGGAAAGCCGAAAGAGGTTTCCAACTGGCTCATGACCGAGGCAATGCGTCTGTTAAAAGAGCAGGAGCAGGAGCCGGAGGATATGAAATTCTCACCGGAGAACCTGGCAAAGCTCATTGGTCTGGTAGAGAAAAATGTCATTAACCGTACCGTTGCCAAGGACGTATTTGAGGCTGTATTTAAGGAAGACGTCGATCCGGAGCGCTATGTCGAGGAACACGGCTTAAAGGTGGTAAATGACACCGATGCCCTGACCAAGACCATTGAGGAATTACTGGAAAAGAATCCGCAGTCTGTTGCAGATTTCAAATCCGGAAAAGAAAAGGCTATGGGCTTTATCGTAGGTCAGACCATGCGTGCTATGAAGGGCAAGGCAGACCCAGCTGTGGTAAATCAGCTGGTAAGAGAGCTGATGTCTCGGTAAAAATTGGTAAGAATGTCATTGTAATAACGAAATCTTTCGTGTAGAATGGAATGCAAAGCTGCGATTTATGTATCCCATAAATCGCAGAAATGCAGACTAGAAACTTATGGTGTCAAAAACCAGAGGAAAGAAAGGGAGCACACCGTTTATGAGGAGGAAAAAGAAGATGCAGCCATATGCAGAGATGAGCACAGAGGAACTGCAGGAGCTTAGAAAGCAGCTTTCTGCACAGTACAAAGAGTTTCAGGGAAAAGATTTAAAACTGGATATGTCCAGAGGCAAGCCAAGTGTAGAGCAGTTGGATCTTTCCATGGGAATGATGGATGTATTAAGCAGCAATGATGACCTGACCTGTGATGACGGAACCGATTGCCGTAACTATGGTGTTCTGACCGGAATCAAGGAAGCAAAGGAACTGATCGGCGACATGATGGAGGTTGCACCGGATTATATCATCATTTACGGAAACTCCAGCTTAAACGTCATGTTTGATACCGTATCCCGCTCCATGACTCACGGTGTTATGGGATGCACTCCATGGTGCAAATTGGACAAGGTGAAATTCCTCTGTCCGGTACCGGGCTATGACCGCCACTTTTCTATTTCCAAGTATTTTGGTATCGAGATGGTCAATGTGCCGATGACAGAAAACGGTCCGGATATGGATATGGTCGAAAAAATGGTAGCTGAGGATGACAGCATCAAAGGTATCTGGTGTGTGCCGAAGTATTCCAACCCAACCGGAACCAGCTATTCCGATGAGACCGTTCGTCGTTTTGCAAGACTGAAGCCGGCAGCTCCGGATTTCCGTATCTACTGGGACAACGCATATGGTGTGCATCATTTATATGACCACGATCAGGATCATCTGATCGAGATCCTGGCAGAGTGCAAGCGTGCAGGAAACCCAGATATGGTTTACAAGTTTGCATCTACCTCCAAGATCAGCTTCCCGGGTTCCGGTATTGCAGCCATTGCAACCTCCCGCAACAATCTGGAGGACATTGAAAAACAGCTGAAATTCCAGACCATCGGTCACGATAAGGTAAACCAGCTGCGTCATGTCCGTTATTTCAAAAACATCCACGGCATGGTGGAGCATATGCGCAAGCATGCTGACATCCTGCGCCCGAAATTTGAAGCAGTTATCGATACTCTCGATCGCGAACTGAGCGGCCTTAATATCGGCAGATGGACCAAACCGAAGGGCGGATATTTCATTTCCTTCGATACCCTGGATGGCTGTGCAAAGGATGTGGTTGCCCGCTGCAAGAAAGCAGGACTGGTCATGACCGGTGCCGGAGCAACCTATCCATACGGCAAGGATCCGCACGATTCCAATATCCGAATTGCTCCGTCCTACCCGCCGCTCGGCGACTTGATCCTGGCTATGGATTTGTTTGCACTCTGTGTCAAGATTGTAAGCATCGATAAGATCCTGGCAGACCGCAAGACGGAAGCGAACGCATAAGGCCAATTTAGCAACTTGTTTTATAAGGGTCCGAAGTTCCGGGACTGCCGTACAGAAACGCATACCCTGTGGAATTTTTACCGTGTGCGCTTGCGCCGCCTAT
>CAVALB010000100.1:0-7911 GCA_963589345.1 uncultured Selenomonadales bacterium | reverse complement strand
AGACAATAGGCGGCGCAAGCGCACGAGGGAAAAATTCCACAGGGTATGCGTTTCTGTACGGCAGTCCCGGAACTTCGGACCTTTATCGATAACGTTAACGTTGCGTACAAATTTTTATTCTTTCATTCGATATCCGACTCCGATTTCCGTAAAGATATAGTGCGGCTCTGCCGGATTGCTTTCTATTTTGCGGCGGATATTTGCCATATTTACGCGGAGGATCTGGTTGTCTGTATCTGCATAGGGACCCCAGATTTCTTTCAAGATAAAATCGTAGGTGAGCACCTTCCCGGCATTCTTTGCAAGTAAGGATACAAGCTTGTACTCAATCTGGGTCAGATGGATATCTTCTCCGTTTAATGTGACTACACGCTTGTCAAAATCGATGGTCAGGCCATCTCTGGAATAGATTGTCTCGCGCGGTCCTGTGCTGGCCACCTGAGCGCTGTGTCGCAGCGCCGTGCGGATCCGTGCAAGGAGCTCTTCCGAGCCAAACGGTTTCGTTATGTAATCATCTGCCCCCTTGTCAAGCGCCTGAACCTTTTCAGTCTCCTGTGTTCTTGCCGAGATCACGATGACAGGGATTGCAGAGAAGCCACGCACACGCTCTAATACCTCGCTGCCATCGATATCCGGGAGTCCCAGATCCAGAAGGATCAGATCCGGATGGTGGGATGTACACAGGGAAAGTCCTGACATTCCGTTCATGGCGCGCAGAGCCTTATAACCGTTCGATATCACGATCGTCTCAATGTAATTTCCAATATTTTTCTCGTCTTCAATGATCAGTATTACCGGTTTATTTGTCATATTCTTCATCCTCTTCCAATGGTAATGTAAAAATGAATTCAGCACCCTTTAAACGGTTTGCCGCTTCGATGGTGCCATTATGTGCGTTGATAATGGTCTTGCAGATCGTCAGACCGATTCCCATTCCCTTATGGGAATCTCCGCTGGCATTGGGATCGATCCCTGCTCCGTCAAATATCGTTTTCAGCCGTTCCGGATCGATTCCTTTTCCGTAATCCCGGATATGGAATGCCACATAATCTTCCTTTTTCTCCACATAAAACTCAATCGGTTCATCGGTTCCGGAATGATACACTGCATTTTCCAGCAAATTAATGATAACCTGTTCAATGAGTGTTGCATCCATGGGAACCATGAGAAACTCATCCGGAATTTTTACGTCCACCTTTCCCTGTGGAAGACGCTTATGAAAACGCTGTACCGCCTCTGCCACTACCTCCTCTAAAGGTTCCGGCGATGTGTTTACATGGGTATCTCCTACACGGATTCTGGTAACCGATAACAGGTTTTCCACCATATTCAGCAGCCAGTTGGCATCCTCACGAATTCCCGCAAGGAGCTCCTTTCGTTTTTCTTCTGTCATCTGCGGACTGTCGCTTAACGCGGTATCAGCAAGTCCGATGATACTGGTCAACGGTGTCCTCAGGTCATGAGACACCGCACGCAGCAGATTGGCACGCATGGTTTCCTTTTCCGCTTCTACCAGGAGCTTTTCTCTCTCATTCAGCAGCTGACTCTGTTTTTTAAATCGGGTCGTTGTGGTGCTGGTGATGCTGGATACCAGCATCATGCCAAGAAAGGTTACCGGATATCCGTCAATGGAAAAGTTAAAATTCATATATGGATATGTAAAGACATAATTCACAAAAAACACGCCGAAGACGGATGCTATGATACCGGTAATATATCCCGTCGTATAACGTGCCACCAACATAACCGCCAGCACGTAAATGATCGCCACACTGGTCGTATTCTTGCCAAAATGGAAAAAGGCCTGTGCTAAAACTGTGGCAATCCCCATAATCAGGATGGAGACCAAAAGATTGTTCCGGATCACGGTTGTGATCTTGATATACTCTTTTTTCTTTTTTTTATGTATTCCCTTATGCATCGCATGCTCACTCATAAATGCCTCCGCAATTGTAACATGTACTCTCGGAGTCTCGATTCTGAGAGTACATTAACGCAAAATAGGAACGGAAATAACTTCCGCTCCTATCTATTTTACTATAAAAAAATTGCAGTGTATAGTTTTCGGAACACTTGTTTTTGATTCCTTAACGTTCCCTTTACAACCGGTATCTCATTATGATTACCTGCTGCTCGTACTGTTATACTACTTATTATAGTTTACGATCGCACCAAAATCCGGTTTTAAGGATGCTCCGCCTACCAGACCGCCATCGATGTCAGCCTGTGCAAACAGCTCCGGTGCGCTTGCTGCAGATACAGATCCGCCGTACTGGATACGGATTGCTGCTGCAGTTGCCTCATCGTAGATTTCACCGATGCATGCGCGGATTGCTGCGCATACTTCCTGCGCCTGTTCTGTAGTAGCAACCTTGCCGGTACCGATTGCCCAGATCGGCTCATATGCGATGACTGCGGTCTCCGCCTGATCTGCGGTTACATTTAAGAATGCAACCTTGATCTGCTGACGGATCCAGTCAATGGTAATGCCCTGCTCTCTCTGGGTCAGGCTTTCACCACAGCAGATGATCGGAGTCAGTCCATGCTCAAATGCCTTGAGCACTTTTTTATTGACGGTCTCGTTGGTCTCTGCGAAGTATTCTCTTCTCTCAGAGTGACCGATGATCACGTATTTAACACCTGCGTCGGTTAACATATTCGGAGAGATCTCGCCGGTATAAGCGCCTTTCTCCTCGAAGTACATATTCTCAGCACCGATCTGGATGTTGGTTCCCTTTGCTGCTTCTACAGCCGGAATGATATCGATTGCCGGAACGCAGAATACAACGTCAACTTCGTCGTTCTGAACAAGCGGTTTTAAGGTATCGATCAGGGCAACAGCCTCGGAAGGTGTCATGTTCATCTTCCAGTTGCCTGCAATGATTTTTTTTCTGGACATTTTAAAATCCTCCTGTTATTAATAAACCTCTCCTTACTAAACTCATGCTGCGCCTTTGGCTTGCATTCGTTAAGTGCTTACTTGATGAAACTTCCCCCTTACTAAGCTCGTGCTGCGCTTTCAGCTTGCACTTGCTAAGTGCGGGGAAGTAAGTTCGCACTAAACTCATGCTGCGCCTTTGGCTTGCATTCGTTAAGTGCTTACTTATCGTCAGCTGCTGCTACGCCCGGAAGGGATTTGCCTTCTAAGAACTCTAAGGATGCGCCGCCGCCGGTGGAGATGTGGCTCATCTTGTCTGCGAAGCCGAGCTGGTTTACTGCTGCTGCGGAGTCACCACCGCCGATGATGGTGGTTGCATCGGTCTCTGCCAGTGCCTTTGCAACCGCGATGGTGCCTGCTGCCAGGGTCGGGTTCTCAAATACACCCATCGGTCCGTTCCATACTACAGTCTTTGCACTCTTTACAGCCTCTGCGTACAGTTTTGCAGTCTCGGTACCGATATCCAGTCCCATCATGTCAGCCGGGATCTGATCTGCTGCTACGTTCTGTACCTCGATTGGAGCATCGATCGGATCCGGGAAGGATGCTGCTACGGCTGCATCTACCGGAAGCAGAAGCTTTTTGCCGAGTTTCTCAGCCTTTGCTAACATCTCCTTGCAGTAATCTAACTTTTCATTGTCTACCAGAGATTTTCCGATTTCTTTGCCCTCTGCCTTTAAGAAGGTAAATGCCATGCCGCCTCCGATGATCAGGGTATCGCATTTTTCAAGCAGGTTGGAGATAACGTTCAGCTTATCAGCTACCTTTGCACCGCCTAAGATTGCAACAAACGGTCTTACCGGATTTTCTACTGCGTTGCCCAGGAAATCGATTTCTTTCTGCATCAGGTAACCAACTGCGTTGGTGCCGCCCTTTGCAGTGATAAATTTGGTTACGCCCTCAACGGAAGCATGGGCTCTGTGGGAGGAACCAAATGCATCGCATACATAATCATCTGCCAGATCAGCCAGCTCCTTACTGAACTGCTCACCGTTCTTGGTCTCCTCTGCGCCGCGGAAACGAGTGTTCTGAAGCAGGACAACGTCGCCTTCCTTCATAGCCTCTACAGCCTTGGTAGCAGCCTCGCCGGTTACGTTGTAATCAGCTACGAAAACTACGTCCTTGCCAAGCTTCTCAGACAGGCGTACTGCAACCGGAGCCAAAGACTCACCCTCGTTCGGGCCGTTTTTCACTTTTCCGAGATGGGAACAAAGGATTACCTTTGCGCCTTCGCCGATCAGCTTCTGAATGGTCGGAAGAGCAGCTACGATACGGGTTTCATCTGTGATCACGCCGCCTTTTAACGGTACGTTAAAGTCGCAGCGAACCAGGACTCTTTTTCCTTTTAAATTTTTCAGATCATCAACACTTTTTTTATTTAACATAGAGATAATCCCCTTTCTGTTTTGCGTATTCTCGCGAAGCGCATTATTTTACAAGGCGTATTGTTATAAAGCTAAAAAGGATCCGGCCCACAAGTGACCGGACCCTTAAGGAGTCTTTTATAAGTTTTAAAACTTATGCCAGCTCTGCGAAGTACTTAATGGTGCGAACCATCTGGCTGGTGTAAGAGTTCTCGTTGTCATACCATGAAACAACCTGAACCTCATACAGATCATCAGCGATCTGAGCTACCATGGTCTGAGTTGCATCAAACAGAGAACCGTATTTCATACCGATTACGTCGGAAGAAACGATCTGATCCTCGTTGTAACCGAAGGACTCGCTTGCTGCTGCCTTCATAGCTGCGTTGATATCCTCTTTGGTAACGCCTGCTTTCTTAACAACAGCGGTTAAGATAGTGGTAGAACCGGTCGGTACCGGAACACGCTGTGCAGAGCCGATAAGCTTGCCGTTTAATTCCGGGATAACCAGGCCGATTGCCTTTGCAGCACCGGTGGAGTTCGGAACGATGTTAGCAGCGCCTGCTCTTGCTCTTCTTAAATCGCCTTTTCTGTGCGGGCCGTCCAGGATCATCTGATCGCCGGTATAAGCGTGAATGGTGCTCATGATACCGGACTGGATCGGAGCGTAATCATTCAGTGCCTTTGCCATAGGAGCCAGGCAGTTGGTGGTGCAGGATGCTGCGGAGATGATGGTATCCTCTGCAGTCAGGGTGTTCTCGTTTACGCTGTAAACGATGGTCTTTAAGTCGTTGCCTGCCGGAGCGGAGATAACAACTTTCTTTGCGCCTGCATCGATATGAGCCTGAGCTTTATCTTTGGAAGTATAGAAACCGGTACACTCTAACACTACATCTACACCGATCTCTCCCCACGGAAGATCTGCTGCTTTCGCCTCTTTGTAGATGGTAATCTTCTTGCCGTCAACAGTGATGGAATCTTCTCCTGCCTCTACGGTATGCTTTCCCTCACCGATGTGGCCTGCATATCCGCCCTGTGCGGTATCGTATTTTAATAAGTGAGCTAACATCTTCGGATCGGTTAAGTCGTTGATTGCTACTACCTCATAACCCTCTGCACCAAACATCTGTCTGAATGCCAGACGACCGATACGACCAAAACCATTGATTGCTACTTTCACTGCCATGATTGATTCCTCCTAGATTGTTAAAAATATAGTGATTGTTAAAAACTCATCAACCTTGGCTCTATTGTACCTAATAACAGACAAAATAGCAAGCATTTTTTGCTCAGATGATAAAGTTTCCGTTGATTATCGTCTTATATTTATCAAAGGAAGCGAAAAATCCGCATGTTTTCGTGATTTCTCAGCCCCCGTTTTTTTCGAATAGCATGGAATTGTATCAGTAAATGCAAAAATTCCGACGTTTTTCATGATATTTTTCTTTGAAAAGCGTCAGAATTTTTAACAAACTATTTTCCTTCTATTTACTTAAGTCTTACTTCTGTCCTACATCTCATCCTTCACATATCCAGCCAGGTTATAGGCATGATCGGATACACGCTCCAGATTGCTGATGATATCCAGGAATACCACACCGGCAGACGGCTTGCACTCTCCGGCCGACAGACGTTCGATATGTTTCTCGCGAAGCTCCTCTTCCTGACTGTCTACGTCATCCTCGTACTGGCTTACCTTGCGCACAGCCTCCATATTGCCGTTTTGTCTGGCATCGATGGCATATTGGAAGGATTTTAATACGCTGTCACTGATAGACTTTAAGTCATCCGAACCTGTGGTGGAAAACTGAAGCCCGTGTTCCACCATATACTGCGCCTGCTCTGCCAAATTTTCTGCATGATCACCGATGCGCTCGATGTCGCTGACACTGTAAAACAGATTGTTTACGACCTTCTTCTGTTTTTCGGTCAGGGAAAGATTATCCACCTTGATCAGATACTCTGTCAGCATCTTCTCCATATTATTGATCGTCTGTTCTGTCTTAAATACGGTTTCTACCTCATCGGAGTTCACTGTCAGCACCGCATCAATGGCACGGACCACATTTTTATAGGTAATCTGGCCCATGTGGACAACCTCAAGCGCTGCTGTCTCAACTGCAAAAGCAGGAGACTCAAAGATACGCTCATCCAGATGCTTGAAGGTTGCTGCGCTCTCGTCGTCCTCCGGCACAGCTTCCTGTTCTTCTTTTTCTTTCACGACAATGCCGGAAATCTTGACCAGCACGTCCGCAAACGGAAACAGAATGGTCGTCATGGTCAGGTTAAATACCGTATGGAAGATGGAAATCTGTACGGCATTGATATTGGATGCCGCAAATGCCGGGCGCAGGCTGAAGAATATGAATCCAATGGTTCCAAAAAGGATCGCACCGATCACGTTGAAGGTCAGATGCATAACAGCAGCACGCTTCGCCGTGCGGGAACCTCCCATACTGGAAAGAAGCGCTGTCACACAGGAACCGATATTCTGACCCAGTGTGATGTAGATTGCTGCATTGGTCGTTACAATGCCGTTCATCGCCAGTGTCTGCAAAATACCGACCGATGCCGAGGAACTCTGCAAAAGTGCCGTAACGAGAGCACCGATGATCATGCCAAGGAGTGGATTGCCGCCCAACACTTCAAATGCCTTGGCAAAGATCGGGGCATCCGTGTAGGGATTGATGGATCCCGACATAAAATCCAGACCGATAAATAAAAGGCCAAGGCCGATCATGATCTCACCGACCATTTTCTTTTTCTGTCCCTTTGCAAATACCAAAAGCAGCGCTCCGATACCAATGATGGCCGGGGCATAAAAGCTTGGTTTTAAAACCTCGAATGCATCTCCAAGCTGGCTCATGGATACGATCCATGCAGTGATGGTGGTACCGATATTGGCACCCATGATCACACCAACGGCCTGGGACAGATTTAAAACACCTGCACTTACAAAACCAACTACCATAACCGTAGTTGCACCACTGGACTGGATGATCGCCGTGATCAAGGCGCCCAGCGCCACAGCCAAAAACCTGTTGTTTGTCAGCATTCCAAGGAAACTGCTCATCTTGCTTCCTGCTGTCTTCTGCATACCATCGGCCATGATACTCATGCCGTACAGGAACATGCCGAGACCGCCGAGGAATCCAAACCCGTTTGAAATGTCGCTGATTGACATACTCTCCTCCTCGTCTTACGTACTACTCTTCTTCTCTTATTTTCTCTTTTCAGTCCGCAAACAAATTTATCATACCATACTGTATCTTCTATTTTCAACCAATTTTAAAATTTCGGTTAATTTTTGGTAAATTGCATGTAAAAATGCCTGCCGCAGACACAGCGACAGGCATTCTCAACGAAACCGTATAAAAATTTGTAACTGTTCAGAGCCAAGCAAAATTTCATAAATCAGACGTGAAATGCTTGCATTTCTAAGGCTGATTTTGAAATTTTATTTACGCGAGTAATGAGCCAAAGTTCGAGCTTGCTCGAAACCTTGGCGAATACCGCGATGGCGAGGAAAACTTGCTAAGCAAGTTTTCCGTAGCTGGCGGATACGCCACACCGACGAAATGCGAAGCATTTTGGAGGTTGGTTCTGAAC
>CAVALB010000099.1:0-8130 GCA_963589345.1 uncultured Selenomonadales bacterium | reverse complement strand
CCTGCGACCTCTCGGCCCCCAGCCGAGCGCGCTACCAAGCTACGCCATACCCCGGTAAAACATCGAACCAGATTATTATAGCAGAAATTTTGTTGTTTGAAAAGAGTTTTTTTGCCGGGCAGATAGAAAATCCGCCCGGCATTTTATTAAACTTCTTTTTACAGCTCAACTTTTACCTTGTCCAGATGCCAAATATCTTTTACATACTCCTCAATGGTACGGTCAGAGCTGAACTTGCCGCTGCATGCGGTATTGAGCATGGCAGCTTTTGCCCACCACTGCTCATCGCGGTATGCCTCATCGACGTGCTTCTGCGCCTCTGCGTACATTCTGAAATCCTTCAGGATGAAGTAGGTATCTGCACGGTCACTGCTTAAGGTATTGAGCAGTGAATTGTAAATATCGCGGAACAGCTCCGGATCATACGGTGCATAGTAGCCGTTGATCAGCTGCATCAGCACGCGGCGGATATCCTGGTCATTGTTGAAGATCTGCATCGGATCGTAACTGTGATCATGCTCCATGCGGATGATCTCGTCAGAGGATGTACCGAAGATAAAGGCATTCTCTGCACCGACTTCTTCCACGATCTCCACATTTGCACCATCCATGGTTCCCACGGTCAGGGCACCGTTTAACATAAACTTCATGTTGCCGGTACCGGATGCCTCTTTACTTGCAGTAGAAATCTGCTCGCTGACGTCGGCTGCTGCAAAGATGATCTCAGCATTGGATACACGGTAATCCTCGATAAATACCACCTTGATCTTTCCGTTGATGGACTTGTCATTGTTGATGACATCTGCAACAGAATTGATCAGCTTGATGGTCAGCTTCGCACGCTTGTAGCCTGCTGCTGCCTTTGCACCGAAGATGAAGGTTCTCGGAACCATATCGAGATTCGGGTTATCCTTCAGCTGGTTGTACAGATACATCACATGCAGGATGTTCATGAGCTGACGCTTGTACTCATGCAGTCTCTTAACCTGAACATCGAAGATGGAACGCGGATCCACATCGATACCGTTATGCTCCTTGATGTATTTTGCCAGGCGGACTTTGTTCTGATACTTGATGTTCATGAACTCATGCTGGCACTTCTCATCATCCACATACAGCTTTAATTTGCTGATAGCAGAAAGATCCGTGATCCACTCATCGCCGATCTTGTCGGTGATCCAGTCTGCTAAAAGCGGGTTTGCATGGAGCAGGAAACGTCTCTGGGTAATGCCGTTGGTCTTGTTATTGAACTTCTGCGGCATCATCTCATAGAAATCCTTTAACTCCTGTTTTTCCAGGATCTCGGTATGCAGTCTGGCTACACCGTTGACGGAGAAGCTTCCTGCGATCGCCATATGTGCCATCTTGACCTGGCCGTCATAGATGATGGCCATCTTCGCGATTTTTTCCTGGTTACCCGGGTATTTCTGCTGAATCTCAAGGATGAAGCGGCGGTTGATCTCTTCTACAATCTGGTAGATACGCGGAAGGAGTCTTGAGAACAGCTCGATCGGCCATTTCTCCAGTGCCTCAGCCATGATGGTGTGGTTGGTGTAAGCACAGGTCTTTGTGGTGACCTCCCATGCCTCTTCCCAGGTTAAACCATAATCATCCAGAAGGATACGCATCAGCTCTGCAACAGCTACGGTCGGATGGGTATCGTTTAACTGGAATACATTCTTTTCATAGAACTTGCGGATGTCATCGTGCTTTTCCATGTATTTGCTTACCGCACGCTGTACACTTGCGGAAATAAAGAAATACTGCTGTTTTAAGCGCAGCTCTTTTCCTGCATAGTGATTATCGTTCGGATAAAGCACGTCACAGATGGTCTTAGCCAGGTTCTCCTGCTCTACGGCCTTCTGATAGTCACCCTTATCAAAGGAATCCAGGTTGAAGGTGTTGATCGGCTGTGCATCCCAGATACGAAGGGTATTCACGACGTTGTTGCCGTAGCCCACAACCGGCAGGTCGTACGGAACTGCCATAACAGACTGATAACCTTCCTGTACAAAATGCTCTCTGCCGTTTTCCCACTCGGTGCGAACATAACCGCCGAATTTTACCTCGGTTGCATACTCGGAACGACGTACCTCAAACGGGTTTCCGTCCTTTAACCAGTTATCCGGCACCTCGACCTGATAACCATTCTCGATTTTCTGTTTGAACATGCCATAGTGGTAACGGATGCCGCAGCCGTAAGCCGGGTATCCGAGGGTTGCCAGGGAATCCAAAAAGCAGGCCGCAAGACGTCCGAGACCGCCGTTTCCTAAAGCTGCATCCGGCTCCTGATCCTCGATCACGTTTAAGTCAAATCCAAGCTCATCCAGAGCCTCCTTGACTTCTGATCTTGCCATGATGCTGATAATGTTATTGCCCAGGGCACGACCCATCAGAAACTCCATGGAAAGATAGTAAACGGTCTTTACATCCTTTTTCTCATATTCCTTGTGGGTTGCGATCCATTCATCGATGATGACATCCTTGACTGCATAAGCAACAGCCTGGAATACCTGATTCGGTGTAGCCTCATCGATGGTGCGGCGGTACAGGTTTTTTACATTGTCTACGACACTCTTTTTAAATACCTCTTTGTCAAATCCTTTGTTTGCAATGGCTTTCATACTGGATCTCCTCTCCAAAGTTACATTTTCCAGGCAGATCCATCATCCGGGATCTGCCTGTCGTTTTATACGCTTATTCCCGAAAGCTGCCGTCGGTTGCTTTCTCGACGCCAAACATTCCGTTCTCACCGTTAATATTCCACTCTTTTGCGTATCCACTCATCTGTCCAAGGAAAATGTGATCGGCAAGCACCTCACCCTTTATGGTGTCTGCGTATTTCTTGATAATATCAGCAAGCTTGTCATTGTTATCCTGGTATACATTGATATGATCGGTAACCTCAAAACCGGCTTCCTTTCGCATGGTCTGAATCTTGCTTACAATCTCGCGGACAAAGCCCTCTTCTAAAAGTTCCGGAGTCAGGTGTGTATCCAGAGCTACCGTGACATAGTTGTCACCCTCGGATACATAGCCCTCGGTCTGAGCCATCTCGATCAACAGATCCTCCTCGGTCAGAACTACCGGCTCTGCACCGAAGTCAAACTTCAATGCACCCTCAGCCTTTAAGGTATCCATGGCAGCATTGCCGTCGATCTCAGACAAGGCCTTGCGGATATTGCCAAGCTGCTTGCCGTATTTCGGTCCAACGGTCTTAAGCTGCGGCTTGAAGCTGTAGGAGGTGAAGTTTCTGACATCATCTACAAACTCGACATCTTTGACGTTTAACTCATCCTCAATGATCTCTACATAGAACTCAGACAGTTTATTTTCTGCCTTTACGTACATCTTTCCGATTGGCTGACGGTTCTTGATGTTAGCTGTATTTCTGGCTGCACGGCCAAATACGACGATCTTTAAGACTTCGTCCATATCCGACTCCAGCTGCTTGTCGATACAGGCTTCATCCACTGCAGGGAAGTCGCACAGATGGATGCTCTCCGGAGCGGTCTTGTCGATGCTTCTTACCAGGTTCTGGTAGATGTCCTCGGTCATGAACGGGATCATCGGAGCTGCTGCCTTTGCTACGGTTACCAGGGAAGTATACAGAGTCATGTATGCATTGATCTTATCCTGCTCCATGCCCTTTGCCCAGAAACGCTCACGGCTTCTTCTGACATACCAGTTGCTCATGTCATCCACGAAATCCTGAAGGGCTCTTGCAGCCTCCGGAATGCGATAGTTTGCCAGGTTATCATCCACATCTTTCACCATGGAATTTAACTTGGAAAGCAGCCATTTATCCATAACCGGGAGCTTCTCGTAATCCAAGGTGTACTTCGTTGCATCGAAGTTATCAATATTTGCATACAGTACGAAGAAGGCATAGGTATTCCACAGAGTACCCATGAACTTTCTCTGACCCTCCTGCACTGCTTTTCCGTGGAAACGGTTCGGCAGCCACGGTGCGCTGTTGATATAGAAATACCAGCGGATCGCATCTGCTCCGTAGGTCTCGAGAGCCTCAAACGGGTCAACCGCATTGCCCTTGGATTTACTCATCTTCTGGCCGTTCTCATCCTGTACATGTCCTAAAACAATAACGTTCTTGTACGGAGCCTTGTTAAAGATGAGGGTAGAGATTGCCAGCAGGGAATAGAACCATCCGCGGGTCTGGTCAACTGCTTCGGAGATGAAGTCTGCCGGAAACTGCTTCTCAAACAGCTCCTTATTCTCAAACGGATAATGATGCTGTGCAAACGGCATGGAACCGGAATCGAACCAGCAGTCAATTACCTCCGGTACGCGGTGCATCTGCTTGCCGCACTGCGGGCAGGTGATGGTAACATCATCGATGAACGGACGATGCAGCTCGACCTCATCGTTTGCCTCCTGATCCATCTCTTTTGCATATTTCTTTACCACATCGGCATAGTTCGGGCTCATGGATTTTAACTCAGCCTGACTTCCGATGGAATGCTGGCAGCCACACTCACACTCCCAGATATTAAGCGGTGTGCCCCAGTAACGGTTACGGCTTACGCCCCAGTCCTGAACGTTCTCCAGCCAATCACCGAAACGGCCTTTACCAATGCTCTCCGGAATCCAGTTGATGGTGTTGTTGTTGCGGATCAGATCATCCTTCACTGCCGTCATCTTGATGAACCAGGATTCTCTTGCATAGTAGATCAGCGGAGTGTCGCATCTCCAGCAGTGCGGATAGCTGTGTTCGAAGTTCGGTGCAGAGAATAACAGCCCCTTCTCATCCAGTGCCTTTAATACCAGCGGATCCGCTTTCTTTACGAATACGCCCTCCCAAGGAGTCTCCTTGGTCATCTCGCCCTTGGCATCTACTAACTGTACGAACGGCAGGTCATATTTTCTGCCGACTTTGGAGTCGTCTTCACCAAAGGCCGGAGCGATATGTACCACGCCGGTACCATCGGTCAGAGTTACATAGGTGTCGCAGACCACGTAGAATGCTTTCTTTTTCTGCTTCTCACAGATAGAAACTGCGCAGTCAAACAGCGGCTCGTACTCTTTGTACTCCAGGTCCTTCCCTTTATAACTCTCAAGAACCTTATATTCACCTTCCAGGACAGTATCGCAAAGAGCCTCAGCCAGGTAGTAGGTGTAATCACCGTTCTGCACCTTGACGTAGGTCTCGTTCGGGTTTACGCAAAGTGCCACGTTGGACGGCAGAGTCCACGGAGTCGTGGTCCATGCCAGGATGTAGGCATCCTCACCCTTTACCTTGAAGCGCGCGATCGCAGAACGTTCCTTAACATCTTTATATCCCTGAGCTACCTCATGGGAGGAAAGCGGGGTACCGCAGCGCGGGCAGTAAGGAACAATCTTGAAGCCTTTGTATAAGAGTCCCTTCTCCCAGATCTGCTTTAAAGCCCACCACTCAGACTCAATAAAGTCATTGTGATAGGTAACATACGGATTGTCCATGTCAGCCCAGAAACCAACGGTTCCGGAGAATTTCTCCCACATACCCTTGTATTTCCAGACGCTCTCCTTACAATGCTCGATGAACGGCTCCAGACCATACTGCTCGATCTGCTCCTTGCCATCCAGGCCAAGCATCTTTTCTACTTCCAGCTCTACCGGAAGTCCATGGGTATCCCAACCTGCCTTACGCGGAACCATATAGCCCTTCATGGTACGGTAACGCGGGATCATGTCTTTGATGACACGAGTCAGCACATGACCGATATGAGGCTTGCCGTTTGCGGTAGGCGGACCATCGTAGAAGGTATAGGTCGGTCCTTCTTTACGGGAATCCATGCTCTTTTGAAAGATATGTTCGTCATCCCAGAACTTTTCGACTTTTTTCTCTCGCTCTACAAAGTTCATATTTGTAGGTACTTTCTCATACATGCTTTTCTTTTCCTCCAATCTTTGACGCATGCAGCAAGTTGTTTTTCTTTTAAGAATACAAATATTGGTTGTGACAAGTTTTTTAATACATGGGAAATTACGTCCCATGAATCAAAAAAGCCGCCTCCTGTACACAGGAAACGACACCTCTTGCCACTTTTGACCACCTATTACTGCATACAAACATATGAGTTCCGGTTAACGGCGGAATGCCGGCGAGGCTTACTGAAAACTCTGTCAGTCTGTTCAGCCTGCGGCTCAGGAGTGATGTTCGACTGCTGCCTTACTTGCACCGGGCTTCCACCGTCCCCGGATCGCTTCGTTTGCTTTTCGCTGTTGCGTTCTGTGCAGCGCTACTGTCTCCGTCATAGCCTTTGCAATATTACATTCTTCCTCATTATATGGAATTGACTGAGAATTGTCAAGGTCTCCGCCAATGGTTGGATTGTTATCTTTTTATCAATCTCATTGTGTTTTACAAAAAGAAATGTTATACTGTTGATGTTTTACATAAATTTAACATGAAGCATAGCAGCAAGAACCAACATTTTATAATCAGGAGGGTTACCGATATGAGTGAACGGAACCTGACCCTGCTCACAGATTTCTATGAACTGACGATGATGCAGGGTTATTTTAAGGAAAAAGATGCAAATGAAACTGTTATTTTCGACGCGTTTTACAGAAATAATCCGGTAGGCTCCGGGTATTCCATCTGCGCCGGCTTGGATCAGGTGATCGACTATGTAAAGAACCTGCATTTCCATGAGGATGACATCGACTATCTGCGCACCACCGGCATGTTCGAAGAAGATTTCCTTGAATACCTTCGCAACTTCCATTTCAGCGGCGATATCTATGCCATCCCAGAGGGAAGTGTGATTTTCCCGCGAGAACCCCTCGTAAAGATCATCGCCCCGATCATGGAGGCTCAGCTCATTGAAACTGCCCTCTTAAACATCATCAATCATCAGTCTCTGATCGCCACCAAGGCCTCCCGTGTGGTTTACGCAGCTCAGGGAGACGGTGTCATGGAATTCGGTCTTCGCCGCGCCCAGGGTCCGGATGCCGGTATCTACGGTGCCCGTGCTGCCATGATCGCCGGATGCGTCGGCACCTCCAACGTACTCTGCGGCAAGATGTTCGATGTTCCGGTCAAGGGAACCCATGCCCACAGCTGGATCATGAGCTTTCCGGATGAGCTGACCGCCTTTCGTACCTATGCAAAACTGTATCCGAATGCCTGCATTCTTCTGGTCGATACGTACGACACCTTAAATTCCGGTATTCCGAATGCCATAAAGGTATTTAAGGAAATGCGCGAGGCCGGTATTCCGCTTACCTTCTACGGTATCCGCTTGGACAGCGGCGACCTGGCTTACCTGTCCAAGAAGGCCAAGAAAATGCTGGACGCAGCGGGATTTTCTGATGCAGTCATCTCCGCTTCCAATGACCTGGATGAAACCCTGATTTCTTCCCTGAAGCTGCAGGGCGCAACCATCAATTCCTGGGGTGTCGGTACCAACCTGATCACATCCAAGGACTGCCCGTCCTTCGGCGGTGTTTATAAGCTTGCTGCCATCCAGGACAAAAAGACCGGAAAATTTATTCCGAAGATCAAACTTTCTGAGAATGCCGAAAAGATCACAAACCCAGGCAACAAGACCATCCGACGCATCTATGATAAAGAAAACGGAAAGATCATTGCTGATTTGATCTGTCTGGTAGATGAGGAATACGACACAAGTAAATCTCTCCTGCTCTTTGATCCGATAGAAACCTGGAAAAAGACTCATCTCGCACCGGGAACTTACACTATGCGAGAGATGATGGTCCCGGTATTCTTAAAGGGAGAATGCGTTTACGAATCCCCGAAGGTTATGGATATCCAGAAATACTGCAAAAAGGAACTCTCCACCCTGTGGGAAGAGTCCCTGCGATTGGAGTATCCGCACAGAGTGCATGTAGATCTGTCAAAACCGCTGTGGGATATGAAGCAGGAACTGCTCGACAGCTACCACTACAGCGAATAAAAATTTATAAAGTACCTTCATAGAGGTCCGAAAGTGCCCGCCCCACCACACATAAACGCATTCACGGCATTTTCTGTCCGTTTTGCTCCGTCGCCGATTAGACAGGTCTACCGCAAACTCGCTCACTACGTTCGCTCAGACAGGCTCCCGACCTGTCGCTATACTCACAAAACGGACAAAATTGCCTATCGAATGCTTATTATGTGTG
>CAVALB010000098.1:0-8317 GCA_963589345.1 uncultured Selenomonadales bacterium | reverse complement strand
AATCCGATTGCACAGTCCAAAAAGCCTCAGCGTAGCCCGCTACGCCTACGTTTTCTGAACGGAAAATGCTGTAGAAAAGGAGAAACAATATGAACAATTCCAAGAAACGTGCGGATTATATTTCCTGGGACGAGTATTTTATGGGAGTTGCGGATTTGTCCGGACGTCGGTCGAAGGATCCGAATACCCAGGTTGGAGCCTGCATTGTGAGTGAAGATAACAAGATCATGTCTATGGGATATAACGGATTTCCAAAGGGCTGTTCGGATGACGAATTTCCGTGGGCCAGAGAGCAGGAGTCTGATGATCCATACAGCACAAAATATCTGTATGTGACGCACAGTGAACTGAATGCTATCCTGAACTATCGGGGCGGAAGTCTGGAAGGAAGCAAGATTTATGTAACCCTTTTTCCGTGCAATGAGTGCGCGAAGGCCATCATTCAGGCAGGCATCAAGACTGTGATCTACAAAGAAGACAAATATCCGGATTCTCCGTCTGTGCGGGCTTCCAAGCGTATGCTGAATGCGGCAGGCGTGCGGTATTACCAGTATGACCAGACCGGAAGAAAGATTGAGATTAACGTATAAATCATGAAGTTTTTATTGACAGCGATCAACGCAAAATACATTCACTCCAACCCGGGAGTGTATAGTTTAAAAATGTTTGCCGAGTCCGAGGGCGCGGCAGACCCGATGCAGGGAGACCAGGATCTGAGGGAGAATGGTCTCCCTTGCGCACTCTCTGCCGGTGAAGGAGATACGCACAGCAGCTCTGCAGAGATTTTGAAAACCGAACAGCAGGATGAAGTGTTTAGCAGTATGCAAGTAGAAATTGCAGAGTATACCATCAATAATCAGATGGAGCTGATCCTGGAGGATGTATACCGAAGAAAACCGGATATGATCGGCATCTCCTGTTATATCTGGAATATTGCCTATGCTCTGGATTTAGTGCGGGATATTCATAAGGTGCTGCCGGATACGGACATCTGGCTGGGCGGTCCGGAGGTCTCTTATGATGCACCGCAGCTTCTTTTGCGGGAGCCGGAGGTGTTTGGCGTCATGAAGGGTGAAGGCGAGGAGATGTTTGCAGCCCTTCTGGAATGTTACCGGATACTGGGGTGCACGGTGCAGAGCTTGAAGCGTTCAGGAAGGAGAACTGCCTTGGCAGACTTGGCGGGCAGACCGGTGGTACGGATATCCGAATTCTGGCACCGCCTGTCCAAAGTGGCAGGCCTGACCTACCATGGAGTCGATGGAAAACTTTGCGACCAACCCATTCGTCCGGTCATGGACATGAGCCGGATTCCGTTTCTGTATCCAAGTCTGGATGGATTTGAAAACCGCATTGTATATTATGAGAGCAGCCGCGGCTGCCCGTTTTCCTGCAGCTACTGTCTGTCCTCCATTGACAAGTCGGTACGCTTTCGGGATTTGAGCCTGGTGCTTCCGGAGCTTGATTTCTTTCTGGAAAGACGGGTGCCGCAGGTGAAATTTGTGGATCGTACTTTTAACGCGAAAAAGAGTCATGCCATGGCGATCTGGAAGCATATTCTAGAACATGACAACGGCGTGACCAATTTCCATTTTGAGATTACGGCGGATCTGTTGGATGAAGAGGAGCTGGAACTCATCGGCAGGATGCGTCCGGGGCTGATTCAGTTAGAAATCGGCGTGCAGAGCACCAATCCGGAGACAATTTGTGCAATCCGCCGGAAGATGGATTTAAAACGGCTGCGCACTGTGGTGGAGCGGATCAATGCCGGCAAAAATGTGCACCAGCATTTGGATCTGATCGCGGGACTGCCTTATGAAGATTATGATTCCTTCGGAAGATCCTTCAATGCGGTATATGCCATGGAGCCGGAGCAGTTTCAGCTGGGCTTTTTAAAGGTGCTGAAGGGCTCTTATATGCATGATATGGTACAGGAGTATGAGATCCGGTATCGGGGAAAGGCACCCTACGAGGTACTCTCCACCAAGTGGCTTCCTTACAGCGATGTGCTCCGTTTAAAGGGTGTGGAGGATATGGTAGAGGTATATTACAACAGCCGCCAGTTCCTTAAGACTCTGAAGCTTTTTGAACAGGAGTTTGAAACCGCCTTTGCCATGTATGAATATATGGCGGGCTATTATGACGAAGAAAACCTGACCGGACTGAATCACAGCCGTCTGGCGCGGTATGAGATCTTTCATGAGCTCATCCGTCGGAGAGTAAAGCCGCAGCACATGGCAGCTTTTGAAGATGCGCTGATGTGCGATCTGTATCAGCGGGAAAATGCGAAAAGCCGTCCGACCTTTGCTCTGGCACAGGCACCTTATAAGGAAGAGCTGCGCCGTCGGATGCCGGAGCTTAGGACACTGAGAACACAGGTACATGCAGAGGTACTGCGCTCGGGAGAAATACTGCTGTTTGATTATCGAAATAAGGACCGCCTGAATCACAATGCAGCTGTGACGGTGCTGGGGCGGCTGGAGATTTACGAGTAAACTTCAGACCTTAATGGGAGCTTGAATCAGGAGAATAAAATCATGATCGAAGAACCAAAAACAGAGAGGATACAGATTCCGGACAGTTACATTGCGCTGGATCTGGAAACCACAGGATTAAATCCGAAGCTTGACCGAATCATTGAAATTGGCGCAATCCGTGTGGAGCACGGACAGGAGACGGGGCGGTTTCATACCATGCTGGACCCGCATCGGGAGCTGGAAGGGCGCACCGTAGAGCTGACCGGGATCACTTTGGATATGTTGAAAGGCGCACCGGATATTGTGGATATCCTGGATGAATTTTTGAATTTTTGTGGAGAACTTCCGCTGCTTGGACACCATATCATTTTCGATTACAGCTTTGTAAAGCGGGCAGCGGTCAATCAGGGACTGAAATTTGAGAAGAACGGGATCGATACGCTGACACTGTGCCGTCGTTTTATGCCGGAGGAAGAAAGCAAGTGTCTGGGAGCGGCCTGTGCATTTTACGGACTTACTCAGGAAAGCGCCCACCGGGCTCTCGGTGATGCCCTGGATGCTCACAGACTCTATCAGAAGCTGGCAGAACGACATGCCGAAAAAGAGCCGAAGGCGTTTGCGGAAAAACCGCTGATTTATAAGGTAAAACGGGAGCAGCCGGCCTCCAAAAAGCAAAAAGAGGACTTGCGGTATTTACTAAAATATCATAAAATAAGCTTACCTGTGCAGATTGATTATCTGAGCAGAAATGAGATTTCCCGAATCACGGACAAGGTCATATCCGAATACGGAAGAATTGCGATGGTTCGCGCATCGAAAAAAGTAAAATAGAAAGTATTAAAGAGGTGAATTTTATTATGATGAATATGCATAACAATAAAAAAGCTCGTGTGATCATGGGTATTGTGATCGTGATCCTGATTCTGGCTATGGTAGCACCGATGGTATTATCGGTTATGAGCTAATGTATCTGAAGATACCATACAGAGGGAGAAAAGTTTGAAAGTAAACTTTCAAACTTGATTAGTGATTCAAATACGGATTTGTGCAAGCACAACCCGTGCTTGAATCAGGAGGACAAGATTATGAAAAAGAGGAAGGTGCTGGGCGGTTTCGCAGTTGCGGCATTACTCGGTATTGCATCTGCATTTCCGGCCTGCGCGGCGGAAAAAACATTTCCGGAAGGTATTTATGCAGGAAATTTTGCACTGGGCGGACTGACAAAGGAAGAGGCAGAGCAGGGGTTTGCGTCCTATGTTTCGGGTCTTGAAAACCGCAGCATTACACTGGATGTGGCAGGAAATAAGGAAGAGATCACCGCAAAAGACCTGGGCTTTGCCTGTGCGAATCAGGATGCTCTTCAGGAGGCAGAAAAACATGCAGCAGGCGGCTGCCTGATCCGTCAGTACATGGAACAGAAGGATCTGGAGAAGGAGCCGGTGCATATCTCTCTGGAAGCCGGAGTGGATGAAAAGACGGTACAGACCTGGGTGGAGGAGTTAAGCTCCGGTTTTCCGGATAAGCCCCAGGATGCGGCTATCACACGCAAAAACGGAAAATTCGAAATTACAGAAGAAAAGAGCGGCATGGCAGTGGATGTAAAAGCCACGATCGAAAAACTGAATGAAGCGCTGCTTGGCGATGACTCCGGAAAGGTTGTTGTGGAGGCAGTTGTTACGGAGCAGCAGCCTAAGATCAAAAAGGCAGATCTGGAAACGATCTCTGATGCGCTCGGTACCTGCACCACATCCTATTCCACCAGCGGAGAATCCCGCTCCGGCAACATTGCAAACGGAGTTTCCAAGATTAACGGTCATGTGCTGATGCCGGGAGAAACCTTATCCGGTTATGAATGTATGCAGCCGTTTACCATCGAAAACGGATATTTTACTGCGGCAGCCTATGAAAACGGACAGGTTGTAGACAGTGTGGGAGGCGGTGTCTGCCAGATTGCGACAACGCTCTATGGTGCATCTCTGCAGGCTGAGCTTGAGATTACCCAGAGACAGAATCATTCCATGATCGTTACCTATGTGAAACCTTCCATGGATGCGGCGATCGCCGGTACCTATAAGGATATCAAGATCACCAACAATTATGACACGCCGATTTATATCGAGGGAACCACGGCAGGCAAAAACCTGACCTTTACCATCTATGGAAAAGAAACCCGTCCGTCAAACCGGAAGGTGGAGTATATCTCTGAAGTTTTGAGCACAACCGATCCGGGCGCACCGCAGCAGAAGGTGGACAATTCCCTTCAGCCTGGGCAGACAAAGCAGGTTCAGTCTGCACATATTGGATACAAATCAAGACTGTGGAAGGTTGTTACGGTCAACGGAGTAGAGAAGGAGCGCACCATCCTGCATACCGATACCTACAACGCGTCTAAGGCCATTGTCTTAGTGGGACCTGCAGCGCCGGCGGGTACGGCAGCAGCAGAAACACCTGCAGAGACACCGGCAAGCACACCGGAGGAGACCGCTGCACAGGAAACGCAGCAGCCATCAAAGAGTCCGGTGGTTGGTCCGGGTGCGGCAATCCAGCCGTCTGAGAGTGCTGCAAACGAACCGGAAGCGACACCGGCGCCGGAGGCAGAACCGGCAGCTGCTGAAGCGCAGGCACAGTAAAGCTGTTTGCACTTTACTGCTTTGGCTGCGAAAAGACGAGGCAGCTATGACAGCGGCTATGCAGTCTGACCATACTTTTCGTGGAAGGGACAGAACGAAATGATGCGAAAAATTGAACGCGAGAACACGGGGCTTTTGCATGCCGGACAGGATCTGGTGGTGGCAGGCTGCGCGGGACTTGCGGGTACGGTAAAGCTGGCGGAAGCGAAGCGAGAAGAGCTTGCCCGCTGGTTTTCCGGTGAATATATGGAAGAGATCGCAGGCAGCAGCCGATTCCTTTTACAGGAAACGGAGTTGGCAGAGGCTGAAAATCCGGAAATATACGCTGAGGATGCACCGCTTTGTCCGGTTGGTCCGGATTTCTGGCGAGCCTGCGGTGCCACGGAGTGGGAAGCGGCAGGCGAAGGCGGTATCCTGACAGCCATCTGGAACCTGACCGGTGCCTATGAAACAGGTGCAGAGTTTTATCTGCGTCGGATCCCTTTGCGACAGGAAACCGTGGAGGTCTGCGAGCGGCTGGAACTGAATCCATACCGGCTTTACAGTCGAGGGTGTTTTCTTTTGACGGCAGACAATGGAGGTCAGCTGGTTCGCACGCTGGCAGAAAAAAATATCCCGGCCGAGGTGATCGGCAGGGTAAACAAAGGAATTGCGCGAGAAATGATCGTGCAGGAAGGCAGGGGCTTTTTAGAGCGGCCCCAGCCTGATGAAATATTGAAAGTGATTCCCGGTTTTTTCGACTGAAAAGATCGGGATTCCACATATATACAACTATACAAGGAGGCAATCAAAAATGAGAGAAAAAATTTTGGCGGTAATCGAAAAGAACAGCAGAATCGATATCCATGACCTGGCGATTCTTTTAGGGGAGAGCGAAGTCGCGGTCGCCAATGAGATTGCCGAGATGGAGAAAGAGCATATTATCTGTGGTTATCACACCCTGATCAACTGGGACAAAACCAGCGAAGAAAAGGTGATTGCGCTGATCGAGGTAAAGGTTACTCCCCAGCGCGGCATGGGATTTGACAAGATCGCTGAGCGCATTTATCAGTACAGTGAGGTCAATGCGGTATATCTGATGTCCGGAGCTTTTGATTTTACGGTATTTATCGAGGGAAGGACCATGCGTCAGGTAGCACAGTTTGTATCCGACAAGCTGGCACCGTTAGATTCCGTGTTAAGCACGGCAACCCATTTTGTACTGAAAAAATATAAGGATCACGGAACAGTACTCTGTGAAGAGATCCAGGATGAAAGGATGCTGATTACGCCGTGAGAAATCCATTAAATGAAAAGATCGTTGCCATCCCGCCGTCCGGGATCCGAAAATTTTTTGATATCGTAAGTGAGATGAAGGACGCCATCTCCCTTGGCGTCGGTGAGCCGGATTTTGATACGCCCTGGCACATTCGTGAGGAAGGCATCTATTCCCTGGAAAAGGGCCGCACCTTCTATACCTCCAATGCAGGGTTAAAAGATCTGAAAATTGAGATCCACAATTATCTGGAGCGCCGCTGTCATATCAGCTATGACCCGGATCATGAAATCATGGTGACCGTGGGCGGAAGTGAAGCCATTGACGTAGCCATGCGTGCCATGCTGGATCCGGGAGACGAGGTGCTGATCCCGCAGCCGAGTTACGTTTCCTATACGCCCTGCTGTGTGCTGGCAGATGGTATTCCGGTGCCGATCGAACTGGAGGAAAAAGACCGCTTCCGTTTGACTCCGGAAAAATTGTTGGAAAAGATCACGCCAAAGACCAAGATCCTGGTACTGCCGTTTCCAAACAACCCTACCGGAGCAATCATGGAGCGCGAAGACTTAGAGAAGATTGCAAAGATCATCATCGAAAAGGATCTCTTTGTGATCTCAGATGAGATTTATTCCGAGCTGACCTATGCGAAGGAGGATCATGTATCCATCGCATCACTTCCGGGCATGAAGGAGCGCACGGTTCTGATCAACGGTTTTTCCAAGGCCTTTGCCATGACTGGCTGGCGTCTGGGCTATGCCTGTGCACCGGCACCGGTTTTGCAGCAGATGTTAAAGATCCATCAGTATGCGATCATGTGTGCACCGACTACGAGCCAGTATGCGGCAGTTGAGGCTCTGCGCAACGGCGATGAGGATGTACAGCACATGCGTGAGTCCTATGACCAGAGACGCCGCTTCCTGATCAACGCCTTTGAAGAAATGCATCTGGACTGCTTCGAGCCGCAGGGCGCATTCTATATGTTCCCGAGCATCAAACGGTTTGGCATGACCTCAGAGGAATTTGCCACCCGCCTGCTTCGGGAGGAGAAGGTAGCCGTAGTACCGGGAACTGCGTTCGGTGACTGCGGAGAAGGCTTCCTGCGCGTGTCCTACGCATATTCCTTAAAGAGCCTGAAGGAGGCCTTAAGCCGTATCAAACGGTTTGTTGACCGTCTGGATGGAAAAACGGAGTAAAGAGAAGATGAACATTGTATTATTTGAACCGGAAATGCCTATGAACACCGGCAACATCGGCCGCACCTGCGTGGCAACCAACACCAGGCTGCATCTGATTGAGCCGCTGGGCTTTAAACTCAATGAAAAAGCGGTGAAACGCGCCGGGCTGGATTACTGGGACAAGCTGGATGTGACCGTATATTCGGATTTTCAGGATTTTTTAGACCGCAACCCGGGTGCGAAGATCTACATGGCCACCACCAAGGCACCGAAAACCTACACCGAAGTGGACTATGAGCCGGACTGCTACATTATGTTTGGCAAAGAAAGCGCCGGGATTCCGGAAGAGATCTTGATCGAGCACAAGGAAAACTGCGTCCGCATCCCTATGTGGGGTGATATCCGTTCCTTAAACCTTTCCAATTCCGTGGCTATCGTGCTCTATGAAGCATTGCGGCAAAATGGTTTCGAGAAGATGAACATGGAAGGACATCTGCATCGACTGCACTGGAAGGATGAGGTGTAAGAACATGTGTGAAAATAAAAACAAAAAAATTAAAAAAAGGGGTTGCAAAAATAGTTAGCCTATGCTAATATAATGATAGTTAGCCGCAACTAACTACATGTGAATATTCTATACATTTCGTCTGGTTTCATCTGACCCGTGAAATCAGAAACTCAACTCCTAAACGGAAGGCACGCGAAAGCGTGCCTTTTGTTTTTGGATATCTGGTTACACGGATTGTTTCGTGCTACGCACTCCCACAATCCTGCTTCAATTCG
>CAVALB010000097.1:0-8374 GCA_963589345.1 uncultured Selenomonadales bacterium | reverse complement strand
CATTTCACGTCTGATTTATGAAATTTTGCTTGGCTCTGAACAGTTACAAAATAATAAAAAAGGGGGTTGCTATGGATACCAGACAGATTGAATATATTTTGAAAATCGCAGAAGAAAACAACATCACAAAGGCAGCCGAAAAATTATTTATCACCCAGTCCGCCTTAAACCAGCAGCTTTTAAAGCTGGAGCGAGAGCTCGGCACACCACTGTTTCACCGTACAAAAAATAAATGGAGCCTGACGGAGGCCGGAAAGATTTATATCGAAGGTGCAGAGGAGATGATGCGGATCAAAAAAATGACCTATAACCGTCTCTATGACGTCTCGAAATTAAAAAAGGGAACCTTAAACATCGGCTTATGTCCCGGACGCGGCCTTCACATGTTTACCGCCATTTATCCGGAGCTGCACCGCTCCATGCCAAACCTTACCGTCCATCCGCTGGAAATGCGGGTATCGCCCCAGCAGGCTGCCATTGCCCGCGGAGACTTAGATGTCGGATTCCAGGTTCTTTCCAAGTCGGATTGGCAGAAAAATCAGTATTATATCCTTGGGAGTGAGGAACTGATCGCGATCATACCGGCCTGTCATCCGATCGCCCAGAAGGCAGCGCCTCCGGGTGAGCCGCTTGCTACTCTGGATTTAAAGGAGCTTCGCTATGAGCCCTTCGTTTTGATGGATCGAAACTCCACACTTCGCACCATCAGCTCCCAGCTCTTTGCCCGAAGCGGCTTTGAACCAGATATCCTTTTTGAAAGCAACAGCACCGCCGGCATAGTCTCCCTGGTGGAATCCACCATCTGCTGCGGCATCGTTCCCTGGTATTACACCCGGAATCATTCCGACAAACTGGCCTGCTTTCGGTTGCCGGAGCATCCCTCCTGGGACATCACCGTCAGCTATCCCTCTTCCGGCTACTTAAGTGCCGGCGCAAAGGAATTTATCCGCCTGGCAGAAAAATGGTGGCAGGCAATCCAGCCTGGGGAAATCTGAATTGCACTGCCACCCATATAAACGTCTTGTAATTTACTGATCTACGCTGTCAGCGATCGCTTTGATGCTGTTGTAGATCTGCTCATCATTCTTTGCGGAATCCTCAGCATTTAAGTAATACGGCATCATATCTACATTAGCGACTGCCTCTGATGCTGCCGGATCTGCCAGGATCTTCTGTACCAAATCCTCGTAGTAGGTGATGATCTCATCGGAGGTATCTGCCGGGAAGTAGAAGGAGAAATCACAGTCCGGATATACCAGATCCACGCCCTGCTCCTTTAAGGTCGGGATATCCTTGATCATGTCATAACGCTCCTCGGTCGGAGCACCGATGCAGGTAAACTGACCGGCAGTCAGGTAATCCTTACAGTTGATGTAGGCACCCGGCATTAAGTCAACCTGACCGGAAAGCATGGCTGCGATCTTATCGGAGTTGGAGCCTACGTCCACCAGATCAAGGTCAATATCTGCTGCCTTCTCAAATGCCAGCAGCTCATAGTAGGTGTAAGCGCCCACCTCGGTACAAGCCTTTAACTGTCCCGGTGCTGCCTTTGCCGCTGCGATGAAATCGTCCAAATCCTTGTATTTTTCAGAATTTACGTATAACTGCTGTGCCGGATCCTTTGCGAAGGTCGGACCCAGCTTGAAAGCGGTGTAGTTGTAGTCGGTAACGCCTGCGATGTTTGCCACGTTTACAAGATTGTGGCCATACAGGAAGGTGTGGCCGTCTGCCGCTGCTGCCAGTACCTGGTTTGCTGCCACAGAACCTGCTGCACCGTTTGCGTTTACAACAATGAAGTCATGGCCGGTCAGCTCCTTCGCATACTGCGCAAATACACGGGCAGAAAGGTCGGTGTTGCCGCCCGCGCCTGCCGGAACTACAATGGAAACTGTAGTGCTCGGCTCCCAGCCTGAGCTGCTTACTGCACCAGCAGATGCTGATGAATCACCGGAGGCTGCCGTTGTATCAGAGCTGCTGCCGCCGCCGCAAGCTACAAGACTTAAAACCATGGTTCCTGCCATCACTGCCATAACAAGTTTTTTCTTCATAACAAAATTCTCCCTTAACATTCGTAATTTGCTCAATTTTCTTTAGAAACTATGCTGCTGCCTGTTTTTTGATCTTGTATGCCTTCAGTTCCTTCATGACACTCCATACCAGAACACCGATTGCCACAAAGAAGAAGGCATCAAAGATCGGTCTGCTAAAGAAAGCACCAAAGGATTTGTACTGCATGATGCCACGTCTAAGGTAGGTCTCCAACATCTCACCGATCAGGAAACACAGCACAAACGGCGTGGTCGGAAGGCTGAACTTGTGATATACATAACCTACGATACCGAAGATCAGGATGGACTGTACATCGAAAATCCGGTTGTTGGTCGCATAAGCACCGACACAGCACAGAACCAGGATCAGCGGAAGCAGGATATGCTTCGGCACCTTTAATACCTGTACGAAGCCCTTGATACAGGTCCACTCAACAACGAGCATGATCAGAGTACAGAGGATGCAGGCTGCGAAGATTCCGTATACAACGTCTGCATTCTTTACAAAAAGCAGAGGACCTGCAGACAGACCGTGGATCAGAAAGCCTCCTAACATCATAGCGGTAACACCGTCACCCGGGATACCAAGTACCAGAAGCGGGATCATAGCACCGCCGATGGTTGCGTTGTTTGCAGACTCGGTTGCTACGACGCCATCCGGGCAGCCTTTGCCGAATTCATCACGTTTCTTGGACATATTCTTTGCAGTTACGTACGCAAGCATACCGGAGGTGGAACCACCGATACCCGGAAGGATACCGATGCCGACACCGATCAGGGAAGAACGCAGGAAGTTCGGTAAATGATAGACAAATTCCTGCCAGCTGAAGCCAAAGCCCTTTACCTTCTTGATCGGGATGGTTTCCATCTTGCCGCCATTCATACTCTCTGCAGTAACCAGGATATCTGCGATCGCAAAGATACCGATCAGGGTCGGAAGGGTGTCAAAGCCTGCCATCAGGCTGCTGTTGCCGAAGGTAAAACGCGGGGTTCCATCGATCGGAGCCATGCCGACTAAGGTAAACATGAGACCAAAGAGTCCTGCTAAAAGTCCACGCAGCATGTTTCCGGAGGAAAGGATGGCAACCATGGTCAGTGCAAAAAAGCAGATACCAAAGTTCTCAGCCGGAGTAAATTTCAGTGCGATGTCCGCAAGGAGCGGTGCGCAGAAGGTCAGGATGATAAAGGAAAAGATGGAACCCAGGGCGGAGAACACAATACCAAGTCCCAGCGCCTTCATGGCCTCTCCTCGTTTTGCCATCGGATGACCGTCAAAACAGGTTGCAATGGAAGATGCGGTACCCGGCATGTTTAATAAGATCGCGGAGATCAAACCACCGGAGATACCACCGATATAAACCGCTACCAGGGTATTCATACCCATGGACGGTGTCATGCTGAAGGTTAACGGCAGCATCAGTGCTACTGCCATGGATGCGGACAGTCCCGGAATGGAACCGAACACAATACCGATTGCTACACCGGCAATCATCAAAAGAATGGATGTCGGATGCATAATGCTGATAAACGCACTGCCTAAAAGTCCTAATGCCTGCATAATCAAATTTCTCCTTTCTATAATGTAATGGTAAAGATCCCTGCCGGAAGCACGATCTTGAATCCGTAACGGAATAAGAAGAATACCACCAGGGTAAATACCACATTGATGATGGCAAGCCGGATCAGATGTTTTGCATCACGCTCGTCATCCGGAGAAAGGACTGCCATCTGAAGCATCAGATAGATCAGGGTAGAAATAATGAATCCCACCGGCTGAAGGATGAACACATAGATCAGCACCAGGATGATACTCGAAATCACACGCTTGTAGTCACAGTCCGGGATCTCTGCGTGCTCCAGCTCCTTTGCATGCATTTTAAAATTTTTGATACTTAAGATGGTTAAGATCGCTGCCAGGATGAAGGTCACGCCGCCGATCACCATCGGCATGAAATCCGGGCCGATATCCATAACCTTGGATTTCGGAAGCATCTGCGCCATGATCATCAGCATAGCCGCCAGAGCCATGAAAAACACGCCCACTACGATGTCCCCATACTTTTTGAAAAACATACCTCTCATCTCCTTTTATTTTTGTGTTTTGCACCTCATATTTGGATTATAACAAGTCGTTTTTTCAAAGTGAAATTCGTGAAATTGAGATTTTATAAAGTTTTTTTAATAGTTTAGGGAATGTTAAGAAGTATAGCTTTTCATATAGTTTCTGTTATGGAAACGTAAAAAAGATGTATAGAAGGGATGAATATGTGTGCAGTTTTCTATATGTGCACACAAAGGCCGATAAAGTCGGAATATTCTGACTTTATCGGCCTTTTATTTTTGTTCCGGAGTAACTGCTGGAAATATGAAAAAGTATTCAGGTTGCAACTGCTCTGGCGATATGGTACAATCCATACATGGAACCCACGACAGGGGTGGCAGCCTCCCGAGCCATCAAACCGGTTTTCCGGAATACATTGGAAGGGAGGTGGCGCTGATGACAGCTTATGAAATTCTTTCGATTTTCATTGGGATACAGGCTTTGCTTATATCCTCTGGTAGCTTCATTATTGCGTTGCTTACCTTTCTCGAACAGAGAAACAACAAGCACAAATAAAAAATGCCCGCCCTGTTCACACCAGGACGGGCGGCCTCTGCACAAGAGGTAAATACCCGCTTGGGAAGCTCCACCTTTGGAGTGGGGTTCCGAAGAAGGCACCTGCTCCAACAGGTGTCTTTCTTTATGTTTAATATATCACAACCGGATATAAATTTCAAGCCACATTATGTCACCACTTAGATTCCCTCGTACTGTAGCAGTTCTCGCTCCGCTGCATACAAAAGTCCCTTCATATATCCGGTGGAATAACCGTAGGCGCCGGCCATGCCGCCAAACTCCGGTATGCCTGCCGATGCGTGATCTACGGAAATCAGGGCATCGCAGCCGCAGCGAACCAGCTGTTTCATGATCGCGTACATATCTGCATATCCATCCTCCAGAAGAACCTCTTCAAAATATGGCATCGGTGCACTCAAATTTCGAAAATGTACCGCCAGCACCTTGCCCCTCTCCGTAAAATACCGGATGTCCTCCATCAGATCTCCAAAGGCTTCTCCTGCCTCCAGCCAACAGCCCACACAAAGCTTCATACCAAGATACGGACTGTTTCCTGCCAGCTCAAAGGCATGCTTAAAGCCTTCACTGCTGTAGATCAGGCTTGGGACACCCATCACACAGGCGGTCGGCGGATCATTCGGATGCAGAGCCATTTTTACCCCTGCCTTCTCGCAGACCGGAAGGGTGCGATCCAGAAAATATTTAAAATTTGCCCAGATCTCCTCCTCAGAATAAACCCGACCATGACTCGGCCCGCGCTTTGCAATCTCTTCCATGTCGACAATACCGCTGACCGAGCCGCGGGTATGCTCCCCTACCCGCTTATAAGATCGCACCGCACCATCCGGCTGCCAAGCCAGAGAACAGATCGGGATCCCGCACTGCCCCATCACCGTGGTGAAACGGTTATAGCGGTCAATCTGTTCATCCCGCCCTTCCAGTCCCAAGTGGATGACCGGATTTTTAAAGACCGAAAAACTTCCCGCATCCGTGATCGTCAGATCAAATTTTGCCATGCGCTCCTGCAGCCTGGAAACGCTCTCGTAATCCCAGTCATTTTCGTGAAACATCACCGAGATATACTCCACGCCCATCTCCCGGTAAAACCGAAGCTCCGCATCGCTCGCGGTAGACCACATGGGCACCTGTACCTTCATCATATAATAAATCTCCTATTCAAGGCCTTTTGACCCTGGTATCATTTCAAATTTTTATCAAAAAATCTCAATATGATTTCTTTCGTTTCCGGCTGGAAGAACTCCTTGGTGCCGTGACCAGCTCCCTGTAAAATATAGAAATCCGCACGTGTTTCCATTCCGGCTTCCACGATCCTGTCATAAAAATCCTCACTGATGGAACACGGAACCAGCTTGTCGCAGTCCCCGTGCAGGATCAGCATCGGACACATCTCTTTTGTCAGGATATAGGGCGGGCAAAATTCCTTGGAGCGCTCTCTTAAGGTAGAAGCATCTCCGCCTAACAGGGCACCCTCATGGGTCTCCTCCATGCATTTCCACCGGCAATTCGGATTGTTTGCAATATCCTGCTCATCCACCTCGATGAGTTTTATAAAATCCACCGGTCCGAACATGTCACAGCAGGCCTGTACCTTGGAAGAATAACCGCTCCACTCCTCACTCTCATAAAGATCCGAATTCATGGCAGCCAGGGCAGACAGATGTCCTCCTGCCGACCTTCCGATGATGCCGATGCGCTCCGGATCGATCTCGTACTCATCCGCATGGGCACGCAGAAAGCGGATAGCTGTCTTCACATCGATGATCTGGGACGGCATATGGGCCTCTGCGCTGCTGCGGTAATACATGGATGCCAACACATACCCGGCGTCAGCCAGAAACTCCATCTCCGCCACCATCAGGTTCTTGTCGCAGCCTCGGTATCCACCGCCCGGCACCCAAAGAATCGCCGGTTTCGGAGTCTTATCATCTGCTTCATCATCATGTCCGGAGGCAAGCCGCATCTCGCTGTTGCCGTTTTGCAGCATGATGGACATCTTTAACTCCATCTCATTGCCATCTAAATCCTTTTGTCTGGAATATACGATATTATCAATAAAGTTAATGCTTTTTCTCTCCCTGCCGGGTTTGATCACCTTTTTCATGTTGCCAGTCTCCTTCTTTTGTCACTGATACGTCTATGTTCAGAACCACTCCAAAATATCTTCCATGTCGTCAGTGCAGCTATTCGTCACATGATCAGCTCTGAATCATTACATCATTTTATAAATCTTGATATCCACCCCTCGCACACCATCGATCGTGCTGCCGGACAGACTTGCCACGTAAACTCCGTAATTCAGCCACTCATACTTTCCTCGCGGTGCATGGAAGGAAGGTCTGGTCTGGATTACGGTATTTTTCTCCTGATCTACATATTTATAGCCCAGGTTCTCAATGGCAATGTATACACCATCGTCCGTCTGGAGCAGATACTTGGCAAATACGGTTCTGGAATGAACGGTATCCTCACTGTCTCCGCCAACACCCAGGTTCCAGTCCGCTCCACCTGCCACCACGCGTCCGCGCAGCTTTTCTCCTTCGAAGTGGCCGCCTTTGATCTGGATCACCTTCAGATATCCCCAGTCATTGCCTCCGACTACCAGCCGATCCTCCTCCGGGCAGTCAGCCCGAAGCTCCATGATCAGCTCTGCGTCTAACTGTACTCTCATCGTACTTCCTCCATTCTATAGGGATGCCTGCCGGATCATGTCGATCACCAGCTGCTGTCCTTCCTCCCATTCCTCCGTGCAGTGGACAATAAAACCATGGTAGGAATGTAAGAAGCATTTTTGAGTTACCTTCACTCCGGCCAGAGCCAGACGCCTTGCATAATCTGCATCCTCAAAACGGAAGTTGTCATATCCGCAGCTGGTCACCAATGCCTCCGGAAGACCCTTTAACATCTCATCCGTTGCCAAAAGCGGGCTGCAGTAGGGATCCTTTAAATTTTCCAGTTCCCCGTCGGTATACGCAAGACTGAACATCCTGCCCCGCTCCACCGGGATCATGTTGGTGTCTGCCTCCGGTTTATCCGCCGGATCCGTCACCATATCAAAGGCACCGTAGTCTAACACCTGCAGGCAGAACTGAAACTCCCTTGTCTGATTTGCCTTTAAACATACTGCAGCCGTCAGATTCGCACCGGCACTGTGTCCACCCATGGAAACCCGTTTTCCGTCACCGTCCCAACGTTCCAGCATGGAAAATACCCATCGACATACTTCATAGGTTTCATTAAAGGCTGTTGGATACGGATATTCCGGAGCCAGACTGTAATCGACATCCACCACAATTCCCTGAATGGCATCGGCTACCTTTGCGGAATAAATTTCATCCCGCAGCACATGCGGCCGCACAAAACCGCCGCCATGCACATTGATATGCACCGGGCAATGCGGAGTGCGGTTCTTTGCCGTAAAAATATAGCAGGGAACGGCGCCCTCCGAGGTAGTGACCTTCACTTCCTCCCGATCTGCCAGATCCAGATTTTTCTTATATTCTTCCGTGATATTCTCTTTTGCTACACTGGTGCCGCGTAGCGCGGTGATCATTTTATCCTTTTCTTCCTGAGTCAGCATGAAACATTCCTCCTTTATCGTAAGATGTACTCTCGTAGTCTCTCTTTCTTGCAAAACTAGTGCATCGTTTCATAAATAACTGGCCTAATCACGCAGGATGCAGATTCGAGT
>CAVALB010000096.1:0-8458 GCA_963589345.1 uncultured Selenomonadales bacterium | reverse complement strand
AATTTTATTTGGCGGATACGCCACACCGACGAAATGCGAAGCATTTTGGAGGTTGGCTCTGAACAGTTACTCGTATTTTTTCAAATTTATTTTGCGAATGGCTTCTGAATAGTTGCTCAAAAGAGGCGGCTGCATCTGCAGCCGCCTCTTTTCTTTGCTGCGCCTCTCCATCATACAGGAAATACGCAAAAAACTCAAGCATCCTTATGATTCTACTTTCCATACCTCAGAGGTCACCCACTCACTCTTGTTGTGACTGCTCTGGCGCACGGTGCGGACCCGAAACTGATACTCCCCCGGTTCCGTCATCTGGGAAGAAAAATCGTAATGATTTTTGTATACAGACCGCATAATGCCTGTATCGATCCCATCCTTCACAAGCTGAATCTGATAGTAGCGCGCAGAGTCCTCCGTGTTCCAGGACGCTGTCCCCGGATGGGCGCTGTCCCAGCCAAAGCCTGCCGAGGATGCGGCGTCGTTTTTCGCCAGAGAAATGGCCTGGCGATTATCGAGCTTGGACTTTTTATCATAGATCAGCTTTACCTGCAGCGTCAGCATGGTATTTTTCTCCGATCGCTTTGCACTGACAAACTGAACCTTGTCATAGCGGTTCTTGGAGGATGCCGCCAGATTAAGGCGGAAGGCATCCGAAGAGGAGCTTGCAAAATACCACTGATCCTCGTCAGCCGAAATCAAGGTGATCTCGATCTGCGGCGGATTGCTGTCACTGAAATCATCGGTATCCTCGTTTACGATATCGGTATCGCTGACATAGTAGCGGTCGGTGTTTGATCCTTCGGGGGTCACCGAAAGGGAATTTCCGTCCACGCCAATGCCTAAATCCGAATCAAAGGTAAGCTCGATTTTTCCGATCTTGCTTTTCTCCGATGCTGCATAACCGGTGCCGGCCGCTCCCAGAGCCAAGGCAAAAGCAGCTGCACTGATCAACAGGCGGTTTGTTATCTGTCTCATTCTGTTCTCCTTCTCACTTTTCTGTGTTTTCTTACGATCGGCATATCTCGCACCAAGACGCGATTATTTCGTCAACCATCTATCATTGCGCCGTGGGTGCTCTCGGATCCCACGTCCTCGGTGCTGATATCATCGACATCCACCTCTGCGCCGAGGGCGCTCTACACCCCGTTTCGGTCGGCACTAAACCGTTATATTCCGCTCATAAAGATGACAGATCAGATCCACGCAGGTATCAAGCCCAAGCTCTGAGCTATTGAAGGTCGCGTCGTAGCTGGCACCGACCCCCCAGCGTTTTCCCGTGTAGCATTCATAATAATTGCGGCGGCTCTTGTCAATCTTTTTGATCATGCTTATGGCCTCGTCCCGACTCAGCTTCTGAAGCTCCATGATCCGTTTGATCCGAATGTCCATATCTGCATAGATAAAGACTGACGTAACACCCGGCTGCTCTCTGAGCACATAGTCTGCACAGCGGCCGATGATCACGCAGGATTCCTGTTCGGCCAGCTGACGGATCACCTCCGACTGCACATTGAATACCATATCGTTGATGGCAATCCCCCGGCCGGTCTTATCGTTTTGGAGCTGACGCGGGACCGAATAAAGGAACGGATTCGGCCGTTTCTCATCGGCCTCTGCCAGAACCTTTTGATCCAGCTCTCCGTAATGGCAGGCCAACTCGATCAGCTGCTTATCGTAGCACTTAATGCCGAAGTGTTTTGCCACCTCCATGCCGATCTGGCTTCCACCGCTTCCGATCTGACGTCCTATCGTTATGATCCGGTTACCCTTCATATTTTTCCACTTCCTGTTCTATCGATTCTTGTAACTGTTCGGAGTCAAGCTCCCAATTACCTGTTTCTAAAGATTTCCACAACTGCCTTCCACATCTTGACCAGTACATTCCAAATCCGGCGCAGCGGGCTCTGGTTTTCGGCCTCGCTCTCGGCATCCAGCAGTTCGTCATCATCATCCAGGCTGATTTCTGCGGTCCGCAGGATGATCTGCACGGATTCCGGCTCTTTATTCTCATCCGAGGTGAAGGATATCTTTTCGGCATCCGGATCCATGCGAAGGAAACGGGTATCGCCGTCTAAGTCATCCCACTCCTTGTCGATGGCTTCCTTCATGGTGACTCCGGCATGACGGATAGATGCCGTGCTGTCAAGAACACTTAAGCTCTTATCCAGAAGCTCCAGGGTGCCGCGGATGCTGTCGCGGGTTGCCGCATCCAGATTGTCGCTGCTGTTTCTTAAAGTATTCTGCACGATGGCCGCCGTGCTGATGCCGGTGTTCATGGCCTCGGTGGTGCGGTTTAAAAGCTCCTCGGAATCATCTAAGGAGGCCTGCAAATCCGGATAATAGCTGTCCATGGAGTCGTACAATGCTGCGGTATCTTCGGTCAGCATCTCCAGACTGTCGGTCAGCTCTGCGGTATACTTTGCCGCATCGGATACATCATCCAACAGACCGGAAAGTTCGGAGGCAAGCTTATTGCTGGCTGTGGAAAGCTTCTCCAGCGCTGCCTTTTTGGTGACCAGAGTCTGCAAAAGCTGTCCCTGACTTAAGGTAACACCGCTTGCTGCTGCAGCTGCCGCACTGGCTGCAGCAGATGAGCTTGAGGCGTTGCTGGCAGTTGCCACGCGATCATCGTAAAGTTCAACCTCACTGTCCAGATAATAGTCGTCATCCACGTTCTGCAGGCTGACGCCCATGGACGCCAGAGCCGTAACATAAGCCTGCTCGCTGGCCTGCAGGGTTGCATCCAGGGCGATGATCTGCTGCATCAACTGATTCAGCGGAGAAACCTGACCGGACATATCTGCAGAGCCGCTCTTAATGCCCTTTAAGGCACTGTGCAGCTTGTTTAACGGATCCTGCATTTCCCGAACGGTGTTGACGATGTCGCCCAGGCTGTCGTGTGCCGTGTCGGCTGCCTCTTTGGCAGTCTCAAGGTGTGGGATCATGGCCTCCAGCTGATCGGATACAGCGCTTAAGGTCTCCAGAGATCGATCGTTGCCATCGAGGATGCTGTCCTTTGCTCCGCTCCAGGTTTTTCGTGCACTCTCAGCGGAATTCATGCCGCTTTGCAGGGAGTTGATGCCATCCCGCATGGCTTCTACGGATAAAGCCATCTGCTGCAGGCTGTCATGCATCTCATCGCCGCTTTCCTTCCAGGTATCCTTGGCCTCTTTTAAATCCTTAACGTGCTCCAGATCGCTGCCGGTCAGAGGCGTCATAGCCATGAAAACACCGCTGGTCTCAAAGCTGTCCGTACCGATGCGCACGGTAAAATCGCCGTCCTCACCCGGCAGTGCCGTAAATACAACGGCACTGTTGCTGCCGATATTCTGCTTCTGCGCTCCGTCGGCCTCCAGGCTATAGCAGTCATTGGTGTCCACAATCACTGCCACGGCCAGCACAAAATTATCCTTATAATATTCCTTTACATCGGCGCTGTCATTAAACTTCGCATCGATGTGGATCTCGATCAGTCCCGATGCACCTGCAAGCTCATCGGCATTTTTCGGCACACCGTTTAGCTTGTAGGAAACATCAAAGTTCCACGGAAGTGCCACCTGCTTTGTATCCAGTCCGCCTTTATAATAGAAGCGGCCCTTAAAATCCGGGGATACATTCCAAGTTACCTTATTGCCCTCGATCACCGGCTCGGTATAATCCGACATGTTGGTCACATCGGTATAATTTCCGTAATCCGTAAAGCTTGTCTGGCCGTTTAAGTCACAGCCCTTTACCACATTCACTTTATCAATATTTCCATAATAATCCAGGTTGACATACATGCTCTCATCGACAGCCACCTCCGCCTGACCCGCAAGCACCGGCAGAACCGTTCCCGTACAGGCCATGACTGCGGCAAGTCCCATGACACCCAGTCTCCTATATCTTTTCTTCATATCAAATTTCCTCCTGATACTGCTCCCTTATTTCTCTTTTCTGTGCTCTTCCAGTCTTGTCCGGATCTGTTCTGCACGTCTGTGGAACTGCTGTTTTCTCGTCACATAGCGCTCCCGAAGCCTTCTGCCGGATCCCTTCCATTTCTTCTCAATGACCAGCCCATCCGTCAGAACCAGAAGTGCCGGAAGCAGCGTCAGCACCAGAACCAGACTTAAGAATCCGCCTCGTCCGATCAGGTGACCCAGGTCACCGATGGCTGCCGTGGTCGAGATCATGTATACAATGTAACCGGCTAACGTGATGATACCGCCGGAGGTAAAGATCGAGGAGCAGGATCTTGTTACCGCCTCGATGCAGGCCTCTTTTTTCGGCAGGGTCGCACGTTTTGCAATGTAGTTGTTCGTAAGCAGGATCGAATAGTCTACCGTCGCACCCATCTGGATACTGCTGACGATGATGTAACCCATGTAGATCATGTCCACGCCCTGCACATAAGGGATCGCCATATTGATAAAGATCGCAACCTCGATCGGGATCATAACGACGATCGGGATCAGCAGGGATTTAAAGCTGAAGGCTACGACAAGGAATACGCCAAGCAGTGTCAGCGCATTTACCCTGGCATTGTCATCCGTGATCGTCGATTTGATATCTTGGGTTGACGGTGTCTCACCGACCACGTAGGAATTGTCCGGATAATATTTCTTCATCAGATCCCGGATCGCATCCGTGTACTCAAAGGAGCGATCACTCTCGCCCTTGGTCCGGATATACAAAAGCATCCGCGCCGTATCCGTTGTATGGAGCTGGCTAACTGTGGAATCCGGCAGGAAATCCTCCGGTATGCCCTCCGGCAATGTATTGGCCATGGAGGTCACGCTCTTTACATAAGGAAGATCCTCCAACTCATCGGACAGCTTTTTTTCTGCCACAGGATCGGTGTTCGGATAGATCAAAAGCAGCATATTGCTTCGGCCGAATTTCGCCGTGATCTCCTGATCGTCCGCATATACCTGGGTGCCGGGTGCTCCGCCCACCGCGCTGTTTCCGTACTGGAAATTGTTCATCTGCTGCATCACATAGGCCGGCGGTGTAAGCAAAAGCACCAGAGCCAAAACGATGTAACGGATGTGGAACACGCCCTTTCCCAGCTTGGTGAAATCCGGGAAGAAGGAACGGTGCTTGGTCTTATCGTTCCATTTGGAGAATTTCAGGATCATGGCCGGCATGAAAAATACAACGGTCAAAAGGCTGAAGATGATACCCTTTGCCAAAACCAGACCCATATCAAAACCAATGTTAAATTTCATGGTAACCAGTGCAAGGAAGCCTACTACCGTGGTCAGACTGCTCGCAAAAATGGAGTTGATGGCCTCCTCCACCGCCTTGACGATGGCCTCTTCCTCGGAAAGACCGGTATCACGCCAGTTCATGTAGGCATCCAAAAGGAAGATGGAATAGTCCATGGAGGTTGCTAACTGCAGGATGATCGCCACATTATCTGTCAGAAACGAGATCGTTCCCAGAAATACGTTGGTGCCCTTATTCAAAAGCACAGCCACACCCATAACCAGTAAAAACAGGATTGGCTCCGTCCATGCTGTGGTAGCCAGGCAGAGCACGACAAAGATCATGATGACCGCTACCACCAGGATCTTGCTCATCTCGGAGTGGGTCGTCTGGATCAGGGATTTATTCTGTACGGCCATGCCGACATAGCAGCCCTTGTCTCCGGTGATGGCCTTCATCTCATCGATGGCCGCCTCTGTCTTTGAGGAATCCGACTTTTCATCAAAGGTGATATCCATGACTGCGCAGCCATCCTTGTAGTAATCCTTGATGTCATCCATGTTGATGAAATCTTCACCGGCATAGATGTCCACCGACGAATCGCACCAGGTAATCCGGTCAACGCCGTCAACCGCCTGCAGCTTGTCCTTATACTGCTTGGCTTCATATAGCGTAACATCCTTTAGCATCAGCCGCGCCGTGCCGGGGTACCCAAATTCCTTCTCCATGATATCCAGTCCGATGCTGGACTGAGCCGTGGAGGGAACATACTTTGTAAGGTCGTAGTTTACATTTACAAACAGCATTCCGATGGCACTGAAAATGCAGCCCACCAAAAATACCGCCTCAAGCCAGCCGCGTTTTTCAATGATAAACCGCGCCAGGCGAATGACAAATCCATGATCCTCCGCCCCGCTTGTCGGTTTCTGTTCTGCCCCCTTCTTGTGCGGCAGATGAGCCTTTAACCTGTCCTTCAGGGATTTTTTATTTTCCATATCTGATTACTCCTCTTTTATCTTTCCTTATCGCATCAGGATCACCAGGAAATAATGCTCTCCGTCCTTTTCCGTGTGAGCCATGCCGACGCGCCGGTAATAATCCAGGGAATCCTTTCGTTTTCCGTTGGAATCGTATTTGTCCTGGGTCTTGCCGATAAGCTTGTCAAAGGCATCGTCTGCGTCCTCCCGGCCTCGCAGATAAAGCTCTTTATAGTTGGAATTCTTTTTATAAGAGATCTTGGTCAGGTAATCCTTTAAGGTTCCTTCGCCCGGGATGGAATCACCGCTGTAGCCGCTTGCAAGCGCCGCCTCAAGCCGGTGTGCCGCTGCCTGATTGAGCTTTTCATCCATGATAAAACCGGCATATCGGTCGTACTGCGTCTTTTCATCGCCGCTGTACTCCTCCTCCCGATTCGGATATTCCTCAAAATACAGATCCTTTTTTTCATCATTTAACTGATCGAAGAGAAGCTGTGTCTCCGTGTCATAGCAGAACACCGGATACGCTCCGCCGCCGGTATTAGGCAGCCACTGAGCTGTTTTCAGGCTTCCGTTCCAGTTAAATTTATAAAGGGCACCATCAAACTGAAGATTCTGACGGTTCTTTGTTCCGTCCGGAAGAAGGTAATACCAGTCATCCCCTTCTTTTGTCCAGTTCGTCCGTGCCGTTTCCGTATCCTCTGAATCCACCACCAGGGTACTTCCATAGGTAGATGCTGCCTTTGTCTCTGCCACCGCACCGCTTCCGGCCTCGATGGTGGAGGCTGCAAGGGCTGTTTCAGGGTGAGACACCAGGAACAGTCCTGCTGCTAAAACTGCGACACATAAAGGTGCCGTTAAGATTCCCTGCTTTTTGTGCAATTTATCTCGATTTTCCATAGAAACCTCCAAAAAACCTCTTCATTTTCTTGTACTATTATCCATATTTATGGTAAAATACACAAGTATCAGTTTCATTTGAGGTGTTTAAAATGAGACACATTTGAAATTTTTGTCCAGAATCGGACGATTTACGATTTAGACGTTTTATTATAGAAAGGATGGAGATTCCTATGGCCCAGACCGCGAAAAAAAAGACCAGCATCACGGCTCGCCGCACCTACGCACTTTTGAAGGGAGCACTGTTTTCCCAGCTTGCAGCGGTGCCCTTAGAGCAGCTTACCCTGACCGACATCTGCAATACGGCTCTCATCTCCCGTTCCACCTTCTACCGCTATTTTGAGGACAAATATGACCTTTTGCACTATTGTCTCGCTACCATCGTGGAAGAACTGGGACTGGATGAAGATGTTTTGTATCTTGTCAACCGTGATTCGGTACGCGACTTTCTGATGATCCTGCTGCGCCTCATCGGCGACAACCGCAGCCTCTATCAGAAAATTTACCAGGCCAACCAAAACGGCGACCTGATGCGCATCATCCGCAGCGGACTCATCCGCATCATGAATGACAAAATCCAGATTGCCGAAGAAAAGGGCTACCGCCTAAAGCTTTCCGCTCCCATCTTCGCCAGTCTGATGACCGATTTTTATTTTGACATCGCCAAATGCTATCTCGAGCAGGAAGAGCCCTGCGACCCGGAGATCTTCGTAAACAACGTCTGTCTGTTTGTGGAAAGAGACTTTTTTGAACCGCCGAAAAAGGGGCAACAGTGAGAACCCACTGCTGCCCCTATAATATCCTGTCGTATCGCATTTTTCTTCTCTGTCTTTGTCGCCATGCTTTCCCCATACGCAAAGAAGAGTGTGATTAGAAACCACACTCTTCATAAATTCTAATAAAAAGAGTTTTCTGCTGGTTGTCAGCCTCGGTACCCAGTTAAGATACCCTTAACGACGTGGAAACCATTAAGTCCCCCACGTGGACTACAACTCAATCTGAGTTGCCAAGCTCGATGCCCAGTTAAGACATCTAATGAGATGGAAAATTATCCTGCTCCATCTGCAGCACAACTTTTTACGATGCTCTTACATCGAGAACATTTCTGTCCTTACCTAATGTTATACGCAAAACGCTCCAAAAATCAATTAGTCAGAGAAAAAATTATAAATTTTCCCCATCGCACTTAAAAAACTCGTAACTGTTCAGAACCAAATAAATATGATGTTGGGTTACATTTCCCTTTTCCACATAGAGCCATGAAAATAACGCCTATCTCGTTATGGATTTGGACTGTTTTACGCTTTCCCTCACTCGCGTTAAGTTATTTTTGTATATTTACAAGTTATTTTTGTATATTTACAAGTTATTTTTGTATATACTATTGACTTTTCTCA
>CAVALB010000095.1:0-8562 GCA_963589345.1 uncultured Selenomonadales bacterium | reverse complement strand
GTGAAATGCTTGCATTTCTAAGGCTGATTTTGAAATTTTATTTGGCGGATACGCACACCGACGAAATGCGAAGCATTTTGGAGGTTGGTTCTGAACAGTTACACGTTTTTATTTGCTGGCTTCAATATAACACATTTCGAAAGCAAACGCAAGCAAAAATCAATGTAAAATAAAAGTTAACAAAAGAAAATAGAAATTATTTTTGTGATTTTTGTTTTTTTACTGGCATAAAAATTTTTTTCGAGTTATGATAGATTTTAAACAAACGATAGGAGGATCCACACGTTATGCTCCAGCTGGAACGTCAGAAACACATCTTAAAATATTTGGAAGCAAACCGAAAAGCAACCACCAACGAACTGAGCGAAATGCTTGGCGTATCCGCCACCACCATCCGCACCGATTTAAATCAGATGGACAAGGAAAAGCTTCTGACCAAAACCCACGGCGGTGCTGTATATCGTGACCACTCTGCCGATCAGAAGGAGCTGACCGGACGCGCATATTATTTCGATGAGCGTGTCCTGGAGAATCAAAAAGAAAAAGAGATGATCGCCGCCACGGCTGTCACCTTTGTAAAAGATCACATGTGCATCTTCTTAGATGCCAGCTCCACTGCCTATACCCTCGGTATGAAGCTCACCGGATTCACGGAGCTCACCGTAATCACCAACGGCATCAACCTGGCGCTGGCGCTCAAAGACGTACCCGGCATCACCGTGATCCTGACCGGCGGCATCGTAACCTCCGCATCCTCCTCCATTGAAGGACTGCTCGGGGAAGATCTGCTGAAAAAAATTCATACAGACATTGCCTTTGTCTCTGCCCGCGGCTTTTCCGTAGAAAACGGCCTCACAGATTTCAGCATTTATGAAGCCGACTTAAAACGCATGTGCATCAAGGCCTCTGCCAAAACCATTGCCCTGATTGACCATACAAAATTTGACACCTCCTCCATCTCCAGCTACGCCTCCATCGATGATCTGCATCTTGTCATCACAGATGCCGGACTTTCCTCCATGACAAAAGAGATCTATGAAAAGGCCGGAATTGATCTGGTTTTAGCGAAATAAGAAGCGAAATATATGCGAAATCCTGTTTGAATTGCTTCGCATATTTCGTTACACTGATTGTAAAAACGGGTTGGATATTCTAATATCCAACCCATTTCCCCTGATAATCTTACAACCGATTCCCGCATTTCGGACAGAAATCAAAATCTTCTGCCGTTTCATATCCGCAATGGCTGCAGCGCTTAATCGAATACCCATAAGCCTGCTGCCCCACCTTCTGCAGGTGCTCCGGCAATATTTCTGTTTTCTCTCCCCGCTCCAGAGCCTTTCCGATTTCCGGATCCAGCTCATATAATGTATTGCAGCAGCTGGTCTGTACATAATAGTGTTTATTCCACTTAAAGCATGGGATAAAGAACAAAGACAGAACCGTGTACGTCATGAACACCTGGTATCTGCCATATTTTCCACACACCTTGCAGATGATGGTCTGCGCAAAATCCAGATCCTTTCTGCCGTTGGTGATACCCATCATAAAAAACATGGCGCTACACTCCCTTTCGTTTGAATGTCCACTTTTGTATGTTGAATGTCTACTTTTTCGTCTCGAATGTCTACTTTTTAATCAATAGTCCTTGCTACAGTACCTGCAGTACAATCTGCAAAGCGTAACATACAAACGCCAGAAGCACCGTCGGTACAATAAATTTTAATCCCTTCACAAACTCATCACACCGATGATGCAGCTTTTCCAGATTCTCGTTTACCGTTTCCCGGTACAGTGTGATCAGGCGCAGCCTTGCGGCTTCCTCCTCCATCTCTTCCAGATGCTCCCTCTGCATGATCTCCGGATCCATCCGGGCAATCTGCTCCGGCTGCAGCAGACGCATAAAGAATACCAGAAGGTAAACATAAGCGCCCATCACCGCGATGCAGCTCAAAATATACAGCACAGATACAAACATCTGCACTCCGTTTTCCGGTTTCACCAGCTGGGAAATTCCGTTGAACAATCCAATGATAAACACAAACAGGAAACCGCAAAACGTGATTGTGATGTATACCTTATTGTCCAGCTTGTTGCTGCGGTCAAACTGATTCTCATACTCCGCCATCAGACTGGTCAGTTCCAACTGACTGCCGGTATTTCTCACCTCATTCATTTACATAACATCCCACAATCTCAGCGATATACATGGTATGATAATCCCCGTCACCGTACCATCTGTCTACTTCTTCCTTCGGCATATCGTCCAGTTTGATGTCATCCTGATACAATTTTCTGCAGACGAACACGCACTTGCTCTCCTCAAAGGCTGGCTGTCCATCTACCAGGACAGTATGAAAGCCCACTTCTGCGATCTTGTCACCGTCACGGCCGGATTTGGATCCCAGCACGCCAAGCTCCTTTTTGTAACCATCAAAAAGACTCAGAGTAAAATACTCCTGTGCATCTACAAACTCTTTTGTATAACGGGACTGACGGATATAAACGGTTACGGTCTCCTTGCCCCAGAGAAGACCCATAGCGCCCCAGCTGGCCGTCATGGTGTTGACCTTGCCCTCGGAATTCTTTGCGGAAATCAAGGTCCAGTTTTTCCCGATTTCCTGAAACACATTCTGGTTTAAATCATATACGGACACTTTCTTAAACATTTCTTATTCCTCCAATTTTTCATTTGATCATCAGACACTGATCAGACTTATTATACCAGAACAATCGCATGATTCACAATGCAAGAATCATAAAAAGAGGGAGATACCGCCCTCTGACGGTATCTCCCTCTTTTACATCATCGTAACTGTTCAGTTTTTGCTTCTTTCTGCTTTTATCTGATTGTTGGTATCCTCAATGTTCATCATGGAAAGAACGATGGTGATAAAGATCTCGATCACAAACGGAATCACCAGATACATAATGGTCATCATGGTGATGGCAGATGCCGGCTGGGTGCTTGCGGTTCCGACGTAGCCGCTGGCCTCTAAAAGCCAGCCTGTGATGGCCGTACCGATGCCGCCGCCCACCTTCTGACCGAAGGAGGTGCAGGAGAACATGGTTCCCTCCACATGCTTTCCCTGGGTGAGATAGGTATATTCCGAACAGGAGGCAATGACAGCATTCATATCACCCTGCCAGGGACCCTGTCCAAGGGCTGCTACAGCTGTAAAGAGGATCATAAGCGGCACGCTGCCCATAAGACCGGCCACGACCACAAGACCCCTTCCCACGGTTGCGAGCATGTAGCTTCTCTTATTCAGCTTGTACATGCCCTTCCATTTTTCCACCAGGGTCGGTGTAAAGATCAGGGCGATGATCAGCGGAATATTCACTGCCCAGGCAAATACACTGTATAGATTTTTATTTTTCAGCACCCAGGTCATGTAATAGATGCCGGTTCCAATCATGGCATTATACAGCTGCTGCAGCAGATACGTACTGCAGATCATCATATAGAATTTATTCTTGATCAAAAGTCCAAAAGCCTCTGCCAGTCCATATTTCTTTTCTTCCTCGTCTGTTTTGCCCTCATTTAACTCCTCCTCCGAAAGCTCCTTTACCGAGCAGCCAGAGATGGTGTTCACGATCAGACCGATGATGGCATAGATGATGGCAACAGTTCTCCAGGCAGCTGCGCCGCCGCCGCAAAATGCTACAAATTCGACTGTGATCGACTGGATCAGAAGGCTGGTTGCAAAGGCGAAGATAAAGCGGTAGGAGCCCATCTGCACACGTTCTTTACTGTTCTTGGTCACCAGTGAGGTCAGTGAGGAATATGCAATGTTATTTGCCGTGTAGAATACACCGTTTAACAGCGTGTAGGCAATAAAGAACCACGCATACTGTGCCGTTTTTCCCAGGCTTTCCGGCACTGCAAATACAGCAATCAGCGTAATGGCACAGCCAATATAGCCGTAGATCATCCATGGTCTCGCCTTCCCCATTTTGCTGTGTGTCTTATCGATCATGGATCCAAAGAAGATGTCCGTGAATCCGTCAAAGAGTTTTGAGGCCGCGATCAAGGTTCCGACGATACCGGCCGACATGCCGATGGTATCGGTCAGATAAACCATAACGAAATAGGTCAAAAATGCATAGACCACGTTACCTGCAATATCGCCGGAGCCATATCCGACCTTGTTATACCATTTTAAATACGTTTTTTCTCCCATAAAATGTTTCCCCTCTCCTTTACACATTTGTTGCTGTTCCTACTCCTACGCCGTATGACCGGCAACCGGATTTTTTGATGCTTCACATTATTCTGTATCAGCGCTTCACAAACGGAATGAGCCTGAATGAAAATTCGAACTCTGTCTCATTGAACTGATAGCGCTTAAGCACCTGCGGTCCGCAACTGTTGGATCCGATCCCATTCAACGCATAGTCCAGGCAAAGTACGGTGCTGTCGGCTTCCTTTAACTCGTAGTTATGCTCCGCCTTTTCCAGTATTTCCTGTGTGTAGTCTGACGCATTGAATGAGAATTTCTGATTTGCAGCAGCTGCCAGCCCGAACGAACCGCCTGAGAGTTCTACAAAATCACAATCGTAGTGACTTCCGTTTTCCTGCGGATACAGATAATCCTCATGAAGCTCCGATACCTTGCTGCGAAACAGTCCGTGATAGCTCCCCCTGCACTTATCCCGATAGCTCTCCTGCGGCCCCATTCCGTAGTAACTGACCTCCTGCAGCCTTTTGTTCAAAAACAGACGCACTCCGAACCTTGGAAGAACCGGAAATTCCGGATTCTTCTTTGCATCCATAAATGCTGTGATCTTACCATCTGCACTGATCTTCCAAGTGAGCTTCACATCCAGAATTTTCTGAACAGTCGGTGCCACGACCGCAGCATCTGCCATGACAAATACACCATACTGGTTTTGCAGTACACTTACCGTATAAGCCCTGGTATAAGCCTCATCGTAATGCGCCTTTTTCCACTCACATTTTATATACATATCATTGTCTGTAGGTGCCCTCCATAGATTCAGCTCCATGGGATGATTCAAATACTCTCTTCCGGCAAAGCTGAGCTGCTCAAACAGGCCGGTTCTTTTGCTTACGGTATAGACAAAATCCTTTCCCTTTAAAACAAAGTCGGTATCGCTCTCCTGAACCTGGATCTCCGATTTCTCATCCTGGTCTTCCATCCATTTCACCGCGGTTTCATTTCTTCCATCCCGTTTTTTCAGAAGGATCTCATCGAAACCGAGCACCTCTCCCGGTTCTAAAAGCGGCAAATCTTTCTTCAACAGATAGATGAGTTTCAGATAGATCCTGCCACTTTCCCGAGTCACAGTTTTCAGATTCGTCACCCCATCTGCGTGAGGTTTCACGTGAAACATTGGAAGCTTTCCTTTTTGGATCGTAAGGCCGTCCTGCGTCACCTCATATGCAATTTCCACATAGTCCTGCAGATCATCAAAATCCATATAGTTGTGAAGCTTCAATTCACCGGATCTCTGGTTATAAGAAATCACCCGAGCCGGACGATAGACATTTTTGTATTCCAGAAGTCCCGTGTGCGGCCTTCTGTCCGGATAGACCAGACCGTCCATACAGAAATTCGCATCATGGACCGCCTCGCCATGGTCACCGCCATAATAGTAGATCGTGTTTCCGTTTTCGGCTTTTCCATGAGCAATGGCATGATCGCACCACTCCCACACAAAACCGCCGCACATTCGATCGTCCTCCTGGATCAGCCGGAAATAGTCTTCAAAATCCCCCGGTCCATTTCCCATGCTGTGGCAATACTCCACCAGAAGGAAGGGCTTGCTTCCATCCTTTTTGAGATATTGCCGTATCTCATTCAGAGAGGGATACATTCGGCTGTAGAGATCCAGGTTATCATAGTTGTAGGTTTCTTTGTAGTTGCGGTACCGGGCACTCTCATACTGGGTGAGCCGGTATGGATCATAGGACTTTGTCCAGGCCAGTGCCTTTTCAAAATTGCATCCGTATGCACTCTCATTTCCCATAGACCACATGACGATGCAGAAACGGTTTTTATCCCGCAGTACCATTCTCTGCACACGGTCAAGAATAGCCGCTTCCCATTCCGGATTGTCTGCCAGCTTTTCATTCCATCTGCTAAACCGCTCCAAATCCGTATCCTTCTTTCGGTAAAGCATAAACGGGCCGTGGGCTTCCAGATCCGCCTCGTCGATCACCATAAATCCATACCTATCACACAGCTGATAGAAGTACGGCGCATTGGGATAATGGCTCGATCGGATCGCATTAAAATTGTGCTTCTTCATCAGTTTCAAATCGGTTTTCAACTGCTCCGGAGAGATCGTAAAGCCGGTCTCCGGGTCCGAATCATGCCTGTTGACTCCACGGAACTTGATCTTCTGTCCGTTGAAATAAATGACCTTATCTTTGATTTCAATGGTTCTCAAGGCGAGGTAATCCACAATAGTTTCCTTCTCTGTCTCGATCACCACCGTATAAAGATACGGATGCTCCGTATTCCAGAGAACCGGTGCTGCAATCTCAAGCTCCAGATTTCCCTGATCTGCAATCTTCCCCACCGCCACCTTTCTTCCCTCTGCATTCTCGATCATGACTGTAGTTTCTGTCTTTTCAAAGTAATCTGCCTCGATAAACACCCTCGCTGCATTTTCTGTGATCTTCGTTGTGATATGATAATCTCTCACCGCGTTTTTCGGGCGCTTCAAGATATACACGTCCCGAAAGATCCCACTCATGCGGAATTTATCCTGATCCTCCAGGTAAGAGCCATCACACCATTTCAGCACCAGCACTGCCAGCGTGTTCCTGCCCTCCTGCAGATACTCCGTCACGTCAAACTCTCCCGTCACATGCGAGACCTGATCATAGCCGACATATCTGCCGTTCAGCCATACATAATAACAGCTGTCTACGCCTTCAAAATTCAGATAGGCCTTCGGTGCATCCGCATTCTCATGATAATCAAAGCAGTGCACATATGCCCCACAGGGAATATCCTGCGGAACATAGGGCGGATCAAACGGAAACGGGTAGCGGATGTTGGTATACTGATGTGTGTCATATCCTGCCATCTGCCACACCCCCGGCACAGGAATTTCATCAAAAGCTGCCACATCAAAGCCCGTTTCATAAAAGACTTCCTTCACATCGTAAATGCTCTCAAAATACCGGAACCTCCAATTGCCGTTTAAAAGCTGCAGGCGATCGGAGTCCTCCCTGTGCTCGATGAGATCGTCCATCCGCTTCGAAGCCGGAATATAGTAGGCTCTTGCCGGCAGTACGTTTTCGTGAAGGACATTCAAATCTTCATAATGTCTTGGCACAATCATGTTTTTCCCCCTTACATGGATTTTTTTGTACTCGAATACATCAATACGTTTATTCTGTCTTGTTCTCCGGCCGGAGATTTTTTCTGGTAGTCGCTTCGTATCTTCTTCCTAATTATGGGGATTTCGCCGATAAATGTCTATAAATGAAATTGGACAGAATATGCATAAAATGATACAATAGCAAAAAGAGGTTTACTTTGCGATTTTTCAGGAAGGGGGATTTCCATGTATCTGAATACTGGATATTTAAACAATTCTCATCAGGATTTTAAAGACAAGAGCCGCCCACTGATCGTAGGAAGCTGCGGCAACTATCGCTTAACGAATCATCCCAAGCTCCCCACCTACCGTCCCAAGGGCCGGTTGGACTATCAGATCATCTATATTGCCTCCGGGCAGGTTCATTTTCATTTCGACAAAGCCGAGAACGAAACCATTGTCAACGCAGGAAATATTGTCCTGTACCGGCCAAAGGAACTGCAAAAATATGAATACTATGGAAAAGATAAAACAGAAGTGTATTGGATCCATTTCACCGGTGGAGATGTAAAAAATATCCTCCGGCGCTACGGTTTTGAAGACAAAAAAAGGATCTTCCATGTAGGAACATCCTTAGAGTATGAACGGATTTTCAAACGGATCATCGTGGAAATCCAGCGTATGCAGACCGATTATCAGGAGATGCTGGTTCTTCTGCTGCGCCATCTGCTCATTATTTTCAATCGAGAGATCACCCGAGAGCACGTCCTGAAGAACGAATTTTTAGATGCTCAGATGGATGAGGCCGCAAATTATTTCAGTGCAAACTATAATCTGGAAATCTGCATCGAAGAATATGCGGCCTCACGAGGAATGAGTGTCAGCTACTTTATCCGCAACTTCAAACAATATACCGGAAAAACTCCGGTGCAATATCTGACCTCTCTGCGCATGACCAACGCCCAGGTACTGCTCGAAACCACCACCTACTCCGTAAATGAGATTGGAAGGATCGTGGGCTACAGCAACGCACTGTATTTCAGCCGGGTCTTCCATAAGCAAAAGGGCTGCTCTCCTTCTGCTTACAGAGCCAGGGGAAGTGAAAGTATTACTTGCCATGAAAGAAGCTCCAGATAAAGGCCACAACAAAGATCCCCACCACACCGAAGAACAACAAAATCGGATGATATGCAAAAGCCGCAAACAGAGGGTTTGTCAAGTTTTTTGTGTAAGTTTAAAAAAAATATTTTTGGGGAGGGAAAC
>CAVALB010000094.1:0-8833 GCA_963589345.1 uncultured Selenomonadales bacterium | reverse complement strand
CAGTCCCGGAACTTCGGACCTTTATATATGACGTTGATGTTGCGTATAAATTTTTATATCTCCCCAAACTTCATCCGCGCCGCCTGTTTGATCAGTTCGGCTGCTTCCTCGACACTGTAATATGCACTGTTGATACAGAGGTCACTGTTTAAGGTGTCATTCTGGTATCCGGGGATATATTTTTTGTGGTAATGTTCCCGCGCCTTATCGGCTTCATTGACTGCCCGAACTGCTTCCTTTCCGCTCATTCCGAAATATTCTACGCAGTTTTTCAGGCGTACCTCGTAGGGCGCATAAATATAAACACGCAGAAGGCGCGGTTCATTTCTGAGGCAATACGCACCGCAGCGTCCTACGATGATGCAGGAGCCCTTTCTGGCAAAATCCTGGATGATACTCTGCTGCACCAGGAAAATCTCATCCCGCACGTCAGTCGTTCCAAGACCGAACGGATAATTCAGATAAGAAAATTTCGAACGAGTGTCCTCCTCTTCCTTGCTGATCTCCTTGATCGACGTGTTCATACGCTTCGCAGTTTCCTCCACGATATCACGATCCAGAAAGTCAATGTGGAGCTGTTCAGAAAGTTCCTTTGCCACGAGTCTTCCAAACGAGCCATACTGCCTGGAGATGGTGATCACATATTTTTCCATGTCCTCACCTCCGTTTAAAGTACCTTATTTAAGAAACTGATGGTACGTGCCTCTTTCGGATTTAGGATTACCTCCTGAGGCGTTCCTTCTTCTACAATATAGCCGCCATCCATGAAGATCACGCGGTCTGCCACCTCTCTGGCAAATCCGATTTCGTGGGTAACGATAACCATCGTCATGCCCTCTGCTGCCAGCTGCTTCATAACAGCCAGCACCTCACCAACCATCTCCGGATCCAGAGCGGAGGTCGGCTCATCAAAAAGCATGATATCCGGTTTCATACAGAGTGCCCGCGCGATTGCGACACGCTGCTTCTGACCGCCGGAAAGCTGTGAAGGATATGCATCTGCCTTTTCCGCCAGATCTACCCGTTTTAACATAGCCATGGCGCGTTCCTTTGCTTCTGCTTTATCCGCTTTTTTCAGTTCCACCGGAGCCAGCATAAGATTATGGAGCACGTCCATGTTGTTAAAAAGATTAAAGTGCTGGAACACCATGCCGATGTTCTCTCTCACCTTATTCATATTGGTTTTATGGTCGGTGATATTCACGCCATCTACCCAGATTTCTCCGGCAGTGGTAGTTTCCAGTTTGTTCAGACAGCGTAAAAATGTGGACTTACCGGAACCGGACGGTCCCAGGATAACAACTACCTCTCCCTCTCTAATATCAGTGGAGATATCACGAAGGACTTCCAGATCTCCGAAACATTTCCGGAGTTTTTTTACCTGGATCTTGATTTTTTTATCGTTTGATACCACGGTTCATCCTCCTCTCCACAAGTTTTGCAATGTAAGACAACAGTGTAATCACAATCAGATACATAATGCCGACGATCGTCCACGTCTCGAAGGATTTAAAGGTATTCGCCTGCACATTCTTCGCTGCGAGAACCAACTCCGGAAAGCCGATTACAGACAGAATGGAGGTATCCTTTACAGTGATGATAAACTGGTTGATGATACTCGGGATCATGGTGCGGATTGCCTGAGGAAGAATGATCTTTCTCATGGTTTTCCAGTAGGGAAGACCCAAGGATCTTCCTGCTTCCATCTGGCCGATATCGACAGACTGGATACCTGCACGGATGATTTCAGCCATATAGGCACCGCAGTTTAAAGCCAGACAGATCACACCGGCCTGCAGAGCCGAAAGTGTAAATCCGTTTCCAACGCCCAGGATCGTATTGAGCAGATACGGAATACCAAAAAATACAAAGAATGCAAGCACAATCATTGGCACACCACGTATTACGAATACGAAGATCTGTGCAATGATGTTGCATGCCTTATTCTTAACTACACTGAGAAGTCCGAAGATCATTCCCAGGATACAAGCAAAAACCAAACCTAAGAATGCAAGCAGCAGGGTTCGTCCCATTGCAAGCAGAAGAAGCTGTCCGTAGGTGGTGATAATCTTGATCATAATGCCACACCCTTTTCTTTCTGATGTACTCTCTGAATCTCTTTACTGTTTCATCAGCAAAGCCCGCTTTGCGCGGGCCTGCCTTTTTGTTTTATTACTCACCTAAATATTTTGCGATGATCTCATCGTAGGTTCCATTCTCTTTGATGTCCTTCAGACCTGCATTGAACATATCGATCAGCTCCTGCTTGCTTTCATCAAAGATTGCAAAACCATACTCAGCCGGATCGTTTCCGGTTCCGTCTACCAGCTTCATAGCAATACCGGTATCCTTGATGTTGCTTGCCATGATCGGAGTATCATCGAAGCATGCTGCTGCCTGGCCGCCTACAACTGCCTGGTACATGGTCGGTGAATCCTCAAAATAGGTAATCTCAAAGCCATACTCATCTTTTAAGCTTTCAGCATAGGTTGCGCTCATGGAAGCGGTCTTAACTGCTACCTTCTTGCCCTTTAATCCGTCAAATCCGGTGATGTCGGAGCTTTCTGCAACTGCCATGCTCTGGTTTGCATCATAGTATCCGTCGGAGAAGATCCAACCGGATTCCTTACGCTCATCGGTGATGGATGCGCCTGCGATCATACCATCTGCCTGACCTGCCTGACATGCTGCGATGGATGCATCCCATCCAAGTACCTGTACATCATATTTAAAGCCCTGATCCTCAGCGACTGCCTTAAGGATATCCATATCGATACCTACGAAATTGCCGCTGTCATCGGTATACTCAAACGGCTTGAAAGCAGTATCTGTTGCGATCACCCAGGTTTTGTCGGAGGTATCTGCTGCTGCCTCTGCGGAAGTTTCTTCTTCCTTGGACTCTGCTGCGGTAGTGTCTGCTACAGTCGTATCTGCTGCTGCAGTTGTATCTGCTGTGCTCTTAGAACCGCCGCAGGCAGTCATTGCTGCCATCATTGCTGCTGCCATTACCATAACCAGTGCTTTCTTTTTCATAACCTTGTTCTCCTCTCTTATTCATGGCAAAGTTCGTGGTTTTTTTAACGATTCTTCGCCTAATCTATCCCAACGGTCTGTGCCGATCCAGGATCTTTCTTATTCTTTACATGCATCCACAAAGGCCTGCACGATTGCCTTGCACTCCGGATCCTTTTCAAATGCAAATTCCGGATGCCACTGTACCCCGACCATAAATTTCTTCCCAGGAACCGATATGGACTCCACCAGACCATCCTCTGAATAAGCCATAGCCTCTGCTTTTGGCGCCAGGTCTTTTATCGCCTGATGATGGTAGCTGTTCACACCGTGCTCTCCGGCTCCGATGACGTCTGCTAAAAGCGTTCCCTCTTTTACTGTTACCTTATGGATCGGTCTGTCATAGGGAGGTTCCATATGGTGCTCTGTCCAGGACGGATGTTCGGACGGAAGATCCTGATAAAGAGTACCGCCAAGCAATGCATTCATTAGCTGTATGCCCCTGCAGATTCCAAAAACCGGTTTGTCCTCCTGCAGAGCCTTTTCAAACAGATAAGCCTCCATGCGGTCGCGGCTTTTGCACGGTATCCCGCAGGTTTCCTTTGCCTTCTCACCATACAGTGCAGGATCCACATCATGCCCGCCGGTCAAAAGAATGCCATCACAAAGCTGAAAGCATTCCTCCAGTTCTTCTTCATTTTCTGTTAAGGGAAGCATAACCGGAAGTGCGCCGCAGGCCTCCAACACCTTCATGTATCCGGGAAGCATCCAGAGGCTGTCTTTCTCATCATCATATAAAGGAATCAGTCCGATCAGCTTTTTCATTGTTTTGAGTCTCCTTCTCCATGGTTGTCATTCCTATGCTATTCGAACTACTTTTTTACTACTTTTTGGGGTCTTTTTATGAAATTATAACAGAAAGGGGCCTACATCGCTTTTTCTGATGCAGACCCCTTTGTCATGTAACGTATGATAGCATGGGATATTGAAAAAGTCAAGTTTCGCTGCCCGTTTTCTCTGTTTTGTACAGGTATGCAACTTCTTTTTTGTTGTTTTTCTTAATAATCTAAAGTAAAAGTGTGTTGCTTGTGATTCCCACAACGAAAAAGTTGTTTAAAATACACAATGCAAGTTGTAATTTTTATGAATTTTCGCTATAATCGGTATGTCAGGAGGATAATACCATGAAACTTTTGCATCAAACCTACACCGATTATGATCTGGATGAATTTACCAGATTCAATATGACAGTTCCGCTGCGGATCAGCAAATACCGTCCAAAGATCCTTGCCGTATGCTATGTTTTAATGATCTTTTCCGGCTTTCTTCGGGTTTTTACAGATCCCGGAACCGCATCCTTTACCTACCTGTTGGTAGTGTTTGCCATCCCGCTCACGGTTGTATACGTTTCCAAACGCCAGTGCCGCAAGGTTTATTATGCAAATCCGCAGCTGCAGGAACGCCACTCTGTCATGCGCTTTTATGAGGATCATCTGCAGGAAACCAGTAATCATCAGTCGGTGGATATTCCCTATACAAATATCGCTCATCTGGTGGAGACAAAAACGCATTTTTATCTGATGACCTCATCCAACCAGGGTATGATCATTGTCAAAAACAACTGTTCTGCTGAGCTGATCCGTTTTCTTCATGAGCTCAAAAAATGATGCAGACTCCAGAAATAATGCATGGATCCGGTTATCCGGATCCAACTCCGGATGAAAGGACAGGCCGAACTGATTCTTATAACGCACGGCTACAATGTGACCGTCCACCTCTGCCAGCACCTGTGCATTCTTGCTCACCTGTTCTATATACGGAGCACGGATAAAGGTCATCGGCACCTTTCCGATTCTATAAAACTCCTCTATGGCATGGAAACTGCCAAGCTGCCTTCCATAGGCATTCCGGCGAACCGATACCGGAAGTGTTCCAAAATATACATGTCCGTCATTGGTCAGGTTCTCAGCCAAAAGAATCAGGCCGGCACAGGTACCAAGAACGGGCATTCCATTCTCGATTCTTTTTTTCAGCTCATCAAACAGATCAAGCTCCTTCAGCAGCTTTCCCTGAACCGTACTTTCTCCGCCTGGGAGCACAAGACCGTCAAAATCCTGATCGAGGTCTTTTTTCTGACGAATTTCGAAACATTCAGCGCCCAGCTCCTTAAGCTTTCTCTCATGTTCGATAAAAGCTCCCTGAACAGCAAGGACTGCAATCTTCATCCTACTTGCCCCTTTCTGCCATCAAGAGCGCAATTTCCTGCTCGTTGATTCCAACCATGGCTTCCCCCAGATCCTCAGAAAGTTCCGCTAACATTTTGTGGTCGTTGAAGTTCGTTACTGCCTTTACAATGGCTGCCGCACGCTTCTTCGGGTCACCGGATTTAAAAATACCGGAGCCCACAAATACACCTTCAGCACCAAGCTGCATCATCAGTGCCGCGTCAGCCGGAGTAGCTACGCCGCCTGCAGCAAAATTCACGACCGGAAGGCGTCCATGATCGTGCACATACAAAACCAGATCATACGGAACTCTGAGGACCTTTGCCTCTTCGAACAGCTCATCTTCACGCATGGAGGTGATCTTTGCAATTTCCTGATTCATCATGCGCATGTGACGTACGGCCTGAACGACATCTCCGGTCCCCGGCTCTCCCTTTGTGCGGATCATGGATGCACCCTCATTGATACGGCGGAGTGCCTCGCCAAGATCCTTTGCGCCACAGACAAAGGGAACCTTGAACTTCCTCTTATCAATATGGAACACATCATCTGCCGGTGAAAGCACTTCACTTTCATCAATATAATCAATCTCGATGGCCTCAAGGATTTGTGCCTCCACAAAGTGGCCGATCCGGCATTTTGCCATGACCGGGATGGAGACAGCCTCCTGAATGCCCTTGATCATCTTCGGGTCGCTCATACGGGATACTCCCCCTGCCGCACGGATATCGGCCGGGATCCGCTCTAATGCCATGACGGCACATGCACCCGCTTCTTCTGCAATCCTTGCCTGCTCCGGTGTGGTAACATCCATGATCACACCACCCTTTAACATCTGAGCCAGCTGCTTATTTAATTCATATCGTTCTGTATTCATTCCATCGTCTCCTTTGCATAAACGGTAACTATGTTTCTTGTTTCCCTGCGTTCCGGACCGCATCGGATTGTTTTGATGGAAATTATAGGTCTTATGTGGATTGTTTTAAATATCCAGTTTTTATATTTTAAATCAGTCCAGTTTTATTTTCATCCAGCTGTACTGAAATTTCTGTCACATATTCCTCCGCATGCTGCACCGCCAGCTGATCGACCAGATCACGTTCCATATATACGCTTTTTGTCTTAATGCCATTCTCCCGTCGATACTGTTCCAAACGTTCATAGGCTTCTCCCATGCTTCTCCAGTCGCCTACATGATATCCGGTCAGATAATCTCCCTCCGGCCTAACCTGATATGCCATATGTGTCGGTTTGCGTTCCAGAAGAAGAATCACATTATTATACGCGTCATATGGTCCTTTCACCAGATTTTTTTCATCTACAAGATAAGCTACTTCATAATCTCTTCGTTGCTCTGTGTTCTTAAATTCCAGGATCAGTGCATTTGCCTTTTCAATAAAATCATTCTCTGATGTTCCATCCACCTGACGAAACAGGTAATACCGCTCCGGATAATGCCGGATCTGGATCTGCTTAAAATCCTGCTGCAGGATCATACTCATTTTCCGTTTTCTTTGATCGATCCAGTCTTTCATATTCTCAAGCTTTTGTATTTCCCGGCTGATCTGGTTTTCCCGCTCTGCAAAGATACGCATCAGCTCTTTCGGAGTTCGCACCTGCAAAAATTCTCTGATTTCCTTCAGCGGCATTCCAAGGTCACGAAGGATCAGGATGGCCTCCAAGGCCTCCATTTGATACAGCGAATACAGACGATATCCCTTCTCTGTTACCTGCTCCGGAGAAAACAGGCCGATATCATCGTAATGAAATAATGTATGTTTGGAAATCCCCATCAATGCAGCAAACTCTCCGGTTGTCATATATATTTTCCGATCCATCCTCTTCTCCTTCTTAAAAAAATCGGGTAAATCTCTTGACTATCGGGTAACCCTATAGTTTATTCTCTCAAATGTTGTAGCTTTTTTCAAGTCAATCAAGATTATACAAGGAGTTTTTTATGAGTACGTCGATCAGTCAGCACTTTACCCCATGGAGTCTGCTGAAATTTGCCTTTCCTTCTATTATTATGATGATGTTTATGTCTCTCTACACCATTGTAGACGGGATTTTTGTCTCCCGCTTTATCGGCAGCAACGCCCTGTCCTCTCTGAACATCGTGTACCCTGTAGAAAGCGTTTCCGTCGCCCTTGGCACAATGCTTGCTACCGGAGGCAATGCAGTCATCAGCCGCTATCTGGGGGAGGATAAAAAACAGCTTGCTAAGGAATGTCTTTCCATGTTTACACTGGTAGGACTTTTTTTGAGCGCCTTGATCAGCCTTCTGGTGCATCTGTTTCCGGACTGGATCTGCCGTGTGCTCGGTGCCAATGACCTGCTGATGGCAGACTGCCGCAGCTATCTCACGGTTCTTTTAAGCTTTGCTCCTGCCTGCATGCTGCAGACACTGTTTCAGTCCTATCTGGTAACCGCAGGCGCTCCGCATTTGGGGCTTTTTCTTACCATGATTGCGGGCGTCATTAACGCTGTCATGGACTATGTACTGATCGTACACTGTCAGCTGGGGGTTGCAGGTGCCGCTCTGGCCACCGGGCTTGGACAGATGGTTCCTGCCCTGGCCGGACTGCTGTTTTTCTTAAACAAAAAACATCCGCTTCATCTGGTACGCTTTACCAGGCACACAAAGGAACTGATTCAGGCCTGCTACAATGGTTCTTCCGAAATGGTCAGCCAGCTTTCCAATGCCATTATCACCTTTTTATTCAACATTGTCCTGATGCGTCTGGCCGGTGCTTCTGGTGTAGCTGCCATCACGATCCTGTTGTACGGACAATTCCTGTTTAATGCCTTCTATCTTGGATTTGCTATCGGCATCAGCCCCATCATCGGATTTCAATATGGTGCCGGAAACCACAAAGAGCTCAAAAGCATTTACCGGATTTCCTTTTTATTCACCGGAATTTCCTCCGTTGTACTGGCAGCAGCCGCTGTGTTCCTGTCCGGCAGCATCGTGACAGTTTTCACCAATGATCCGCAAACCCATGCACTTGCCGTAACCGGATTCGGTATTTTCGCCTACAACTTTTTATTCAGCGGCTTTAACATTACTTCCTCCGGATTTTTCACTGCTCTGTCCAACGGAAAGGTATCCGCCATCATCTCTTTTTGCCGTACACTGCTCTTTACTGTAATCTCTCTGTTGCTGCTTCCGCAGTTTCTCGGCATCAACGGAGCATGGCTTGCAGTCCCGGTGGCGGAGCTTATGACACTTCTGCTGTCAGTCTGGATGCACCGGAAGTACTTCTTTGCGGAGGGGGAACAAAACTACTTTCTGCCGTAAAATGATTGCAAAACCATATCCGTGAAAAAGCTCCCAGTTTTCCTGGGGGCTGGCATATTATCGTTATGATTTCACTTTTGCATTGTTCTATAGTAAGTGCCAATTTAGCAACTTGTTTTATAAGGGTTCGAAGTTCCGGGACTGCCGTACAGAAACGCAGACCCTGTGGAATTTTTCCCTCGTGCGCTTGCGCCGCCTATTGTCTCCCCTGCGGCCAAACTCGCGTGCTTTGCACGCTCAGACAGGGCCTCCGGGGAGACGCTATGCTCGCGCACTCGGAAAATTCCAAAGGGTCTGC
>CAVALB010000093.1:0-9015 GCA_963589345.1 uncultured Selenomonadales bacterium | reverse complement strand
GCGGGCTACGCTGAGGCTTTTTGGACTGTGCAATCGGATTTGCAGACAAGCGAATAGGCTAGTTATTTTGTAAACGAGGCACTAGGGAATAGGACCAGCTTTCCAAAGCCCTGGGCAGGCATGGGCATGGACTTGCTTTTCATAAATGGAAGTGGATTCAGGCGAAACGCCGGATAGTCAGATGGATCTGTAACAATCTCACTATAACACGATGCAGAATGCATGTCAAACGCAAACAGCAGATCACAAAAGTAAAAAGCTCCCGGGCAGTGATGGTTGCACAGGAGCTTTCTTACATTTCCGTTTCAAAAAAGTATTAAGGAGTTCAGATGTTTATCTTTTTTCTGACTTTAGTATAACATAAGCCTTACGGAAATGTTTGTATAATGTTTAAATAGATTATGAAGATATTCTTAAATCATATCAGATGAGACGAACTCTCAGAACACCCTCAATCGCATTTAATTTCTGTACCATGATATCATCCGGCGTATGCTCTAAATCCATCAGAGTATATGCGAACTTGTCACGGCTCTTGTTGGTCATGTCAGAGATATTGATCTTTCCTGCTGCCAGAACTCCGGTGATCTGACCGATCATATTCGGGATGTTCATATGCAGAACAGCCACACGGCAGGCCGTCTTCTTCACACCCATATCGCAGGCCGGGTAGTTAACGGAATTGCGGATGTTACCGTTTTCCAGATAGTCCATGATCTCGCAAACTGCCATCTTTGCACAGTTATCCTCAGACTCCTCGGTGGAAGCACCAAGATGCGGGATCACGATGGTGTTTTTCATGTTGACAGATTTCGGATTTGCAAAATCGGTCACATATTTCTTCACCTTGCCGGACTTTAAGGCCTCTGCCAGATCGTCTTCATTTACCAGAATGTCACGGGCAAAGTTTAAGAGTACCACGCCGTCCTTCATCTGGTCGATTGCTACCTTGTTGATCATGCCCTTTGTGGAATCCACAGCCGGAACATGCAGGGTAATGTAGTCACACTCCTGGCAGATGGTATCCAGACTGGTCACATGCTTCACCTCACGGGAAAGTCTCCATGCAGCATTGACGGAAATGTAAGGATCATAGCCGTATACCTCCATGCCCAGCGCGATTGCAGTATTTGCCACCTCGGCACCGATCGCGCCAAGACCGATCACGCCAAGCTTTTTGCCCTTGATCTCACATCCGGCAAAGGCTTTTTTGGCCTTCTCCGCGGATTTTGCAATGTTTGCATCTTCCTTATTTTCCTTACACCACGCGATACCGCCCACAATATCACGAGAGGCTAAAAACATGCCTGCCAATACCAATTCCTTGACACCGTTTGCATTGGCTCCCGGAGTGTTAAAGACTACGATTCCTTCCTGAGCACATGCGTCTAAGGGGATATTGTTGACACCGGCGCCTGCACGGGCAACAGCCAGAAGGCTGTCCGGAAACTGCATTTCATGAAGGGAGGCGCTGCGGACCAGAATGCCCTCTGCCTCGTTTACATCATCCGTAAGCTGATAGTCTGCGGTGAACAGGTCTGTGCCGTATTTCGAAATGGCGTTGATGCAATGGATCTTTCTCATGCCTGATGTGCCTCCTCAAATTTCTTCATGAACTCAACCAGTTTTTCTACGCCTTCCATCGGCATAGCATTGTAAATGCTGGCACGCATACCGCCTACCGTGCGGTGTCCCTTTAAATTAACGAACCCGGCTGTCGTTGCTTCTTTTACAAATTCTGCATCCAGATCCTTATCTCCGGTAACAAACGGAACGTTCATTAAGGAGCGGTCTTCCTTGGCTACAGTTCCCTTAAACAGCTTGCTCTGATCCAGATAATCGTAGAGGATCTTTGCCTTCTTCTCGTTGTACTCCTTCATAGCCTCCAGGCCGCCGCGTTTCTTTAACCATTTGAACACCTTGCCGCAGATATAGATGCCGTAGCATGGCGGAGTGTTATAAAGAGATTTGGCGTCTGCCTGTACCTTATACTGGCAGATGGTCGGGGTTCCCGGGAGTACGTCCTCAGTGATCAGATCTTCGCGGACGATCACGATGACAACGCCGGCCGGTCCTACATTTTTCTGGGCTCCGCCGTAGAGGAGACCGTATTTTGTAACATCCACCGGCTCAGAAAGGAAGCAGGAAGAGATGTCAGCCACCAGTGTTTTGCCCTTGGTATTCGGCAGGGTTTTGTATTTTGTGCCGTAGATCGTGTTGTTCTCGCAGATGTATACATAATCCGCATCGTCGTCGATCGGCAGGTCAGAGCAGTCCGGAATGTAGCTGAAGGTCTTGTCTTCGCTTGATGCAACAGCTACCGCCTTTCCGTATTTCTGCGCTTCCTTAAATGCCTTCTTCGCCCACTGACCCGTGATGATATAATCGGCAACACCGTTTTTCATCAGGTTCTGCGGAATGGCAGAGAACTGCAGATGGGCTCCTCCCTGCAGGAACAGCACTTTGTAATTATCCGGAATGTTCATCAGATCCCGAAGGTCCTGCTCCGCTTCTTCGATGATGGTCTCAAAGGCTTTTGATCGATGGCTCATCTCCATCACTGACATTCCGGTGCCCCTGTAATCAAGCATTTCTTCTGCGGCTTCCTTCAGGACTTCCTCCGGTAATACGGCCGGTCCTGCTGAGAAATTGTAGACTCTTCCCATTGTTTCTTCCTCCTTCTTCATAAACTTAGATTTTTCATAATTATATTCCACGGTTCGCAAACCCCAGAATCGAAATTGACGGCACAAAAAAATGTGCCTTGATCGGTTATTATACACAGCGACCCGAAACAGGCATAAAAAGACACCTGTCCCGAGTCGCTATGGGCATGATTCAGATAACTTTTCTCTTGTTCTCTCAGTTACTCTGCTATTTAATTTTTAAATCGGTCTCATCGAATGCATCCTGGATCGGGGCTCCCGGTGACACCATCGGGTAAACCTTGTCATCGCAGTTGATCTGACATTCAATGAGCACCGGAGCCTGAAGTGCGATAGCCTCCTCCAGCACCGGTTTTAAATCTTCCTGTCTGCTCACACGGTAAGCTTTCGCTCCCATGGCCTCAGCCAGCTTTACAAAATCTACCGCATCATTTAATACGGTATGGGAATAACGTTTTCCATAGAACAGGTTCTGCCACTGGCGTACCATTCCGAGTACGTGGTTATTGACAACCACCTGAATGATCGGGATATTGTAGCGAGTCGCGGTGGCGATCTCATTCATATTCATGCGGAAACAGCCATCTCCGGCAATATTAAATACCGGGGTGTCCGGATGTCCCATATCGCCGCAGGCCATCTTTGCTCCGATGGAAGCACCAAGGCCGTATCCCATGGTTCCGAGGCCTCCGGAAGTCAGAAGCGTTCTCGGTTTTCTGTATTTGTAATACTGAGCGGCCCACATCTGATGCTGGCCAACCTCTGTACAGATGATGGCCTCGCCCTTTGTCAGTTCATCGATGGTCTCCATGATAAACGGACCGGTCAGCTGTGTCTTATTGTAACGAAGCGGATACATATCCTTCATGCGTTCTACATGCTGGATCCACTCCTCATGATTCATCGGATCTAAGCGCGCATTGAGCTTTCTGAGCACAACCTTCAGATCCCCGATGATGCTTGCATGGGTATGGATGTTTTTGTTGATCTCAGCCGGATCCACATCGATTTGAAGGATCTTGGCGTTCTTTGCAAACTTGGAAGCATTTCCGGTTACGCGGTCACTGAACCGTGCACCTGCTACGATCAGAAGATCGCATTCACTGACTCCGAAGTTCGAGGTTTTGGTTCCGTGCATACCAAGCATGCCGGTGTAGAGTTCATCGGTTCCGTCGAAGGCTCCCTTACCCATCAGGGAATCCGCCACCGGAGCCTGGATTTTATGAGCCAGGCTTCGCAGCTCCTCGGATGCATCGGAAAGGACAGCACCACCACCAACAAAGATAAACGGCTTGTGGCTGCCGCGAATCATCTCCAGAGCAGTCTCAATATCCTCCTCACGGATGGTATCAGTCTGACGCTTGATCGGTTCCGGCTCCTTCGGGGTATATTCATACTCGGCTGCTGTCACATCCTTGGTGATATCAATGAGTACAGGTCCCGGTCTTCCGCTCTGCGCAATGCTGAATGCACGACGCACGGTATCTGCCAGCTTTTTGATGTCTTTTACGATAAAATTATATTTTGTGATCGGCATGGTCACACCGGTAATATCGATCTCCTGGAAGCTGTCGCGGCCAAGAAGACTCACACCGACATTACAGGTAATCGCCACGATCGGGATAGAGTCCATAAATGCAGTCGCAATACCGGTTACCAGGTTTGTCGCACCCGGACCTGAGGTTGCCAGGCATACACCGACCTTTCCGGTCGCCCTCGCGTAACCGTCTGCTGCATGGGATGCGCCCTGCTCATGGGATGTCAGAATGTGCGTGATCTCATCCTGATGTTTGTAAAGCGCATCGTAGATATTTAGGATGGCTCCTCCCGGATAACCGAACACGGTTTTTACGCCCTGTTCTTTTAAACACTCGATCAGGATTTCTGATCCATTTAATATTCTGGTCTCCGCCATGTTCATACTCCTTATCTGTTGCTGATGCGGTTTTACAATTAGTTGCCTTTTAAGATCGCGCCTTTATCTGCACTGGTTACCAGAGCTGCATAGCGCTTTAAGTATCCGGTCACTTCTTTTGTCTTCGGTGTCCAGTTTGCACGCCGTCTTGCCAGTTCCTCGTCAGAAACCTTCATATTGATGGTATTGGCATTGATATCGATTGCGATGATATCGCCCTCTTCCACCAGTCCGATCGGGCCGCCTGCTGCTGCCTCCGGGCTCACATGGCCGATCGATGCGCCGCGGGAAGCACCGCTGAAGCGTCCGTCCGTGATCAGGGCTACCGTAGAACCAAGTCCCATGCCCACGATTGCGGAGGTCGGGTTTAACATTTCTCTCATGCCTGGGCCGCCCTTCGGTCCCTCGTAACGGATGACTACCACATCACCTGCCACGATTTTGCCGCCCTTGATGGCTGCTATTGCATCGTCCTCGCTGTCGAAGACACGAGCCGGTCCTTCATGTACCAGCATCTCCGGTGCGACTGCAGAACGTTTTACTACGCAGGAATCCGGTGCCAGATTACCGCGCAGAACGGCAATACCGCCTGTTTTGGAGTACGGATTTTCTACCGGGCGAATGACCTCAGGATTCTTATTGACACAATTTTTGATATTTTCACCAACCGTCTTGCCGGTTACAGTCATGCAGTCAAGATTTAAAAGACCAAGCTTGCTGATCTCATTCATAACTGCATAAATGCCGCCTGCCTCATTCAGGTCTTCCATATAGGTATGTCCGGCCGGTGCCAGATGACACAGGTTCGGAGTTTTAGAGCTGATCTCGTTTGCAATGTCCACGTTCAGCTCCACGCCTGCCTCATGAGCAATGGCCGGCAAGTGCAGCATGCTGTTTGTACTGCAGCCAAGTGCCATATCCATGGTCAGAGCATTGCGGAAGGCAGCCTCTGTCATGATGTCGCGTGGGCAGATATTCTTCTTTAACATATCCATAACTGCCATGCCGGCATGCTTTGCTAATACCAGGCGCTCGGAGTAAACAGCCGGAATGGTGCCGTTGCCCCTTAAGCCCATACCAAGGACCTCGGTCAGGCAGTTCATGCTGTTTGCGGTATACATACCGGAACAGGAACCGCAGGTCGGACAGACCTTACATTCAAATTCTTTTACGTCTTCTTCGGTCATGGTGCCTGCTGCATAGGAGCCTACAGCCTCAAACATGCTGGAAAGGCTGCGTTTTTCGCCTTTTACGTGACCGGCTAACATCGGGCCTCCGCTTACAAATACGGTAGGAATATTTAAGCGGGCTGCTGCCATCAAAAGTCCCGGTACATTCTTGTCGCAGTTCGGAACCATAACCAGGGCATCAAACTGGTGTGCCAGAGCCATGCACTCGGTAGAGTCAGCAATCAGATCACGGGTTACCAGGGAATATTTCATTCCGACATGTCCCATAGCAATACCGTCGCATACTGCGATGGCCGGGAATACGATCGGGGTACCGCCTGCCATGGCAACACCCTGTTTTACTGCGTCTACGATCTTGTCCAGGTTCATATGTCCCGGTACGATCTCGTTGTAGGAACTTACAATGCCGACTAACGGGCGTTCCATCTCTTCATCGGTCAATCCCAGAGCACGGAACAGGGAGCGGGCCGGGGCCTGCTGCATTCCTGCTTTTGCATTATCACTTCTCATTAGCTAACTCCTCCTCATGCAAATGCCGGTGTCTATAAGTTCAGACACAAGCCAGTTCATTCTATACATACCGTTGTGATTCTTACGATCCATAGACCGGTTAAAAGCTTTTTTATCGGATCCGCTCTGCGATCAGGTCACCCATCTCTACAGTGCCAACCTTCTTGCAGCCCTCAGAGTAAATATCTCCGGTGCGATATCCATCGGTCAGTACCTGCTGCACAGCTGCCTCAATGGCATCTGCTTCCTTATCCATATCGAAGGAATAACGCAGCATCATGGCTGCGGAAAGAACGGTTGCGATCGGGTTTGCAAGATCCTTGCCTGCGATGTCAGGTGCAGAACCGTGGCTCGGCTCATACATACCGAATTTCGTCTCATTTAAACTTGCAGAAGACAGCATACCGATGGAACCGGTGATCATGCTGGCTTCGTCAGAAAGGATATCGCCAAACATGTTCTCTGTCAGGACCACATCGAACTGACCTGGATTCATGACAAGCTGCATCGCACAGTTATCAACCAGCATATGCTCCAGCTTTACCTCTGGATAATCCTTTGCAACTTCCTCAACAACCTTTCTCCAGAGTCTGGAAGAATCCAGCACATTTGCCTTGTCTACGCTGATGACATGCTTTCTTCTCTTCATTGCAATATCGAAGGCCTTGATCGCAATGCGGCGGATTTCATTTTCATTGTAGGTCAGGGTATCGGTCGCCTGAAGTACACCGTCTACCTCCTCGGTATGACGCTCACCGAAGTACAGACCACCGGTCAGCTCACGCACAATGATCATGTCAAAGCCGGTTCCGATATTTTCCTTTTTTAACGGGCAGGCATCTGCCAGCTCATTGTAAAGGTAAGCCGGACGCAGGTTTGCAAACAAATTAAGGCCTTTGCGGATTGCAAGCAGGCCCGCCTCAGGTCTTAAGTTCGGTGCCACATCGTACCATTTTGAATTTCCTACATTGCCGCCGACTGCACCGAGCAAAACTGCATCACTCTTCTTTGCAGTTTCCAGTGCCTCCTCTGTCAGCGGAACTCCGTATGCATCGATCGAACATCCGCCCATCAGAACCTTTGTATACTGGAAGGTATGTCCATATACCTCTCCTACTTTATCAAGAACCTTGCACGCTTCACGCACAATCTCCGGTCCGATTCCATCTCCAGGAATTGTTACAATATTACAATTCATGATATCCTACCTCTTTCTTGTATGGCTGTTTCCTCTCATATTAACGCATTTACCGGCATTTTTCAACCAATTCACCGGAATTTGTTCAGAAACATCTATACAAGATTGGAATTAGCAATATAATTTGAAGTTATAAAACAAAAAGAGAGCAATCACCGAAGGGTATAGCCCCTTCGATGACTGCTCTCTGTCTTACTTACGACTATCCCAGGCTCCATCCTTTCCGACATAGTAGCTTCCGATGGTTTCATCGGTCGCCATGGAATGATCTTCCTTGAAATAGTACCATTTTCCGTCTATTTCCTTCCATCCGGTCACGGCTGCGCCGCTGGCATCCAGGTAGTACCAGATATGTTCCTGCTCATGCCACTTTGAGGTGGCCATGGTTCCATCCTCCTCGATCCAGAACAAAACGCCTCCATTCTGAATCCAGGTATTTTTTGCCATTTTCCCGTTGGAATAATAGTAATTCCATTCACTTTTGCTGCGTTTCCAACCGCTCTCCGCATAACTGCAAAATGCAGAAGATAAAGTAAGCAGCATCATCAGGCCGAATACCGCAGTCTGTTTCATGAGTCCTGTCATCTTCATGCATCTTTCCTTTCATGTTTACGCACAACTGTAAAGATACCCTGCAGTTCCTGTGCATTGCTCAAAAAAGCGAAGCTGTTAACGGTCGCGCTTTCCGTCCGCACCGACATGACCGCCGCCCGGAATATTCACACTGGTTGCCATGGTACCGCTCTTTAAGAAATAGTACTCTGCGTCACCGATGGTCTTCCATCCGTTCTTGACAGCCTTTCCGTCTTCTCCGAAATAGTACCATTTTCCTTCTTCGGTCTGATACCATTGATTGGTCACCATCTTGCCGTCTTCTCCAAGATAGTAGATGTTCTTATCTTCTGTAAATACCTGGGATTTCATGATCTGACCGTTGGCATCCAGATGATACCATGCATCATTGTCATAAACCCAGCATGATTTTGCCATAACACCGTTGCCCTGTACCCAATAGGTTGCTGCGATGGTCTTGCCTTCCTCGGTCACAAAATCTTTACTTCCGAGCTGATAGCTGAGTTCGCCGGAGCCGTCATTGCTTGCCAGGGTGCTGATCCAGGTATTTCTGGCAACGGTTCCATCTTCCTGGTAATAATACCACTCACTGCCAACCTTGCCCCAACCTGCTGCAAATGCCGCCGTTGAGGAAATCGAAGCCATAGCCAGACTCAGTGCCATAACCTTAAATATATTTTTTTTCATATGATCAGTCTCCTTTGTAAACGTCTGAATACATTTATTGCTATAGCATATGATACCTTTTTCCTGTGGCATTTGTCAACGCATTTGGAGGGCGATAATCTGACGTTTTTCTTTCAATTCTGCATATGCCAATTTATAAAAGCGGTTTTACATTATAATAGTAAGGTCCGAAGTTCCGGGACTGCCGTACAGAAGCGCAGACCCTGTGGAATTTTTACCGTGTGCGCTTGCGCCGCCTATTGTCTCCCCTGCGGCCAAACTCGCGTGCTTCGCACG
>CAVALB010000092.1:0-9046 GCA_963589345.1 uncultured Selenomonadales bacterium | reverse complement strand
CATGTGCCATACTGATACCTCTTTTCGATTGATAATATCAGTATAGCAGAAAACCTTAAATATAGCTAGTTATTTAATTTTTAGTGCACTAGCCCATTTGCTTGTCTGCAAAAAAGGAAAAGCACCCACCAACAGGCTTTTCGCGAAAGGTCATGGTTTCTCCGGTAACCGGATGAGCGAGGGTAAGTTCAACGGCTGCCAGAGCAATGTCGGTGCGCGGGATTGGCTCTGTGACCACTCTCGACCTTTCTGCTTTCCTGTCCGTTCCGGTGTCTGTCCCATTGAGGCCTAAAGCTCCTCTTTTGCGGTTCATCCTGCCTGCCGGACGTTTTGTTTGGTCTTCCGTCCGGTTATTTTTCTGAAATCTGGGATTATAACGGTTATCTCCCCAGAGCGGCAGGCCGTGGCCGGACATCTGCACGCGGATCTGATGGTGACGGCCGGTCAGAAGCTCGATCTCGGCAAGAGTCAGCTCTCCGTAAGGTTCCACGACCTTCGTCTTTTGTACGCGACAGATCAGCTCTGCACGTTTTCCACCTTTTATCCCCATATCCACAATTCGAGATGTGTTTTCCTTTTCATCTTTCAACAGATAATCCACATACTTTTCCACAGAATCCACAGGTTTTCCACAGAGCACTGCGAGATATTTTTTATGCATCTTCCCCTCTGACACCTGCCTGCTAAGCGCAGCTGCGGCCGTTTTTGTCTTGGCATATACCATCACGCCGCTCACCGGTTTGTCCAGTCTGTGGATAACTCCCACATAAGGCTCTTCCCATTTTGTGGATGGCTTGTGGTTATCCCCGCGTTGTTTTGTGGATAAATACTTTCGGATCTCACTGACCATATCTGCTCCGAACCCATGGGCGGACTGCGACTCCACACCAACGGGCTTCCAGACTGCGATCATGGATTCGTCTTCATATAATACCTTCAACATATCTCGTCTCCGCTCCTTTATTTTCGATGTACTCGCCCACCGACATGCGAGCACGTCGTGGAGAGATGAAATTTTGACACGGTAATCAACATTTTGATTTTCAAAGTTTTTTGTGAATCTCCTTGCATTTTATCTGCCGGTGATGTATAGTATAGAAAACAATTACATGTAGTTTTAAATACTACATGTATAGATCTGCATTCCTGAAAGGAGGATTATTTATGACTTTCAAAATCAAAGATCCGGGCAGTGCCCTTACTCATTTTATTGCTATGATCCTGGCTTTGTGTGCTGCTTCTCCACTGATCATCAAAGCAGCTGCCGAACCAGATGCCTTTCATGTGCCGGCGCTTTCTGTATTTATCATCAGCATGGTGCTGCTCTATGCCGCAAGCACCGTTTACCATACCCTTGATATCTCACCGAAGATCAATCAGATTTTACGCAAGGTCGATCATATGATGATCTTCATCCTGATTGCCGGAACCTACACGCCTGTCTGCATGCTGGTTTTGGGTGACCGCACCGGCTGGCTTCTTCTGGCACTGGTCTGGGGGATTGCCGCTGTTGGGATCCTGATGAATGCTCTGTGGATCACCTGTCCTAAATGGTTTTCTTCCCTGATCTACATTGCCATGGGCTGGGTCTGTGTGCTGGCCTTTGGCAAGATCATCGCAGCGCTTCCGCGCCAGGCCTTCGGATGGCTTTTGGCCGGCGGCATCATTTATACTGTGGGCGGTGTGATCTATGCCCTGAAGCTGCCGATCTTTAACCGAAAGCACCGATATTTCGGCTCCCACGAAATTTTTCATCTCTTCGTGATGGGCGGGAGCCTCTGCCATTACATCATGATGTATGCTTTTGTTGCCTGAAACCTGGCCGTCTGCTCCGTCTGGATCAGGCGGCTTTTACGACTCTTCCGGTGCTGTCTCCCGAAAACGGTTCATCAGCGCCAGCTTTTCTTTCCGGCTTAGCTGCTTGATCTGCCATTCCCGCCGCATTGCTTCCGTTTTCGTGCTGAAGGTTTCATAATATTTCAGCTCAACCGGGCGGCGGGATTTTGTATATTTGGCACCTTTTCCTGCGTTGTGGGCAGCAACACGCTCTGCAAGATGGTTGGTCCATCCGCAGTACAGGGTTTTGTCCGCACATTCCAGGATATAGGTATAATTTTCTTCTGCCATCCTCCGCCTCCTTTGCCGAATCGACTTTGCGTTTTCGTTTCTCATCCTATCACATGCCGATTTTGAGTGCAATGCTATTAAGGAAATAAAAAGCACACACAGACTTTCTCCGTCAGAAGGTCTATATGTGCTTTTTAGCTCAGAGTTTCTGTATCTCTTAGAGTTTCTGCTCATCCTCAGCCAAAGTGCCTGCCATTTCCTTTTTCAGGCGTGACAGCTCCTCTTCCAGTTCTCGGATGCGTTTTTCCATTTCTTCAAAATGCTCCTCGCTCACCGTCTTATTGGCATTTTTTATACGTACCCCTGCCACCTTGACCGGTCGTGCCGGGATACCGACTGCTGTCGTGTCGTTATCAAGCGGCTTTAACAAAACTGCATTTGCCGCAATGTTGCAGTTATCGCCTACTTCAAACGCTCCGAGGATTTTAGCTCCGCATCCCACAGTCACATTATTGCCAAGGGTAGGATGCCGTTTCCCCTTGTTTAATCCGACGCCGCCCAGGGTGACACCCTGATAAATCGTACAGTTATCACCGACCACCGCCGTCTCACCAATGACCACGCCGCAACCGTGATCGATCAGGATCCCATGCCCCATCTGTGCGCCGGGATGGATCTCAATGAGGGTAAAAAACCTGGAGATCTGCGAGATCAGACGCGCAATAAAAAACATGTGATGCTGATAAAACCAATGCGCGAAACGGTGCCAGATCAGGGCATGGACTCCCTGGTACAAAAGAAGCACCTCCAGGGCATTTCTCGCCGCGGGATCACGCTCCTGTACTGCTTTTATATCGGTCCAGATATCCTTCAAAATCATTGTATTTTGCCTCCGCATCTATTCTAGCCTGTGAAATTCGATTCCTTATATTTTATCAAGAAGGCGGAGGAAATACAAGTACTGATACAATATTTCCTACTATTTTACTATGAAATCTTTCGATTTCCAGTTTTTAAATCCACCTGATTGCGCATCTTTTCTTTTTCACCAGCCAGGTATTTCTCCAGATTGTCTCCGGTGATCCGTACAATGCGTTCAAAGGTTTCCTGCAGATGGAACTTTCCTGCACTGTGGGGGGTAATGATGGTGCGCGGTGCATCCCAAAGCGGATGATCTGCCGGAAGTGGCTCCGGTTCCGTGACATCCAGCGCACAGCCTGCCAGACTTACACCTTCGCGCAGGATCTTATTTAAGGCATCACAGTCTACTGCGTCACCACGACCGGCATTGATGAGATAGCTTCCCGGCTTCATGAGGCGCAGACGGCGCTCATCCATGATGTGATGAGTGGCCGGAGTGCTCGGCAGAATAAAGACTGCAAAATCCACCTTCGGTAAAACCTCATCTAACTGATCCATGGTATAGATCTCGTCGATGAAATCCGGCTTGTCTGCCACATTGCGGCGGATGCCAATGACATGGCTGCCCAGTGCCTTCATGCGTTTTGCATATTCACTGCCGATATCCCCAAGGCCGGCTACCAGGGTTGTGGAATTCCAAATGGAGGTTACGCTGCCCTCCTCCTTCCACTCGTGGTTCACCTGATTCTTCATATATAAATCCATCTTGCGGCAGAGCATCATGGACATGGAAACCATATGCTCCGACACCGACAGACCGTAGGCGCCGGTGGCACAGGTCAGGATCGTATCCGCCCCGATCACGCCCGGTTTGCAGTACTGGTCAGAGCCGGCGGAGTTTAACTGCATCCACTCCAGATGATCATTCTGTTTTACTAACTCCGGACTGATGTTGCCGAAAATGATATCCGCCTTCTTTACTTCCTCCACTGTGGCGGTTTTGATCGTGGTATAGTGAAACTCACAGTCTGCTCCGATCTTTTCTATGTAGGCCTTGTGGCTGTCTCCAAAAGGCATCGCAACTAAAATATGCTTCATGATGGATTCCTCCGTATTCTATATGGTAATGTTTTGAACAGTTACAATGCTTTTTATTTTAGCCTGATTTTTCAAAATACGCAATGGAAGATGTGCGAAACGATCCGTATAACCGGAGATTCGGGTGTTTTGACAACCGAATCAACCTTGTCTCTACAGATTTTGAATGGTACAATAGAGGCAACGCTACAACAGATCGATACAGAAAGGATACTCCATGAAACTTTTGATCGTAAGACACGCTGATCCGGATTATTCCATTGATTCCCTGACTCCCACAGGCTGGAAGGAAGCCGAGCTGCTTTCGAAGCGGCTTGTACGCACCCCTGCAGATGCCTATTATGTTTCTCCGCTTGGCCGGGCACAGGATACCGCTTCCCTGACCTTAAAAAAGCTGGGGCGCACCGCCAAAACCATGGAATGGCTTCGGGAGTTTTCTCCTCGCATTATAAAGCCGGGTATGGATCGCACCACCGCGATCTGGGACTGGCTTCCGGAAATCTGGACAAAGGAACCTCGATACTATGATCCGGAGGAATGGTTTCATACCGAAGCCATGGTTTCCGTCAATGCCGAGCAGGAATACCGGTGGGTCACCGAAGAATTTGACCGACTGCTGGCATTTCACGGCTATGAGCGCGAAGGCCGGTACTACCGTGCCGTGAAACCGAACCGGGATACCATCGTGCTGTTCTGCCATTTCGGTGTGGAATGTGTGCTGTTAAGCCACCTGATGCACGTCTCTCCTATGCCGCTCTGGCATGGACTGTGCGCGGCTCCCTCCTCTGTCACCACCATTTATACAGAAGAACGCAGAAAGGGCATCGCAAGCTTTCGTACCAGCGCATTTGGGGATGTTTCCCACCTTTATGCGGCAGGAGAAGAACCGTCCTTTGCGGCACGGTTCTGCGAAACCTGGGATAATGAGGAAGAGCGGCATGACTGAGCAAACACCCGATATTCTCTCTGACCAGGCACAAAAACACTTAAACGGCACCATTTTAAAGCTGGCCTGGCCTGCGATTCTGGAGCAGTTTCTGATTTGTCTGGCTTCCCTGACGGATACTGCCATGGTGGGCTCCATCGGAGCTTCTGCCACCGCCGCTGTGGCTGTCAATATTTCCAGCATCTGGGTCATAAACGGTTTTATCACCTCCTTAAGTGTGGGATTTTCCTACCTGGTCTCCCATGCCGTAGGTTCCGGCAATGAAAAACGCTCCCGCCGCATCACAGCGCAGGGGCTTGTCTGTTCCGCAATCCTGGGACTGTTTCTGACCCTGGTCGTGGAACTTCTCTGCAAACCGCTGCCCATATGGCTTGGTGCGGCACCAGATGTGATTTTCCAGGCACAGTGCTATATGCAGATCATCGGATACGGACTTACCGCTCAGACCATCTCCGTGGTGCTTTCCTCCATTTTCCGTTCTGCCGGAAAAACACGGATTCCACTGGCAGCCAACCTGACTTCCAACGCAGCCAACATTGTCGGAAATTTTTTCCTGATCTATCCGTCACGAAGCCTTACCATCGGCTCTCATACCATTTCCATCTGGGGTGCCGGACTTGGAGTCGCAGGTGCAGCCACATCGACCATACTGTCGCAGATCTTTTTGCTGATTCTACTGCTTGCCTTCCTGATCTTGGCTAAAACACCGGTTCGTTTAAGCCCCTTCCATACGGACTATCGTGTGGAAAAGCAGGTGCTTGGTCAGCTCTGTCACATCAGTATTCCGGTTCTTTTGGAACGACTGACTCTGACCTTAGGACAGGTAGCCTTAACTGCCATGATCTCCGGGCTCGGAACCATCTCCCTGGCAGCTCACTATCTGACAAACCAGACCGAGGGGCTTATGTATCTTCCTGCCTACGGTTTTGCCTATACAGCCACCGCACTGGTAGGACAAGCACTGGGAGCCGGGCGCAGGGATCTGGCAGATCGTTTTGCCTTTCGCATCTGCTGGATCGGCTCTGCCGTGATCTTGGCTGTTTGCCTGCCGATTGCCCTCTTTTCACGCCCCATCATCAGCCTGTTCAGCCGGGAACCGGAGGTCATTGTCCTGGGCAGCAAAACACTTTTCATCGCTGCAGCCATGGAGATCTTTTTCAGCTTTTCCATCCTTGCGGGCGGCATCTGCCGCGGCTCCGGTGATGTGCGTTTTTCTCTGCTTGTAAGCATCATTGGTATGTGGGGTTTTCGCATCGGACTGGTTTGGCTGGCCATCCATCCCCTGGCACTCGGTGTCGTAGGCGTATGGCTCGCAATCGAAGCGGACTGTTTTATCCGCATGCTGCTTTTTATCCGGCGAATCAAGAGCCGGAAGTGGAGAAAGTAACCTTGATTACAGTGTCAAACCCATCTTCCACGACCTGTACCTGAATCAGAAGGAGAACATTATGGCAAAAAAAAATGCAAGAAATACTCGCGGAAAAATTGTAAATGCCGCATGGAAGCTGTTCTATGAACAGGGATATGAAGATACCACGGTGGAGGAGATCATCGATCTGTCCGGCACATCCAAGGGCTCCTTTTACCACTATTTTGACGGCAAGGATGCCCTGCTTTCCACCTTAAGCTCCCTGTTCGATGAAAAATATGAGGAGCTCACCCCAAAACTGACACCGGATATGACCGCCATGGATCAGCTACTCTTTTTAAATCAGGAGCTGTTTCGCATGATTGAAAACAGCATTTCCCTGGATCTCTTAGCCAGGCTTTATTCCACTCAGCTGACCACAAACGGTGAAAAACATCTTCTGGATCACAACCGCACTTATTACAAGCTGTTGCGCAAGATCATTGCCTCCGGACAGGCAAACGGGCAGCTCAGTACCCGTTCTAATGTAAATGAAATGGTAAAGCTCTATGCCCTCTGTGAGCGGGCGCTGTTATATGACTGGTGTCTCTGCTCCGGAGAATATTCTCTGGTAGAATATGCCTCCAGGATACTGCCCGTATTCTTAAGCAGCTTTCAGCCCTAACCGGTCGGAAGCTGTTTTTCTTTTACGAACCTGTATTCCACGAAATATATTTTTTGTATTCCTTTTATTTTCTAATATCGTCTAGTCTGTTTTTCCCATAAAATATAGTCTTTCTCATTGTTTTTTCATTATTCGTACAGTATCTATTCTATACTTTATTCTGTATTGCAGTCTATTTTTATTCATGTTATAATCCTTGCAATTATGCTGTTGATGCATCGTTTTTGTTTACGATATCTCCATTAACAGCGGGAATGAGGAGGAATAATCATGTTATCTGGACAAATCGGAATTCTGATCGCCATTGTGATCTATCTGGTTGCAATGGTCTATGTGGGATTCTATTTCAGCAAGCAGGGCGGTGGGGAATCCGCCGATGATTTCTATTTAGGCGGCCGCAAGCTCGGCCCGCTCGTTACGGCCATGAGTGCCGAAGCATCTGACATGAGCAGCTGGCTCTTGATGGGACTGCCGGGTGTGGCTTATCTCTCCGGCATCGCAGACGCCGGCTGGACGGCCATCGGACTGGGGATCGGCACTTACCTAAACTGGCTGATTGTCGCACAGCGGCTGCGCCGTTACTCGGTTGTCTGTAACTCTATCACGATCCCGGATTTTCTTTCCAGACGTTTTCGGGATCAGAAGAATATCCTGATGTGCATCTCTGCCATTGTCATCCTGATCTTCTTCATTCCTTATACTGCATCCGGATTCAAGGCGATCGGAACTTTATTCTCCAGCCTGTTCGGAGTGGATTATCACATGGCTATGATCGTCGGTGCCATTGTTGTTGTAGGCTACACGGTTATGGGCGGCTTTATGGCTGTATCTACCACGGATCTGATCCAGAGTATCGTTATGACGATTTCCCTGATCGTGATCGTATTTTACGGCATCCACATGGCAGGCGGCTGGGACGAGGTTGTCAATAATGCAACCTCTCTCTCCGGTTACCTTTCCATGACCCACATTCATGACCGTGCCAGCGGAAATGCTGCTCCATACGGCCTGTTAACGACCGTTTCCACCCTGGCATGGGGACTGGGTTATTTCGGAATGCCGCACATTCTGCTGCGTTTCATGGCCATCGAGGATGAGAAAAAACTGGTTCTCTCCCGCCGCATTGCTACCGTATGGGTATTAATTTCCATGTGCGTTGCAATCCTGATCGGTATCATCGGATACGCTGCTTCTGTGGCCGGTTCGATTCCGCTCTTTACTCAGAGTTCCGAATCGGAAACCGTTATCATCCAGTTTGCTCATCTGTTAGGACAGCACGATTTCCTGCTTTCTCTGATCGCCGGAGTGGTACTGGCCGGCATTTTAGCCTGCACCATGTCCACCGCAGATTCGCAGCTTTTAACTGCAGCTTCCAGTGTTTCACAGAACCTTTTACAGGATTTCTTAAAGATCAAGATGAGCTCCGCTGCTGCCATGATGGCTGCACGTCTGACGGTTGTCGGCATTGCACTCATCTCCATCTTCTTAGCATGGAATCCGGACAGCTCCGTATTCTACATTGTATCCTTCGCATGGGCCGGCTTCGGTGCTTCCTTCGGTCCGCTGGTGCTCTTTTCTCTGTTCTGGAAACGCACCAACTTACAGGGTGCCCTGGCCGGTATGATCACAGGCGGCGTCATGGTTTTTGTATGGAAGTACCTGGTACGTCCGATGGGCGGCACCTGGAATATCTATGAACTGCTTCCGGCATTCGTGGCATCCGCTCTTGCCATCGTGATCGTATCACTGGCAACGAAGGCACCGTCAGAGGAGATCTGCAGAGAATTTGAATCTGTGGGCAAGTAAAAAGCTGTACGCAACGTCAACGTTATCTATAAAGGGCCGAAGTTCCGGGACTGCCATATAAAACCTCTATAAGAGGCCGAAGTTCCGGGACTGTCATACAGAAACGCAGACCCTGTGGAATTTTTCCCTCGTGCGCTTGCGCCGCCTATTGTCTCCCCTGCGGCCAAACTCGCGTGCTTCGCACGCTCAGACAGGGCCTCCGGGGAGACGCTATGCTCGCGCACTCGGAAAATTC
>CAVALB010000091.1:0-9113 GCA_963589345.1 uncultured Selenomonadales bacterium | reverse complement strand
CTACGAAATTCCTAAATTGCATTACGAGACGATTATACTTCCTATAAGGCAAATTATCAATAGTTTTTTACATTTTTTCTGTGTTCCGAAATCAATGCAACTCTTCATTTTTGCTTCTGGAAGTCTCCATCTCTCCATCACAGTGACAGTATAATATAGTTTTTTCGGAAATGCTATAACGAAACCCTAAGCGTTTTCTTACAAAAATCTTACGGAAGTCATAGTTTTTCCGAAATATGTATTTATATCCGTACAATTTCACTTGCGGACTTTGCAGGCTTTTGGTTTTGTGCTATAGTGTTCATATATTTGTGAATTGATTATTTTTTGAACAGTTTTTTCAAAGTTCGAAGGTTTTTCGAAGAACCAAAGCTGTTCTTACGGAGGTTTTTGATGGATCGAATGGGATTGATTTGTCGTTATATAAAGGAAGATTCTCACAGCACTCAGCGGGATCTGGCACAGAAAACAGGGTTTTCTCTTGGTACAGTCAACACGTTAATTAAGGAAGCAATGCAAAAACGGCTGATTGCACAGGGAAAAAGCATTGCCGGCACTTATGAGCTGACAGATTTCGGAGAGTCTTTTCTGGAAGATTTTCAGGTGGATGGGGCACTGATCATTGCGGCAGGCTTTGGTTCGCGGTTTGTGCCGCTGACCTTCGAGACGCCGAAGGGGCTTTTGGAGGTGTTTGGCGAGCGGATGATCGAGCGTCAGATCAAGCAACTGCACGAAGTAGGAATCACGGACATTACCATTGCCGTAGGATATCTGAAGGAGAAGTTTGAATATCTGATCGACAAATATCAGGTGAAACTGCTCTACAATCCGGAGTATTCCTGTAAAAATACGCTGACCACCATTTACCGCGCCAGAAAGGTGCTGGAGGGTCGGAATATGTATATCCTCTCTTCCGACAACTGGCTGCGCAACAACATGTTCCACACCTATGAGTGCGGTGCCTGGTATGCTTCTTCTTATATGAAAGGAGAAACCTCCGAATGGTGTCTTTCTTATAATAAGAAGGGACGGATCACTCATGTGGAGGTGGGCGGCAAGGATTCCTGGGTAATGTATGGGCCGGTGTTCTTTTCCCGCTCGTTTTCCGAGCAGTTTTTGCCGCTTTTGGAGCAGTATTATCACACCCCGGGCACGGAGCAGTTTTACTGGGAAAATGTGCTGATCGAGCACTTGGATACTCTGGAGATGGACATCAACCGGCAGCCGGAGGACCAGATCTATGAGTTTGAAAACCTGGAGGAGCTGCGTCTATTTGACCCGCGGTATCAGAATCATTCAGATAATACCGCACTGGAGCTGGTTTCCCGTGTATTTGAGGTGCCGGAATCGGAGATCCATGATATCCGTTGTTTAAAGTCCGGCATGACAAACAAGTCCTTTCTGTTTCAGCTGAAAGGTCGGCATTATATCTGCCGCATCCCGGGACCCGGCACGGAGCTTCTGATCAACCGGAAGGAGGAGGCGGATGTATACCGCACGATCCAGCCGCTGCAGATTTCCGAGCATATCATTTACATGAATGGAGAGACGGGCTACAAGATTGCGGAGTATTATGAGGGTGCCCGCAATTCCCGGGCTGACAGCTGGGAGGATGTTGCGCGGTGCATGGAGGTGCTCCATAAGCTTCACGCATCGGGGCTGACGGTGGATCATGAGTTTAATATCCGGGAGCGGATTGCTTTTTACGAGGGACTTTGCGCGGCACATGGCGGCACCTTGTTTGATGATTATGCCATCGTGCGCAGTCATATGAATGAGCTGATGGATCAGCTGGACGCTCAGAATCGGCCAAAGGTGCTTTCTCATATCGACAGCGTGGCCGATAACTTTCTCTTTTTGCCGGATGGCTCTGTGCGCCTGATTGACTGGGAATATTCCGGCATGTGCGATCCGCTGATCGACCTTGGCATGTGCGCCATCTATTCCTATTATAATGAAGAGGCTGCCGAAAAGCTGATGCAGATCTACTTTGGACGAGAGCCGGAGCGCGATGAGAGGAAGGTGGTTTACTCTTACATGGCGCTGGGCGGATTTCTGTGGGCACTCTGGGCGGTATACAAGGCATCGCTCGGCGAGGAATTCGGCGAGTATACCCTCATCATGTACCGGTACGCAAAAAACTATTATAAAAAGGTATGCTTATTGTAATGAAAATGTTACCATTTTCCGATAGGGCTATGTTATAATCAGATTAACGGACGAAGGAGGGACAGTATGAAATATTCCAAACGACTGACTGCTGCCGTTATGGCCGGGATGATCGGAGCCATGACGCTTGCTTCCGGCATGACGGCCTTCGCGGCTACCGGATGGCAGCAAAGCGGCAGTACGTATTACTATTATGATTCCAACGGACAATTGCATAAGGGCTGGCTGAATACGGATAACGGATATTATTATCTGAACCTGTCCACCGGCAAGATGACGGTTGGCTGGCTGAAAATCAACAATAAATGGTATTATTTCCAGGGAAACGGTGTCATGGCTACCGGATGGGTGAAGGATAACGGCAAATATTATTACATGCTCACCGACGGCACCATGCATCAGGGCTGGGTCAATATCGGCGATGCCTATTATTACCTGGGAAGCAGCGGCGCCATGGCCACCGGCTGGGTGAACATGGACAATGGCTGGTATTATTTTGATCCGAATGACGGCAAGTGCACGGTAGGCAGCTCCCGGGCGATCAACGACAGCTGGTATATGTTCGGTAATGACGGAAAGATGCTTACCGGTTGGCAGCAGGTGGACGGCACTTACTACTATTTCCATACGGACGGAAAGATGCTTACCGGCTGGCTGAGCGACGGCACCAACAGCTACTACATGGATCCGGCCAACGGACGTATGTCTACCGGATGGAAACAGATTGAGAATTCTTACTATTATTTTAATAACTCCGGTCATAAGCTCACCGGATGGATCCAGATTGGCGGAAGCTATTATTACCTGAATCCGTCTGACAAGGGACGCATGGTTGCCAATACGACACTGAAGATTGATGGCATATCCTACACCTTTGCAGCAAACGGCGTCTGCACGGCCAGCAACGGTGTGGCACTGAACACAAACAGCAGCACCTCTTCCACGACACCGGGCAGTACATCCACCACCGGAAATACCAGCTCTTCGAGTACACCGGGAAGCAGCACCTCCGGCGCTACCTCGATTTCCGGTTCTTCGGCTCCGGGAAGCAGCAACTCCACCAACAGCACGGCACCGACTAATATTTCAAACAGCAGTACCAGCAACAATGAATACGTTTCCACCGGTCCTGCTACCGGCAAAAATGATCCGAGCTATACCGGAAGCAGTACCTCAGGAAGCTCCAATTCCAGCAGTTCAAACAGCAGCTCCAATTATGTGAACGGAGTTTTGAAGGCCGGATTGACTACGGGACCGAAACCGTAAATAAACATAAAAATCCCACATCCGAAGTTTTATTTTCATCGGATGTGGGATTTTTTATCCTTTATGAGAAGAATAATCTGTTTACTGCACTGAAAATACCGCGAATGGAGGATCTGGTGATGTTGGAGCTTACGCCGACACCATAGGTCACTCTGCCGCTGTTCTTATCCATCAGATGGATGTAGGATGCTGCCTGTGCATTGGAACCGGAATTTAATGCATGCTCGTTGTAATCCAGAACCTTGATCTGAATGCCGAGAGTTTCTTCCAGACCGCGCTGTACTGCATCGATCGGGCCGTTTCCGATGCCCTCGAAGGATTTCTCCATGCCATGATCGGTATAGGTAACCTTTGCAAGGGTTGCAAACTCGCCGTTTCCGCTCTCAGTATCGGTGATCTGGCACTTGCGGAAGTGGATCGGCTCCTTCTTGTCGAGGTAGTTCTTGCGGAACTCTTCCATGATCTGCTCCGGAGCAACCTCACCCTGCTGCTCGGAAATCTTCTGGATGACATCTGCAAACTCTTTGTGCATACCCTTCGGCAGCTTGAAGCCGTAGAAGGTATCCATAACAAAGGCTACGCCGCCCTTACCGGACTGGCTGTTGATACGAACGATCGGCTCATACTGTCTGCCGATGTCGGACGGATCGATCGGAAGATACGGAACCTCCCAGTACTGGCTGTTTCTCTCATGCAGAGCCTGTAAGCCCTTGTTGATGGCATCCTGATGAGATCCGGAAAATGCGGTAAATACCAGCTTGCCTGCATACGGATGACGCGGGTCGATGGTCATCTTGGTGCAGCGCTCGTAAACCTCAGCGATCTCGCGGACATTGTCGATATCCAGCTTCGGATCGATGCCCTGGGAGAACATGTTGTAAGCGATATTTAAGATGTCAACATTACCGGTACGCTCACCATTGCCGAATAAGGTTCCCTCAACACGGTCTGCGCCTGCAAGGAGTGCTAACTCGGTGGCAGCCACGCCGGTGCCGCGGTCATTGTGCGGATGTACACTTAAGATCACGCTCTCGCGGTTCTTGAAATGCTTGTGCATCCACTCGATCTGGTCTGCATAAACGTTCGGCGTGTTCATTTCCACGGTGGACGGCAGGTTGAAGATGATCGGTTTTTTCGGAGTTGCCTCGCCCCAGGTGTCCTGAACGGCGGTGCAGACCTCCAGTGCGTACTCCAGCTCGGTGCCGGTAAAGCTCTCCGGAGAGTACTCTAACATCAGGTCTCCATCATAATCCTTTGCATATTTCTTGACCAGCTCCGTGCCCTCAATGGCGATCTGCTTGATTTCTTCCATGTTTTTATGGAAAACCACATCGCGCTGCAGGGTAGAGGTAGAATTGTAGATATGCACAACTACCTTCTTGATGCCCTGGATAGCCTCGAAGGTTCTCTTGATCAGATGCTCACGGCACTGTACCAAAACCTGTACGCGGACATCGTCCGGAATGAGCTTGCGCTCTACCAATTGTCTTAAGAAGTCATATTCGATCTGGGACGCTGCCGGGAAACCAATCTCAATCTCCTTAAAGCCCAGTTTGACTAACATATTGAAAAACTCGATCTTTTCTTCTACTACCATCGGCTCGACCAAAGCCTGGTTGCCGTCACGTAAGTCTACGCTGCACCAGATCGGTGCTTTCTCGATTTCCTTGTTTGGCCACTCGCGCTCCGGATAGTGTACGACCGGGTTTCTTTTGTACTTACTGATATTTAACATTTTAATTCCTCCCATTTGTTCGTTGTCCATGGCGTTTTTTATTTTGTCTTATCTTATTTCTTTTATCGCCATTTTTTACAGGCTGCTTCCTTACGGTTTGTGTTTGTTTCGATGCCTGTCTTTGTGCGCATCTGATCGTTATGGTTCGTATGCGGCAAGACAGCTCCGACAGATTATTTCGCTCAGCCCATAACGGGCAGTCGCTCGATCACACCGTAGAAGCGGACAATGAACAAAACTGATCCTACAGATTCAGCCCCATCTTTCATCATTCCTTTTCCTGAAAATTTAATACGCTGTCTTATATCATACCATATTTTGTCAGGCGTGACAAGAACTCTCGTGCGTTCCGTTTTACGCATACAACCCGTCCTTCCTGAAATTTGCCTTATAGGAAGTATAATCGTCTCGTAATGCAATTTAGGAATTTCGTAGCAAATTCAAAAAAGTAAAAAGGAGAGTGCATTCATTATGAGAAAGCAGACTAAAGTAGTTGCAGTTGCATCTGCAGCAGCTCTGTTAGCTATCGGTGGTGCTATGACCTCTTTCGCAGCTCAGGGTTGGGTTGAGGAAGACGGAACCTGGTACTACTATGATAAAGATGGCAATAGAGTAGAGAACGAGTGGAAAAAATCCGGAGACAACTGGTTCTGGCTGGATTCCGAAGAAGGTGGCGCAATGGCTACCGATAAGCTGGTTGACGATGACGGCGATATCTACTATGTAGATGGCAACGGTGTTATGGTAACCAACACCTGGGTTAAAGTTGTTAACGAAGATCAGGATGATGATGATGATCCGGCTGAGTATCACTACTACTACATGCAGAAAACCGGTAAAGCTTACAAAGCTGGCGATAACAGCAGCACCACCAAGTTCAAAACCATCGATGGTAAGAAATATGCTTTCGACGCTGATGGTAAGATGCTCTATGGCTGGGTAACCGATGATGGCGAACTGGCTACCGGTGATGACGGTTGGAAGGACGCTAAATACTACTGCGGTTCCTGGGAAGATGGTTCTTTAAAGACCGGTTGGCAGAGAATTACCGTTTATGATGATGAAAACGGTAAGGATGATGACTATGACTACTGGTTCAACTTCAAGTCTAACGGCGAGAAGAGAGGCTTAGGATCTGGCAAAGAGGGCTGGAAATCCAATGGTAAATACTACAGCTTCGATACTCGCGGTGTTATGATTTATGAGTGGGCTCTGAAGGCCAGCACCAGCACTGCATCTTCCGTTTCTAACTGGCGTTACTACAATAGCCCAGAGGATGGTGCTCGTCAGACCAAGGGCTGGTTCAAGGTAGTTGCAGCTTCCAGCGACAATGACAATACTTTCGATGAGTCTCAGACCGAATCCTTCGCTCAGACCCACGCAAACGACGAATCCGAGAAATGGTACTATGCAGACAGCAAGGGTGTTCTGTATGAAGGTATCATTAAGAACATCAAAGGTAAATATTATGCATTCTGGCCTGAGGATGATGGCAACGGCAAAGGCGGCGCTATGCTGACCGGTCTGTGCATCCTTCAGATGGAAGATGGGAACAGCGACCAGATTGCAAAAGTCATTGATGATGACATCGACTCCGATGCTCTGGACGATATCCTTGATGGTAACTACAGCGGTCAGAGTGACTGGGATGACAACGTACGTCTGTACTACTTCGGCAACAACGAAGATACTGATGGCGCTATGAAGACCGGTAATGTAAATATCAGCCTTGACGGAAGCTCCTATTCCTTCCAGTTCCAGAAGACCGGTACCGCTAAGAGTGGTAGAGGTCAGGGTGTAACCGGTATCGATGACAACAAGTACATCTACAACTATGGCTGCAGAATTAAAGCAGACAGCGATGACAAGTATCAGCTGGTTAGCGTAACCAATGATGAGGGTACTTCCTTAAATATCAACGCTGCTGGTGTTAAGGTAGAGAAAGTAAATGCACCGGATTTCGATAACAACTACACCAACAAAGATGATGAGGTTGTTAACTACACCGTTCTGACTGATAGCAGCTATCGTCTTGTTAACGCAAGCGGTAACATCCAGAAGAATAAGACTGCTGCTAAAGATGGCAACGATTGCTATTACTATGTAAACAAGCAGTACGTTCCGCAGCTGTATACCGACAACAAGACCATCAAATCCACGTCTGAGGGTATTTCTGATTGGGACGATCTCGTAAATAAGAATAAGTAATCTTAAATTCAAACAAGACTTGTCTTTGAAGATAAGAGACGAAAAAGCCACACGTATATGCGTGTGGCTTTTTTAGTACTTAACGATTCCTATATCTCCGCAATCTCTTCTATCGCATACAATGGCAGATTCACAAGCCATTCTTCTTTTTTGAAGTCTGCCATGGATGTGCGAACCGATATTTCCGGTGAGAATTTTTCATAATATGCCTTAAGACTTTTTGCTTTGAGATTTACCTCTGCTTTTACCTCAACCGGAACAATCCGCTCTCCCATATCAACAACAAAGTCTATCTCGCAGGAGCCTCTGTCATTCGTATAATAAAAAACATTTAAATCCTGAATGGTCTTTAACTGCTGACATACATATTGCTCTGTAAGAGCACCCTTAAATTCTACAAAGAGATTATTGCCGTCAAGCAGCGTGTGCTGACGCAGTCCAACCATGCACCCCAGAAGCCCCACATCTAATACAAAAAGTTTAAATGCCTTTAAATCCTCATAGGCACGCAAAGGGAGACCTATCGCATTGACACGACTGATCTTATGAATCAGGCCACAGTCACTTAGCCACATAATTGCTGTTTCGTAGTCTTTCGCTCGTGCACCTTCACGAATAAGTCCGTAAATAAATTTTTTGTTTTCTTTTGCCAGCTGAGATGGAATGCTGTTCCACAGCATACGCAGCCTGGGAACGATTTCACCGGGAGCATGCTTGGAAAAATCCTGTTCGTAAGCCTCGAGGATCCTTTTTTGAATCTCCCTAACTTCATTAAAATCCTTGTTTTCTGCAAAACTTTGAACCGCCTCCGGCAATCCTCCAATGAAGTAATATTGCTTCAAAGAATCAATATAAGTCTGCTTGAAGCTTGTAATCATTTGAAAATCTCGTGCATCCAATAAGTCAGCAAACCGTTCTTTATCTGTTGCCATCAAAAACTCTTTAAACGATAAGGGATACAGCTTTAAGAAATCGACTTTGCCAACCGGGAAGGATGTACCTTGATGCAGTGCAATCCCGAGCAAGGAACCAGCGCATACAATGTGATACTGCGGAGCATTTTCATAAAAATATTTGAGAGATGTCAATGCTCTCGGAACTTCCTGCACTTCATCAAAAATCAACAAAGCATGATCGGGATCGATTTTACGTCCTACATATAATTCCAAGCCCATAATCAGGCGATTTGTATCCAGATCAGAAGCAAATAATTCTGCCATCCGAGAATTGGAGTCGAAATTGATATATACGGTATCGTTATACGCCTGTCTGCCAAACTCCTTCATCAGCCAGGTCTTTCCGACCTGACGGGCACCTTCGATAATTAAAGGCTTGCGGCGTTTGTTTTGTTTCCATTTCAGCAATTTTTCCATAGCAATTCGATACATAGATACGCACCTCCGTTATCACAAGGTATACATAGTTAGGTTTGCAGCAATCACAAAATTGTAAGATGTAAACATATTCTAGGAACCGCTTCGCGAACCCTAGAATCAGATAGACGGCGCAAAGTATGCGCCTTTTATCTGAACTTGCTTTGCAACTTCTGATAAGCTATAGTATATCACATTCTAACAAAAATTACAGCGAATTTATGTTGTCATACCACACTTTTTCCGCCGAATAAATGTAATATACCCTTTAACGCTAATTCTGATTCTTCAAAGCAATTATAAATGAAGGTAACTGTTCAGAACCAACCTCCAAAATGCTTCGCATTTCGTCGGTGTGGCGT